>JADJQT010000002.1:602287-903431 GCA_016712595.1 Rhodospirillales bacterium
GAGCGTGGGATCGATAAACTTGCCGCGGTTGCCTTGGGCGGCGGGTGGCGGGGTGCGGGTCATGGTTTCGCCTGGTTCACGGGGGGCATCGTTCCATTGCTGGCGCATTATGGCGGATGCGCGAAGGCACCATACACGCTCTGCGGATAGCCGTCGTTTGCGCCCGGCTTGCCAGCCGCGACGGCGGCCATTATAGAGTCGTATGAGATGTCGGGATGCGGGTGTAGTTCAATGGTAGAACGACAGCTTCCCAAGCTTTAGACGAGGGTTCGATTCCCTTCACCCGCTCCATCGTCCCGGCCGGCTGCTGAGGGGTCGCCTGACCCGTCCTTCAAATCCTGGTCGCCCAAATCCTTGTCACCGCGCCGCTCGATGTCGGCAGGAGAGGGGGGCAGCTCGTCATCGGCGAGGCGCGCGCGCGTGCCGAACGAAAGCACGCCGAGACCGAGAAACACGACCACGGCGCCGGCAAGCCAGATTGGAATGCGCTCGTTCAGTGGAAAGGCGTTGGAAATAAGACGGGCGCCAATGGCGCCCGTGCAGGAAATCGTTGCTCCCAGGATCCAGTAGACGCTTCGCGGCCACCGGGGAAGCTTGGCGTTGATTTTGATCACAAGTTACCCTGAGCCGCCTTGACGATCGTAATCAGCACGGCGGCGAAGATCGCGGACGTGATCACGCCGGAAATGTTGGCACCCAGCGCATGGGGCAGAATGATTGCTTCAGGATTTTCCTTGGATACGGTCTTCTGCGCGACTTTCGCCGTGGTCGGCACGCAGCTGACGCCGGCGATGCCAATGACCGGGTTATACTTTCCTCCCGAGATGAAATAGAGGATGTAGCCGCCGATCAGACCGCCGATCGCCGAGAACGTCAGAGCGATGATGCCGAGGATGAGCAGGATCAGGACCTTCTCATCGAGGATCGTTTGCGCCTCGCACAAGACCCCCAGGGTGAACCCCAGGAAGAATGTGGCCCCGTAGAGGACCTGGTTGCTGAACAACTCGTGAAAATACGTCAGACCGCTTTCACGAATGACGACGCCGAGGAACAGGGCCAGGAACAACGGAGCGGCAACCGGGAACAGCAGGCACAGAGCGATGCAGGCGACGACAGCAAACACCAGCTTTTCTTCGGAGGTAACCTGCCGGGTTTTTTCGATCGGCATGGCCAGTCCGCGCAACTTTGCCGGCACCAGTGCTTTGATCAGGTACGGATAGCCGCCGTAGGTCAGGCCGAGATAGAGATATCCGACGACCGTGATCGGCACGAAGATCTCGGGTGCGAGAACCAGGGCGGCAAACAGCACCATTGGCCCGTCCGCCCCGCCGATGGTCGCCGTTGCTGCCGCTTCGTTGATCGGAAGTCCGAGCCAGACGCCGAGCGGGAAGGCGACGAGGGTTCCGAGCTCGGCACAGACGGCGATGAACATGCTGCGGAACGGCCGTGCCATAACGAAGCCGACGTCGAGCAGGGTGCCAATGCCGAGGAAGACGAGCACCGCGATCAGGCCGTTGGAGAAAGTAAAGGTATAGATCGGTTGCAGAAAATCGATCTGCAGGACGTTCATCAGAGCGGTCGGATCGGACTCCAGCGGATTGAGGAACAGTGTTCCCATCTTTCCGTGCTCGAAAAACAGCACGCCCGCGTTCACCGCCGCCATCCCGAGCCCCATCGGAATCATGAGCAGAGCCTCGAGAACGCCTTTCTTGCCGAGATAGATCAAAAGGACGCCCAGCAGGATCAGGCCGATGCGGCCGTAAAAGATCTTTGTATCCGACGCGGCGAGTGTCGCTATCCCCTGAAAAATTTGCAGAAAATCGATATCGGGCACGGCGGGACCTCCGGCCTTAGGAGATGGTCAGGAGCGGCTGACCGGCGTCGACCGCATCACCCTCCTTGACCGCAATCGCTGTAACCTTGCCGTCCTTGTGCGCGGAGACGACCGTCTTCATCTTCATCGCTTCGATCACCGCGACTTTATCGCCGGTTTTGACCGCGTCGCCGACGCGCACGCTGACCTCGATAACGACGCCACCTAACGGTGCCGCCTTTTCGTCCGGGCCGCCGGCAGCTGCCGGTGCGGCCGCAGCCGGAGCCGCCATTGGCGCCGGGGCCGGCGCCGCGGCACGCGCCGCTGCCATCGTGCCGGGCGTCGGATAAAGCGTTCCCCCCGTCCCCTCGGTGACGTCCTCAACGACGACGTCGTACACCTTGCCCTCGACGGTGATCTTCAGATGCCTAACCATGTTTCCGTCCCTTGAGCTCAATTCTAATCAACGTGGCGTGCGCTGAGGCACGTGAGAAGTCTGATGCATCGTCCGGCCCGAGGCGGTCCAGGCGGCGCCGCGGGGCACCTCGCCAATGTGGACCAACCGATGCGCGCCAAGGATCGCATAGACCGCGGCAGCGACCGCGGCGACGTGCGCCGCCGTTTCATCGACGACGGGTGCGACCGAGATCGATACGGCGGTCGGTGCCGCAACGGCCTTCTTTTTTGACTTGCTGGCAGCGAGGACGATGACGATGCCGCGGATGAACACGGCGGACAGTCCGGCGATGACCGCCATCATCCCGTAGGAAAACGCCGCCAGCTTGATTGTGGATTCGATATCCATCTCCAGCCTTCCTTCTGTTTCCTGTGCCCACGGTTTCCTGTGCCTGGGAGTCTCGCGTTCCGAGGCGTGGGGGCTAGAGCGGAATGTTGCCGTGTTTTTTCGGCGGGCGCAGTTCACGTTTGCCGAGCAGCTTGCGCAGCGACAGCGCCACCATGCCGCGAGTCTGCGAAGGCTCGATCACGTCGGTGATATAGCCGCGCGAGGCTGCCATGTAAGGAGAGGCGAACTCCGCCCGGTATTCGGCGACGAGTTCAGCGCGGCGGGCCTTGGGATTCTCCGCCTCCTTGATCTCCTTACTGTAGAGGATGTTCACCGCGCCTTCCGCGCCCATTACGGCGATCTCGGCGTTCGGCCAAGCGTAGACGAAATCCGCGCCCATTTCCTGGCTGCACATCGCGAGATAAGAACCGCCGTAGGACTTGCGGGTAACGACGGTGATTTTCGGCACCGTGGTGCTGGAGTAGGCGAAGAGCATCTTCGCGCCGTGGCGGATGATACCGCCGCGTTCCTGATCGATTCCCGGAAGGAACCCGGGAACGTCGACGAGCGTGACCACGGGAATGTTGAAATCGTTGCAGAAGCGGATGAAGCGCGCGGCCTTGTCCGATGCGTCGATGTCGAGCGCGCCGGCCTTCTCCATCGAGTTGTTGGCGATGATGCCGACAACGACGCCCTGCACCCGACCGAAACCAACGATGATGTTGCGGGCGAACAGCGCGTGCACCTCGAGGAAGTCACCGCCGTCGACGAGGCGGCCGATGATCCCGTGCATGTCCATCGGCTGTGACGGATCGGATTCGGCGAGTGCGTTCATGCCCTCGTCTTCACCCATTTCGACCGCGTCGTTGAGGTTGTGCGGCGGGTCCTCGGTGTTGTTCGCCGGGAAGAAGCTGAGCAGCTTTTGGGCGATAGCGATGGCGTCGCCCTCGTCTTCGGCGACGAAGTGAACGTTGCCGCTGATCGAGGCATGCATCATCGCCCCGCCGACATCTTCCATGCTCACATCGCGCCCGGTCACCGCCTTGATCACCTGCGGGCCGGTGATGAACATGTGGGCGTTCTGCCGGGTCATGATGATCCAGTCCATCAGCGCCGGCGAGTAGGAGGCGCCACCGGCGCACGGGCCGGCGATGATGGCAATCTGGGGAACCACGCCCGACAGCAGAACGTTGCGATAGAAGACGTCGCCGTAGCCGGAGAGTGCGTCGACCCCCTCCTGGATGCGGGCGCCGCCGGAATCCTTGAATGCGACCACTGGCGTGCCGTTCTTCAGCGCGTAGTCGAGCGCTTGGCACATCTTCTTCGCGTGCATCTTGCCAAGCGTGCCGGCGACGACGGTGAAGTCCTGGCTGAACGCCGCGACCTGCCGCCCGGCGACATAGCCGGTGCCGACGACGACTCCGTCCGCTGGCAGATCCTTGTCAGTCATGCCGAACGACGTGCACGTATGACGGATGAACGTGCCGAATTCCTGGAACGTTCCTTCTTGAAAAAGGCTGGTCAGTCGATCGCGTGCGGTAAGGAGGCCTTTTTCATGGCGATCCTTGATCTTCTTTTCGCCGCCGGCGGCGATCACGTGTTTGTGCTTGTCCCTGAGCGCTTTGAGACTTTTCGAATCGAGAGGCATGGCAGTAATTTTCCCTCCTGCGCGCGGCCGTCCCTTCCGGTCCACACGATCGAAACGCCGCAAGTGCCACCGTCATCGGAAAAATTTGCGCCGCTTGCCAGCGGCGCTTACGAGATGCTTCTTGGCGGCAGTCCCAAGCGATTAAGTATGCTAGGGTTTTTCGGCTTTCGCTCGTTCTTGGTCCCTGTTGGCCCCGGCACCATAAGTGCGTCTCCGAGACGTGTCAAAAAAATACGTGAGAATGCGTCTCCTTTGTTGGTCGCATTGTAATATCACCGAAAAATGCAAAATCAGGAGTTGAACGATGGTCGAAAGCACTGGACCTCTGGGTGGCGTGCGGGTCCTTGATCTCAGCCGCGTGCTCGCCGGGCCAGTGGCGACCCAGTTATTGGGCGACCTCGGAGCCGACGTCATCAAGGTCGAGCGTCCCCGTGTCGGCGACGATACCCGGCACTGGGGGCCGCCGTGGCTGGCGGTGAAGGAGGGCAGCGAATCACCGCCGAGCGCGTATTATCTCAGCGCCAACCGCAACAAGCGCTCGATCGCCGTCGACCTCAAATGCGCCGAAGGCCAGGACATTGTCCGACGTCTCGCTCTGTGCTCGGACGTTGTCGTCGAGAACTTCAAGGTCGGTGATCTTGCTCGCCTGGGGCTCGATCATGCGGCACTGTCCGCCCTCGCGCCGGCGCTTATCTATTGTTCGATCTCGGGGTTCGGCCAGACCGGCCCGCTGGCGGGACTCGCGGGCTATGATTTCCTTGTGCAGGGCATGGGGGGAATCATGAGCCTGACCGGCGATCCGGACGGGCCGCCGATGAAAGTCGGCGTTGCCGTTGCCGATGTCGTCTGCGGTCTTTATGCGGCGACCGCCATTCTTGCAGCGCTGCGTCATCGCGACGCCACGGGTGAAGGACAACACATCGACCTCGGCCTGCTCGATACGCAGGTCGCCTGGCTGGTCAATCAGGGCCTCAGTTATCTGACCTGTGGAACGCCGCCCGCCCGCCTTGGCAATGCCCATCCCAACATCGTTCCCTATCAGGTTTTCCCCAGCCGCGACGGCCACTTTATTCTCGCCGTCGGAAATGACGCGCAGTTTCGCCGGTTCGTCGAATTCGCCGGCCTCGCTCATCTTGCCGACGACCCGCGATTTGCCGACAATCCATCGCGGGTCTGCAACCGCCTCACCCTGGTGCCGATGTTGGAGGCGGCATGCCGCCAGCATCCCACCGCATTCTGGCTCGAGAGCCTGCAATCGCTCGCCGTTCCCTGCGCGCCAGTCAATGATCTGCGCGAGGTGTTCAGCGACGCGCAGATCCGCCATCGCGGTATGCGCGTCGAGATGCCATACCCGCAGGCACAGCGGGGATCGGTCGAGTTGATTGGCAACCCGATCCACTTTTCGCGGACACCGGTCGATTATCGTCGACCGCCGCCGGCGCTGGGCGAGCACACCGACGAAGTCTTGGAAGACGTCCTGGGATTGACTCCGGAACAAAGAACGCTGTTGCGCCGCAAGAACGTCATATAGGCCCATTTGGGGCAATAATGCGCTGTTGATATCTGGGATATTTCCGCAACCATATGAAAATAAAAGAGTCATACTGACCGTGTACGTAAAAGTATTGTCCATTGACTCATCGCTGCCTGTGGGCACACCTTTCCGGACAGGTTGCTGAGGCATGAATCAACTGAAGCTAATGGGTCAGCCGACAGCGAACGGTCATGATCGAAACGTGGTTTGCGCTGGGGAGCGAGCCGTCGGCCAAGTCCCGGCGTCATCAAGCAAGGGGAGCGGGTATGGCAAAGGGGACGGTGAAGTGGTTCAACGCCACGAAGGGCTACGGGTTCATCACGCCAGACGACAGCGACAAGGATGCGTTCGTTCATGTCTCCGAAGTCGAGCGGTCGGGAATGGAACGGCTGACCGAGGGACAACGCGTGTGTTTTCAGATTCGCCAGGAAGCACGCGGCCTCAAGGCTGTCGGCTTGACGCCAGCGGACTAACGCCGACGGCACAGGCGTAAGCCGCTTCTTTCGTCGGCCACGTTCTTTCCATTTGCCTCGCCAGACGCCGCGGTTGGACGGTTCTGCGTCCCCGCGAAATGGATCGCCTTGCCGGTCGACAAAGCTTTGTCCCGGCTGCCGACACGGGCATCGGCCACGACCCCCTGGCGATATCGACCGGGCGGATGGCCGATCGGTCAGATGTTCGCCTCCGCTCATTTTGTCGTGCCCAGACCCGTTCCCATGTCCTCCCTGTCGCAACGGCGGTCTTGCCGTCCGCATGCGCCGCCCGTGAGCACTTTTGCGCCCGGCGAAACGTTGCGATCGGCGCTTGCAGCACGCGGGCAATCTGGGAATGCTTATTCTCCAGGTATTCCTGAGGTATCATCGGCGTTAATTCGTCAATCGGGTACTTCGAACCGATACTGCGGGAGGCAAAATTGGACGTCTGGGACGAGGCGCGAACCCACCTTGACGGATTGCCGGGGGGCGGTGGTTTGAACATCGCGTTCGAAGCCGTCGATCGGCACGTCGCCCATGGCAGGGGGGAGGCGATTGCCTTTCGCTTCGTTGCTGCCGACTTCTCGATCCGCACCGTGACGTTTGCCGAGTTGATGCGCCAGACGAACCGCTTCGCCAATGTCCTGGGTACGCTCGGTGTCGGCGCCGGCGACATGGTGTTTGCCTTTGCCGACCGGCGACCGGAGGTTTACGTCGCGGCGCTTGGCTGCCTGAAGGTCCGCGGCGTTTTTTCGGCCTTGTTCGCGTCCCTTGGCGAGCAGGCGCTTCAGTCGCGCCTCGCCAAGGGGCTCGGCAAGGCCCTCATAACTGTCGCTCCTCTATACGCGCGCCGCGTGGCGCCAATTCGTGCCGCGCTGCCGCTTCTACGCCACGTCCTTATCGCCGGCGACGATGCCTCCTCAGCAGGCACGCTCGATCTCGATCGGTTGATGCAGGAAGCCGACGATACCTTTTCCATTCCGCCCACCGATCCCGAAGATCCCGCCTTCGTTCATTTCACCAGCGGTACACGCGGCTCGCCCAAAGGCGTCGTCCATGTTCATGCCGCGGCCATCGCTCATCATTCCACCGCGGCTAGCGTTCTTGGCCTGCGTTCCGACGACGTGCTCTGGTGCACGGCCGATCCGGGGTGGGTTCTCGGAACGTCGTACGGGCTGATCGCTCCGTTGCTGCACGGTGTGGAGACCCTGATCGACGAAGACGCCTTCGATGCTACCCGCGCGTATCGGATTATCCAGGACCATAAGGTCAGTGTCCTTTATACGACGCCAACGGCCATCCGGGTGATGATGACCGCCGGCTCGCGGCTCGCCCGGACGTTCGACCTCAGCTCGTTGCGCCTGATTGTCAGTGCCGGCGAGGCGCTCAATCCCGAGGCGGTCCGCTGGGGCCGGCAAACCTTCGCCCTCGATATCCACGACACCTGGTGGCAAACCGAAACCGGCGCCATCGTCATCGGTACGCCGGCGGCGGAAGACGTCGTCCTTGGAACGATTGGCACTGCGGTTCCCGGCATTGAGGCAGCGGTCGCGCACCGGCGCGCGGATGGCAGCGTCGAGATCGTGCGCACGTCGAGCGAAGTCGGCGAACTGGTTCTCTCTGCGGGCTGGCCGTCGATGTTCCGCACGTATCTTGGCGAGCCGGAGCGCTACGAGCGTTCTTTCAGCGACGGCTGGTATCTGACCGGTGATTGTGTCTGTCGCACCGCCGACGGCCGGTTTTCCTTCGTTGCCCGTGCCGACGAGGTCATCAAGTCCGCGGGCCAGCTCATCGGCCCCTCGGAGGTCGAGGCGTGCTTGCTCGAATATCCTGGCGTCGCCGAAGTCGGAGCGGTTGGCACACCGGATCCGATCATTGGCGAGGCGGTCAAGGTCTTCGTCGTCCTGCACGATGGCGTTGCCGCCGACGAAACTCTGCGGGTCGCGATGATCGAGTTTGCTCGCCACCATCTCGGAGCGGATATGGCCCCGCGCGAGATCGCCTTCTGCCGCGACCTGCCCAAGACGCGCAGCGGTAAGATCGTGCGCAGCTTGCTCAAGGCTCGTGAACTCGGCCTGCCTGAAGGCGCGTTCGACTTCGACGACCTCGACGATTCGCTCCCGGCCTGAGCTCCGGGCGCGTTATTTCGCGCGGCGGCGGCTCGGCGTGGTGTCGATGCCCCCCCCGGCCGCGGATGGCCGAGCCGTACGGCCACAGCGAATCGGTATCCGTCCGATGGTGCCCGCCGATCGAACACCATGTTCGCCGGGATGAGCAACATAAGTTGCCGGCACGGCGACGCGAATCGCGTTGCTGCCATTTTGCCTTTTGTTTTTCCAGCCGTTACGGCGTAGGTGGGGCGCTGGCGAGGGATCGTTGCCGCAGCGTGCCGCGCTGCCCTTTTCGCTGCGCCATACCTTTGCTATATCTTGGCCACAATTTAAGTGGAGTGGTCTGCGCCGTGCTCAAGGCATTAATTGCGTCCTGCGGTGTTGCTTGCGCGCTGATCGTATGGGGACAGCCGGCAAGGGCCGGCACCGAGTGGTCCCAGCCGTTCAAGGCCGATCGCGTTCTCGTCGTCAAGAGCGAGCGGCAACTTTATCTCTTGCGGGACGATAGGGTTATCGGACGGTATGCCATCTCGCTCGGTCGATCGCCGGTGGGCGACAAGGTGTTTCAGGGCGACGGCCGCACACCGGAAGGCATTTACGCGCTTGATGAGCGCAACAACGGCAGCCGTTTCTACCGGGCGATTCACATCTCTTATCCCAACTCCCAGGATATCGCGGAGGCGCGCAAGTACGGCGGGCGGCCCGGCGGACTGGTGATGATCCATGGCCAGCCGAGCGAATTCAACCGCGGCTACCACGACCGCTTGGCGTGGGACTGGACCGAAGGTTGCATTGCGCTCAGCAACGCCGAGATGGACGAAATTTGGCAGGCGACCGAGATCGGCACGCCGATCGAGATCTTGCCGTAATCACGCAACCATCAGTGCACAAAAGCGAACTTCCCCCGGCTTGGGATCATGTCGCGCTTGATTTCTGGCGCCACTCATCTAAAACCCGAATGGGCGCGGTCTATTCCGCGCCCTGCGTGCATCAAACCCCAAGGATTACCGCGGAGGGGAAAATGAGGATCGGTTTCGGCAAAATTCTGCCGGCTGTGCTTTTGGCAAGCACGTTTGCTGTCGGCGCGTGCGCCTCGTCGGGCGAGGTGGACGACCTGAAGGCGAGCGTCAGCTCGCTGCAAAGGGACGTCGCTGGGTTGAAGTCCGATACGGCCGCCGCTCGTTCCGAGTCCGCGAAGGCCGCGCAGGAGGCCCGTTCGGCCGCCGCCGCTGCCCAGCAGGCTGCCGCAGAGGCCAAAGCTGCCGCCAACGCAGCCAACGCCGCTTCGGAGAAGTCGGATCGGATGTTCCAGAAGTCGCTGCGCAAGTAGCACGAGGCTTCTCGCAACCCATGACTCCCTGGCTTCTTACGTCGGGGAGGATATTGGTTGTGCGGCCGGTCTGCGGATAAAGAACCACGGCAGACGGCCGTTAAAACAGACGCCAGATGTCCTGTTTCGCGCTGCTCCTGGATCGCTCGGCGACGATCGCCGGCAGACCCGGGCGCGAGGCCGGCTGATGGTGGTGAGTAGGGCGGAATCCGCACAAGGATTCCGCCCTTTCTCGTTTATTGCCGGGGTATTGGCGCTTTTTCACCGATCACATCCGCACCGGACGGGAACTGAGCTGGCGGAAGCCGCTACCCCGAATCGGGAGGTAAACGCGCGGCGTGCATGCGCATGGCGTCTGCAGTATAATTAATCATCTTGAGACGTTTCGTTCGATCGCACAGTGGCGAGCGCGTGTCGCATGGGACGGGCGCGATGAAAACGATTTTGCTGCCATTTCACGATGAAGAGGCCGGGCGGACCGCGGTCGAGGCGGCGGCGTTCATCGTTCAGCGATATGACGGCTTTCTGCAGGGGCTCCTCGTCCAGGAGGGTCCTCATGTCAGTTTTGGGCGCAACATGCCGGTGCCCGCCGAATATCTCGCCCAGGCCGTGCGACAGTGGCGGGAATTTGCCGCTTCGGCGCGCGAGCATTTTTTCGCGCTGACCCGCGACCGGGGCATGGTGCCGGGTGAGATCGAGAGCGCCGGCGCCGGACCGATGGCGGCCTGGCGGGAGGTCGAGGGGCGGGAAAGTCAGGTCGTCGGCGAATACGGCCGGTTATTCGATCTCATCGTGGTTGGTCGGTCCGGCGAGCAAGCGGCGGTCCGCTGGGAGGAGACCTGCGAGGCGGCACTGTTCGAAACCGGAAGGCCGATTTTGCTGGCGGCGCGTCGATCCCGCATGGCGCTGGGCGAGCACATCATCATCGCGTGGAACGGATCCACCGAAACGGCGCGCACCGTCGCGCTGGCATCGCCACTGCTGACTGCGGCATCGTCGGTCACGGTCCTGACGGTAGAGGGTGGCATGGTGCCCGGGCCATCCGGTGCGGAATTGGCCGCGCACTTGCGGCGCACCGGTGTTGCGGCCGACGGTCTCCGGGTAAGCGCCGAGGGGCGGACGGTCGGTGAGGCGATTCTCGAGACCTGCGAGGAACGTGGTGCCGACCTGCTGGTTAAAGGCGCCTATACGCGCAGCCGGCTGCGTCAGATCGTGTTCGGCGGGGCGACCGAGCACGTGATGCGATGGGCCAGACTCCCTGTCTTTCTCGCGCACTGAAAACGGCGTGCGGGAAAAGCGCGGGGCCGGTGAACGCCGGTTTGCCATGAGGGGGCCGAGGTAGGAGTCAGGTGCTGCGACCGCCGATGAACACGCCGACGGGGCGCAGTCCGACGATGGCATCACACACAACTTTCATCGCGGCGAGCAGCGGAACGGCCATCAGAGCGCCGGGGATGCCCCACATCCATGTCCAGGCGACAATCGAGATGAATACCGCCACTGGATTCATCGTTAGCCGCCGGCCAACGATGACGGGCGTGACGAATTGCGATTCAACCAGATGCAGGGCGAGATAGATGATCGCCGGCAGCATTCCGTCAACGACCCCCGGGAAGGAGAGCAGACCGACCAGCGCGACAATGCCCACGCCGATAACGGCGCCGACGAGAGGAACGAAGTTCAGCACTGCCGCCATCGTCCCCCAGAGAATGGCGTTCGGCATGTCGAGCAGCCAGAGAGCGAATCCGGTAGCCAGACCAAGGCCGGCGTTGATCAGCGTGACAGTGGCAAGGTAGGCGGAAAGCTTACGCTGGACATCGCGGGCGATATTGATCGTTTGTTCACCGCGGCCACCCGGCATGACCTGACGCAGCTTGTCACGGAAGAGTTCTCCCGTGGCGAGGAAGAAGAACAACAGGGCGAACAGAATTCCAAGAGTCGAGCCGACGAGTTGCAGCACACTGACGGTGCGCACAAACAGTCCGCCCTCTTCCACCACCACCCGTTGCGGGACCTGCTGAGGGCTTTCGAACGTAGTCATCGCCTCGACCTGCTGCGAGGCTTGACGCATGTCCTCGATCGGTTCCTTCAGCAGGCGGAACTTGCGTTCGAGCTGCTTGGTGATCTTCGGCAGTTCCGCCGTCCACTTCGCCGCGGGATCCGCAAGCAGGCCAATGCCGCCGACAACGAAGCCGACCAGGGCGACGACGACGATCACCGATCCCAAAGGCGGTGAGATGTGCAGGCGCGCGAGCGTGCGGACGACGGGAGCGAGCAACATCGCCAGCAGGGTGGCGACGACGATCGGCATGAGCACCGCCTGGGCGAGATAGAAGGTGTAGAGAATCGCCAGCGCGAACAGCCCAATTGTAGCAAGCGCGCTTGCCCGGGCGAGATTGATGCCGGGCCCGGGGGACACCCGGTCAATCCTCTTCGTCGCCGTTGCCATCCCAGCGGTAGGGATGTTGCGGATAGGTGCCGAGGACGCGAACTTCCCGGGAGAAGAAGCCAAGTTCCTCGAGGGCGAGGCGTACACCCCGATGCTCGGGGTGACCTTCGACCTCGACGTAGAATTGCGCGGCGTTGAACCGGCCGCCGACGAGATAGCTTTCCAGTTTGGTGATGTTGACGCCGTTGGTGGCAAAGCCGCCCAGCGCCTTGTACAGCGCCGCCGGCACATTACGCACCCGAAAGACGAGGCTGGTCATCGACGGGCCTGCCTTCGGATGCGGGATCAGCGGTTCCTTCGCCATGATCAGAAAACGCGTGGTGTTGTGTTCGGCATCCTCGATGTTGGCGCGCAGGCTGACGAGCCCGTAGATGTCACCAGCAAGTTCCGAGGCGATCACCGCCTGGGTTCGATCGCCGGCCTCGGCGATCTCGGCAGCGGCGCCGGCCGTGTCGAGGCGAACGACAGCGTCGAGGCCAAGCTCGCGAATCAGCGCACGGCACTGGTTGAGCGCATGGATGTGGCTGTGCACATGCGTCAGGAGATCGATTCGTGCGCCCGGCAGCGCCAGCAGGTGATGATTCACCCGCTGGTAGTGTTCGCCGATGATGTAAAGGCCGGAATTCGGCAGCAGGGTATGAATATCGGCGACGCGGCCGGCGACGGAGTTCTCGATCGGGATCATCGCGAGGCCGGCGGCGCCGTCGGCGACCGCGGTGAAGGCATCCTCGAACGACCGGCAGGGAAGCGTCGCGAGCTCTGGGCGCGCCGTCCGGCACGCCAGATCGGAATAGGCGCCGAGCGCTCCCTGAAACGCGATCGTCCGCTGGGGATCGGTTGCCGCCGGGGGGGGCGCCGCATGGGCGCTCACGGGCGGGCGCCAGCGAGGATCGCGCGCGCGCGGGCAAGATCGCCTGGCGCGTCGACGCCGAGTGGAACGGTATCGACGACGGCAGCGTCGATGCGCATGCCGTTTTCCAGTGCGCGCAGCTGCTCGAGCCGTTCGCGCCGCTCCAGTTCGCCCGGCGGCAGCGTGACGAATCGCTCGAGCGCGGCGCGGCGGTAGGCGTAAAGGCCGATGTGGTGCCACAGCGGACCATTGCCGGCTGGAATCGTCGATCGGCTGAAGTAGAGCGCCCGGCCGATCGATGCGCCTGGCGCCAGGGAAAGGGCGACCTTCACTACGTTCGGATCGGTGCGCTCGGCCGTCACCTCGATCGGCGCCACCAGGGTGGCGATGTCGACCGCTGGATCGGCCAGCGGGCTGAGGGCGCCATGAACAAGGCGCGGATCGAGAGTCGGCAGATCGCCCTGCAGGTTGACCACGACGTCGTGGCCTGCGTCGGGATCGAGACGGGTGAGGGCCTCAAAGATTCGGTCCGAGCCGGAGGGATGCTCCGGTCGGGTCAGGATCGCCTTGCCGCCGGCGGCTTCGACCGCGGTTGCGATCTCCGCCTCGGCGCAGGCGACGACGACCGGGCCGACGCCCGCCTCCATCGCTCGGCGCCAGACCTGGACGATCATCGGCACACCACAAATCTCGGCGAGCGGCTTGCCTGGAAGGCGCGTCGACGCCATCCGCGCTGGCACCAGAATTATCGGATTCATTGAAGATTTTCGCGTTTGCGAGGACATGGCAGCGAAATAGCACAGACGAGATGGGCCGTGCCACTTTCACCTCTAGTCCATGGAGATAATGGGGGGATTGAAGGACCCGGAGGCTTCCGACTATTGTGCCGCCCTCAAGGGTGGAATTGGCCTGCTAAGCCGACCGAACGGGTGGTTGGGGCACCGGAAGGAAACAAAAAATGCATTTTTCCCTGCTCGAAAAAATCGGCGCATCGGTGCTGCTGTGCGCCTGGATGATCTATGGCGCAAACGTTCTTGGCGGCACGCTCGTACACGTGCGGGAGCACGAATCATCCATGGAGGTGGCCAGCGCGCCGGCCGAACATGGCGCCGGCGGGGCCGCGGCGGTGGAGGAAACCGATCTCGGCACGCTTCTCGCAGAGGTTCAGCCGGCCGACGGCGAGAAAATCTTCAACAAATGCAAAGCGTGCCACACGATCGAACAAGGTGGTCCGAACAAGGTCGGCCCCAATCTCTATAACGTCGTCGGCGGGCCGCGGGCACATATGGAGGGATTCGCCTATTCGCCCGGTCTTGCCGCGATGCACGGCGAGCACTGGACCTACGCCGATCTCAATACCTTCCTGACCAGCCCGAAGGCTTTCGTTTCCGGAACCAAAATGACGTTTGCCGGTCTCAGCAGCCCGAAGGACCGGGCGGCGGTGATCCGCTTCCTTGCCGCCAATACCGAGGCGCCTCCGCCGTTCCCGGCCCCGGCCCCGAAGGCAGCGGCTCCTGAAGCCGCGAAAACGGCTGCTGTCGAGGCTCCGGCGGCACCGGCCGCCGCGCCGGCGGCTGCGGCCGACATCAAGACGCTGCTCGCTTCGGCTGATCCGGCCGCGGGGGAGAAGGTGTTCGGCAAGTGCAAGGCCTGCCACAATGCCGAGAACGGCGGACCGAATCAGGTCGGCCCCAACCTGTGGGGTGTCGTCGGCCGGCCGATCGCCCATCACGAAGGGTTCAATTATTCGGCGGCTCTTTCGGCGAAGAACGGTGAGACCTGGACGTATGAAGAGCTGAACACGTTCATTACCTCGCCGAAGGCGTTTGTGCCCGGTACCAAGATGACGTTCCCCGGCCTTCCCAAACCCGAGGACCGGGCGAACGTGATCGCGTTCCTGCGGACCAAGGCCGATTCGCCGGTCCCTCTGCCGTGACGCATGGCCGGTGAGCGCCGAGCGATGAGCGACGTCGACGTCTATGCGGATCTCGCCCAGCGACTGGCCGACGCCGTGCGGCCGGTGGTTCTGCCGCGCTTCCGCAGCGGCGTCGCCTACGACGTCAAGGCCGACGCCAGCCCGGTGACCGTTGCTGATCGCGAGGCGGAGGCGGTGATGCGCCGGATGATCGGGCAGAGCGCGCCCGATCATGGCATCCTCGGCGAGGAGCATGGTGGCGAGCGGCTTGGCGCCAGCTACGTCTGGGTGCTCGATCCGATCGACGGCACCAAGTCGTTCGTTACCGGAAAACCGCTGTTCGGCACGCTGATCGCGCTGTTGCGCGACGGCGTGCCGATCATCGGCGTCATCGACATGCCGGCCCTTGGCGAGCGCTGGGTGGGAATCACCGGGCGGCCAACGACGTTCAACGGCCAGCCGGTCCGCACCCGGCGGTGTGACCGGCTCGATCGGGCGTGGCTTTACGCAACCTCCCCGCAGATGTTCAAGGGCGAGGATGCCGTGACCTTCGAGCGCCTGCGCGAGCGCTGCTACGCGGCGGTGTGGGGCGCCGACTGCTACGCCTATGGTCTGCTTGCCTCGGGCTTCGTCGATCTTGTCTGTGAGGCTTCGCTGCAGCCCTACGACTACTGTGCGGTAATGCCGGTAATTACCGGCGCCGGCGGCATGCTTACCGACTGGCAGGGCGTCGCTCCCGGCCTTCGTGGCGACGGCCGGGTGATCGCCGCTGGCAATGCTGCTCTGCACGCCACCGCCCTCGCGGCTCTTAAGGGAGAATGACCGCGGTCGCGACGGCTTGCATGGGGCGGTTGCGGCGCCCTCGATCCAGCGACGGGCGAAACGGGTGGATCGCACGGGCGCTCATCGCCCTGCTGCTCGCACTGTCGGGCGTGCCCGCTGGCGCCGCTGATCCCATCATCCATACCGCCCACGCCATCGCTATGTATGGCGAGCCGAAGTACGGGCCGGACTTCACCCACTTCGAATACGTCAATCCCGACGCGCCAAAGGGCGGTGAGCTGCGGCTCGGCGCAGCCGGTACCTTCGACAGCTTCAATCCCTACATCATCAAGGGCAATCCGGCGGCCGGCGCCGGCGCCGAGACGCTGACGGTGGCGAGCGAGGACGAGCCGTTCACCCGCTATGGGCTGATCGCCGAGACGATCACCTGGCCGGAGGACCGCTCGTGGGTCTCGTTCACCTTGCGGCCGGAAGCGCGCTGGCACGACGGAACACCGATTACCGTCGACGATGTCATTTTCTCGCTCGAAACCCTGAAGACCAAGGGGCAGCCCTTTTATCGGTTTTACTATGCCAGTATCGATCATGCGCAGCAGGTGGGCGAGCGAACCGTCAAGTTCGTCTTCAAGGAGGCGGGCAATCGCGAGTTGCCGCTGATCGCCGGCGAGATGCCGATCCTGCCCAAGCACTACTGGGAAGGCCGCGATTTCGAGCGATCGACGCTTGAGCCGCCGCTTTCCTCCGGGCCTTACCGCGTTGCCGAGTACGAAGCCGGGCGCTACGTCATTCTCGAACGCGTGCCCGACTACTGGGGCGAACATCTTGCCGTCAACGTCGGGCAAAACAACTTCGCGCGCATGCGCTACGACTACTTCCGCGACGAAACCGTGCTGCGTCAGGCCCTGAAGGCCGGCGTGCTCGATTTTCGCATCGAAAACCAAGCCAAGGCGTGGGCGCTCGACTACGACACCCCGGCGGTGCGCAAGGGCTGGCTGAGGAAGGAGCTGTTCCCCCACACCCGGCCGGCGGGGCTGCAGGCGCTGGCCTTCAAC
Source organism: Rhodospirillales bacterium (assembly GCA_016712595.1). Lineage (NCBI taxonomy): Bacteria > Pseudomonadati > Pseudomonadota > Alphaproteobacteria > Rhodospirillales > Rhodospirillales bacterium. The sequence continues at coordinate 619,030 of JADJQT010000002.1, forward strand.
ACCCGCCGTCCGGTGTTCGCCGATGCCAAGGTGCGCGAGGCGCTGGGGTATGCCTTCGACTTCGAGTGGACCAACCGGGTGCTGTTCTTCGATCAGTACAAGCGCTCGTCCAGCTACTTCAGCAACTCGGAGATGGCCTCGTCCGGTCTGCCCGAGGGCGAGGAACTGCGCATCCTCGATGCCTACCGGGGGCGGGTGCCCGACGCGGTTTTTACCCAGCCGTTCACGGTGCCGACGACCGACGGCTCCGGCTGGCCGCGCGAGAACCTATTGAAGGCGCTGGCGCTGCTGCGGGAGGCCGGCTGGGTGGTGCGCGATCAACATCTGGTGAACGCGGCAACCGGGGAGCCGATGCGCTTTGAGATCCTCATCGTCTCTCCCACGTTCGAGCGAATCATCCTGCCGTTCGTGCGCAACCTCAAGCGGCTCGGCATCGAGGCGTCCATCCGCCTCGTCGACGAATCGCAGTACATCAACCGCCTGCGCGCCTTCGATTTCGACATGGCCATGCTGGTCTGGGGCGAATCGGATAGTCCCGGCAACGAGCAGCGCAGCTTCTGGGGTTCGGCCGCTGCCGAACAACCGGGTTCGCGCAACTACATCGGCGTGCACGATCCCGTCATCGACGGATTGATCGAAGGGGTGATCGGCGCCAGCGACCGCGCCAGCCTGATCGCCCACACCCGCGCCCTCGACCGGGTGCTGTTGTGGAATTTCTACGTCATCCCCGCCTGGCACCTCAGCGCCGATCGCGTGCTCTTCTGGGATAAGTTTTCCTTTCCGGCGGTCTCGCCCGAGCACGGCGTGCAGATCGATACCTGGTGGTACGATGCCGAAAAGGCGGCGCGCCTCAAGGCGGCGATGACCGGGGCCAGCGAGGGGTAAGCGATGACCGCCTATATCATTCGCCGGTTGCTGCTGATCATCCCGACCCTGTTCGCGATCATGCTGATCAATTTCGTGATCATCCAGACCGCGCCGGGCGGACCGGTCGAGCAGATCATCGCCCGGCTGACCGGCGAGGGCGCGGCGATCACCGAGCGCGTCAGCCAGAGCGGGGCGGGCGAAACCCTGGGTGCGCAGCCGGGAGGCGAGGGGGCGGCCGGCAAGTATCGCGGCGCGCAGGGACTCGATCCCGAGTTCATCGCGGCGCTGGAAAAGCAGTTTGGCTTCGATAAACCGCTCTACGAGCGCTTCTGGTTGATGCTCAAGCACTACGCCGTGTTCGACTTCGGCGAGAGCTACTTTCGCAACCGCAAGGTCGTCGACCTGGTGCTCGACAAGATGCCGGTATCGATCTCGCTGGGGCTGTGGACGACGCTGATCACCTACCTGATCTCCATTCCCCTCGGCATCCTCAAGGCGGTGCGTGACGGCACCCGCTTCGACGTCGCCACCTCGGTCGCGGTCATCGTCGCCAACGCCATTCCGGCGTTCCTCTTCGCCGTGCTGCTGCTCGTCGTCTTCGCCGGCGGCAGCTACGTGCAGTGGTTCCCGCTGCGTGGCCTGACCTCCGAGAGCTGGGCGGATCTGTCTTGGCCGGCGCGCATTGCCGACTACTTCTGGCACTTGGTCCTTCCGATCACGGCGATGGTCATCGGCGGCTTCGCGACATTGACGATGCTGACCAAGAACTCGTTCCTCGATCAGATTAACCAGCAGTACGTGCTGACGGCGCGGGCAAAGGGCCTTTCGGAGAAGCGGGTGCTCTACGGCCACGTCTTCCGCAACGCCATGTTGATCGTCATCGCCGGCTTTCCCTCGGCCTTCATCGGCATCCTTTTTACCGGCACCGTGTTCATCGAGATCATCTTCTCGCTCGATGGCCTCGGCCTGCTCGGCTTCGAGGCTGCCTTCCAGCGCGACTATCCGCTGATGTTCGGCACGCTTTACTTCTTCTCGCTCGTCGGCCTCGTCCTCAATCTCGTCGGCGACGTGATGTACACCATCGTCGATCCGCGCATCGACTTCGAGGCACGGCAGGCATGAGCGGCCGGGAACACATGATCCCTTCGGCACAAGGACGGCCGAACGACCGCTTCCTCGGCTTCAAGATCACGCCGCTCACCCGCCGGCGCATCGATGCGTTCAAGGCCAACCGCCGCGGCGCCTTTTCGCTGGCGATCTTTTCGGTGCTGTTCATCATCAGTCTGTTCGCCGAGCTGATCGCCAACGACCGGCCGATCCTCGTCGTCTACGACGGCGACTTCTACACACCGTTTCTCAAAGCATATCCAGAGACCACCTTCGGCGGCGAATTTCCCACCGAAGCCGACTATACCGACCCGGCGGTCAAGCAGCTCATCGCCAAGCACGGCTGGATGCTCAATCCACCAATCCCTTACAGCTATCGCACCGTTGCCTGGGAGCTGAGCCTTCCCGCCCCCTCGCCGCCGGATGCGACCCACTGGCTCGGCACTGACGATCAGGCGCGCGACGTGCTGGCGCGCACGATTTATGGCTTCCGGCTGTCGGTGCTGTTCGGCTTTACCCTGACACTCGTCTCGGCGGTGGTGGGCGTCGCCGCCGGCGCGGTGCAGGGCTACTTCGGCGGTTGGATCGATCTCACCTTCCAGCGGTTCATGGAGGTATGGTCGTCGGTGCCGACCCTCTATGTGCTGATCATCCTCGCCAGCATTGTCGAGCCGACCTTCTGGTGGCTGCTGGGGATTCTGCTGCTGTTCTCATGGATGAGCCTTGTCGGCGTCGTCCGTGCCGAGTTCCTGCGCGCCCGCAATTTCGACTACGTCCGCGCCGCTCGCGCGCTGGGCGCCTCTGATCCGGTGATCATCGTCCGCCACGTGCTGCCCAATGCGGTGGTGGCGACGATGACTTTCCTGCCGTTCATCCTCGCCGGCTCGGTCACTGCGCTCACCGGCCTCGACTTCCTCGGCATCGGCCTGCCGCCCGGCTCACCGTCACTGGGCGAGCTGCTGGCTCAGGGCAAGGCCAACCTCCAGGCACCCTGGCTGGGATTCACCGGCTTTTTCGTCATCGCCCTGATGCTGTCGTTGCTGATCTTCATTGGCGAGGCGGTACGCGACGCCTTCGATCCGCGCAAGGCAATCGCTACCAGTCCGCCGGCTCTGGGTCTGTCCGGCGGTATCGCCGCGCCGGCCCACCAGCCCCCGCAAGCGGCAGGGGGGCGGTAATGGCGGAGCGGCCAAGACGCACGCGTTTCGGCGCGCGGCTCAGTTGGTTGCGGCGCGCCGGGCGTTGCGAAGCGAGCGGCGCATGAGTTCGTCGCCGATGGCGTCGACGACGTCGATGCCCATCGCCATCACGTCGCTCGACCATGGATCGGCGGACCCGGCGATGGCCGAGATCATTTCGCGGAGTTGGTCCTCGTCCATCGTCTTGAGTGCATCGAACATGGCGTTCATCTCCTCGGGCGGCCGCGCTGCGGCCGGTAGTCACCCACGTGTGGTGTTTTCAGCCCCAGACTGGCGCAAGAAGATTACGAAAGCGTTTGCATTACCCATGCCGTGGGGCGACGGATGAACAACTCTGCCAGTCCGCTGGCGCACGAGCGGCCGACTTTGCTCAACGTGCGCGATCTCGCCGTTTCCTTTGGCGCCGGCGTCCGGCAGGTGGATGCGGTGAGGGGGATTTCCTTCGACGTCGGCGAAGGTGAGACGGTGGCGCTGGTCGGCGAGAGCGGCTCGGGCAAGTCGGTGACCGCGCTGTCGGCGATGCGCCTGCTGCCCTATCCGCACGCCTGGCATCCATCGGGCAGCATCCGCTTTCGCGGCGAGGAGGTGCTGGCCGCTCCGCCGGCACGGCTGCGGGCGCTGCGCGGCGAGCGCATCGCCATCGTCTTCCAGGAGCCGCTGACCTCGCTCAATCCGTTGCATTCGATCGAACGGCAGATCGCCGAAGTGCTGCTCGTTCACCGCAAGATGAGCGAGGCCAAGGCGCGGGCCCGGGTCATCGAACTGCTGCACTTGGTTGGACTCGGCGAGGCGGAGGCGCGTTTGCGCGACCTGCCGCACACCTTCTCAGGTGGTCAGCAGCAGCGGGTGATGATCGCGATCGCGCTTGCCAACGAGCCTGACCTTCTCATCGCCGATGAGCCGACTACAGCGCTCGACGTTACCATCCAGGCGCAGATCCTGGCGCTGCTCAAGGACCTTCAGGCGCGCATGCGCATGGCGTTGCTGCTGATTACCCATGACCTCGGCATCGTGCGCCTGATGGCGGAGCGGGTGTGCGTGATGAGCGAGGGGTTGATTGTCGAGCAGGGGCGGGTTGCCGACATCTTCGCCGCTCCTCAGCATCCCTATACCCGCAGGCTGCTGGCGAGCGAGCCGAAGGGTCGGCCGCAGCCGGGACCCGCGGACGCGCCCGAACTGATGCGCGTCGGTAACGCCAAGGTGTGGTTTCCAATTCGTCGCGGCTTCCTTCGTCGCACCGTCGGTCACGTCAAGGCGGTCGACGGTGTCTCGCTGTCCGTGCGCGCCGGGCATACGCTGGGCGTGGTCGGCGAGAGTGGCTCGGGAAAGAGCACGCTCGGCCGGGCGTTGTTGCGTCTCGGACCGTCCGAGGGCTCGATCGTCTTCGATGGCCGTGAGTTACAGACTCTTGGCTGGAGCGCCGTGCGGCCACTGCGCCGACGCATGCAGATCGTCTTTCAGGACCCTTACGGCAGCCTCAGCCCGCGGTTGACCGTGGGCGAGATCATCGGCGAGGGGCTGGCGATTCACAAGCTCGGCAGCTCGGCCGAACGCCACGGCCGTATCGAGGACGCCCTGCGGGAGGTCGGCCTCGATCCTGAGGTGCAGCATCGCTATCCACACGAGTTCTCCGGTGGCCAGCGACAGCGCGTCGCCATCGCCCGCGCCCTCGTGCTCAAACCGGATTTCATCGTGCTCGACGAGCCGACGAGCGCCCTCGATATGTCGGTTCAGGCGCAGATCGTCGAGCTTTTGCGCCGGCTACAGCAGACGCATGGCCTCGCCTACCTGTTCATCAGTCACGATTTGAAGGTGATCCGCGCGCTGGCGCACGACGTCCTGGTGATGCGCCGCGGGCGCATCGTCGAGGCCGGGCCGGCCGAGCGCATTTTCGCCGCCCCCAAGGATGACTACACGCGCACCCTCATCGCCGCGGCCTTCGATCTGCGCACCGGCGCGCCCGCAGCCGGTTGAGCGCAAGCGGGCTCAGGGACCGAGCAAGCGGGCGTGATGCTGGAGGTGCTCGGCGATGAACGTCGCGATGAAGTAGTAGCTGTGATCGTAGCCGTCCTGCAGGCGCAAGGTCAGCGGCACCCCGGCGGAGGCACAGGCCTTGACGAACAGCTCGGGGCGAAGCTGGACGGTGAGAAAGTCGTCGGCGGTTCCCTGATCGACGAGGATCGGCGATGCCCAGGCCGACGACCCCACGAGCTGGCATGCGTCGTGGCCGGACCACGCCGCACGGTCGCCGCCGAGGTAACCGGTGAATGCTTTCTCGCCCCACGGCACCTCCGAGGGGGCGACGATCGGCGCGAACGCCGAGAGCGAGCGGAAGCGGGCGGGATTCTTGAACGCCACGGTCAGCGCGCCGTGTCCGCCCATCGAGTGGCCGGAAATACCCATCCGGCCGGGATCGATGTTGAAGGCGGAGGCCACGAGGTCGGGCAGCTCCTCGGCGACGTAGCTGTACATCCGGTAGTTGGTCGACCACGGCGCTTCGCTCGCATCGAGGTAAAAGCCGGCGCCGGAGCCGAAGTCGTAAGTGTCGTCCTCACCGGGAAGGCTCAGGCCGCGCGGGCTGGTATCGGGAGCGACGAGCACCAGGCCCAGCGCCGCCGCCTCGCGCTGGGCGCCGGCCTTTTCGGTGAAGTTCGCCCAGGTGCAGGTGAGGCCCGACAACCAGAAGACCACCGGCCGGCGCTCGGCCATCGCCTGGGGCGGCAGGAAAATCGAGAACTCCATCGGCGTGCCCGTCGCCTGCGAGGCGTGGCGGAACACCGCCTGGGTACCGCCGAAGGCACGGTGGCGGCGAACGAGTTCGAGGGACATCGGCAGCTCCGAAAGTGCGGCTCGCGCCGATCGCTAGAAGGTGACGACGGTGCGGATCGACGAGCCGGCGTGCATCAGATCGAACGCCTCGTTGATGCGCTCGAGCGGCAGGACGTGGGTGATCAGATCATCGATGTTGATCTTGCCATCCATGTACCAGTCGACGATCTTCGGCACGTCGCGCCGGCCGCGGGCGCCGCCGAACGCCGTGCCGCGCCACACCCGCCCGGTGACCAGCTGGAACGGCCGGGTCGAGATCTCCTCGCCGGCGCCGGCGACACCGATGATGATGCATTCGCCCCAGCCCTTGTGGCAGCACTCCAGCGCCTGGCGCATCAGCGTCGTATTGCCGACGCACTCGAAGGCGTAGTCGGCGCCGCCCCGGGTGAGGTCGACGATGTAGGGGACGAGGTCGCCCTCGACCTCCTTGGGGTTGACGAAGTGGGTCATGCCGAACTTTTCGGCCATGGCGCGGCGGCCGGGGTTGATGTCGACGCCGACGATCATATCGGCACCGACCAGGCGCGCGCCCTGGATGACATTGAGGCCGATACCGCCGAGCCCGAAGACAACGACCTTCGCTCCCGGCTCGACCTTGGCGGTGAAGATGACGGCGCCAAGTCCGGTGGTCACGCCGCAGCCGATGTAGCAGATCTTCTCGAACGGGGCATCGTCGCGGACCTTAGCGACGGCGATCTCCGGCAGCACGGTGTAATTGGCGAAGGTCGACGTTCCCATGTAGTGATAGAGCGGATTCCCGCCGCTGGAAAACCGGCTGGTGCCGTCCGGCATCAGCCCCTTGCCCTGGGTCGCGCGGATCGCCTGGCAGAGGTTGGTCTTGGGGTTGAGGCAGTATTCGCACTGCCGGCATTCGGGCGTATAGAGCGGGATGACGTGATCGCCGGGCTTCACCGAGGTTACCCCGGTGCCGACCTCGACGACGACCCCCGCACCCTCGTGTCCGAGAATGCATGGAAACAGGCCCTCGGGATCGCGTCCGGACAGCGTGAATTCGTCGGTATGGCAGACGCCAGTGGCCTTGATCTCGACCAGTACCTCGCCGGCGCGGGGCCCGTGGAGCTGGACGGTTTCAACGACGAGAGGTTTTCCGGCTTGGTAGGCGACGGCGGCACGCACATCCATCGACAATAATTCCTCGCTTGCTCCGCGCTTGGATCGCCGGCGTTCGTATCGGCGCCGGCGGTCGGTTTAGCGCGTTGATTTCCCGCGGCGAGTCTAGCATTGCGCTGCCGCCGAGGGTAGGTCCCCCGGCCGTCCGCCCTGGGCTGAACGCAACCGGCGCCGGCCGGGGCGGGGGCGATTCCTCGCCCTTGGCATTGACAGGCTTGGCAGGCGAACCAGATTTCGCTGATAAGACGGGTTTCGCGCACACGGCGCCCCGCGTTCACGCGGTCGTCGCTGCGTCGGCGGCACCGGTTCGATGTCGAGGAGGATGGAATAACGTATGCCTGCCTTCAATAGTCCGCATCTGCTCGGCTTTGATCATATCGAACGGCTGCTCGACCACGTCTCCAAGTCCTCGGGCGAGGGCTATCCACCCTACAACATCGAACAGATCGGCGATCACGGCCTGCGAATCACCCTGGCGGTCGCCGGGTTCGGCATCGATGACCTGAACGTGTCGCTCGAGGACAAGCAGCTCGTCATCCGTGGCCGCAAGCAAGAAGACGACGGCACGCGCGTCTTTCTCCATCGCGGCATCGCCGCTCGGCAGTTCCAGCGCAGCTTCGTCATTGCCGAGGGCATCGAGGTGATCGGCGCCTCGCTCGACAAGGGCCTGCTCAACGTCGATCTGCAGCGCAAGATCCCCCAGCCGGAGATCAAGACCATCGCCATCGTTAATGGCGCGCCGGGTGACAGCGTCGCCGAAGAGCCGGGCCCATCAGCGCGCCGGCGGACGATCGACTTCGCCACCAAGAGGTGAGGGGAACCAGGGGGGAGCAATTCTGACGTTTGTTGCGGCGCTGGGCGATGCCTCGGGTTGAAATTGCGCGAATCGCCAATTGCGACCGCTCGGGCGGGTACAATGCAGACATCAGAAGCGGCGGTCACGCGTTTCGCCGAGGCTGTTGAGAAAGTCGATGACGGCTGTGGGTTTGGGGGTGGCAGGTGTCGTAGAGGCTCGCGGTATTCGCGATTCCTTTTGCCGCCTGCGGGCGGCGAGGTTTGCGGCGACGGCGGGGTCTAAGCGGCGCGGAGGGTGGTTGGCGAGGGCGGCAGGACAGCCCTTGCCAGGCGTTTCAGGTTCTGGACGATGGCGGCGAGCAGGAACTCGTCGGTGGCGCCGGTGAGACCACGCGGCCTGAGCCGGGTCAGGCCCATGGTTGTCTTGGTTTCGGCGAAACGATGTTCGATCTTCTTGCGTTCGCGGGTTGACTGGCGATAGGCGGGAGTTTCCATCAGCGAGCGGACATAGTCCCGCGCATCCTCGTTGACGTCGCGGTTGACGCTGCGCTCCGGCGAGAGCGTGCACTGCGGCTTCAGCGGGCAGGCGGTGCAGTCGCTCTTCTTCGCCCGATACTTCAGTGTCGTTCCTTCGTAAATCCTGCCGGTCGAGCGTAGCGCCTTGCCATTCGGGCAGATGTAGAGGTCGTTGGTCGCATCAAAGGAGAAGTCCTTGCGGCTGAAGCGGCCTTCCTGTCCGATCTCGCTCTGCTCCCAGACCGGGATATGCGGATCGATGTTGCGTTTCACCAGCCAGCCCAGCATCTCGCCGGTGCCGTAGGCGACGTCGGCAGCGATCCGTCGCGGTTTGAGGCCGAACCGGTCACGGGTGGGCTCGAGCATCGTCTCGGTCGCGTCCACTTCCTTCGAGATCCGCGTCGGCGTCGCCGCCACATCGACGATCACCGCCTCCTTCAGATCGATCAGGCAGTTGAAGCTGTAGGCGAAGGCCGCCTTGAAGCGGCCGCGCGTCGTCCAGGCGGCACACGGATCGGACGGTGAGATCGCCTTCGGCACCCGCCGCGGATTGGTCGGCGGGGTCTCGCTGTCCAGCGCCGCAAGATACTCGGCAACCGGCCGGCGCGCCTGCTGCTCGTCCGTCCAGTCGATCGCGGCGCCGCCCGTCACCCGGTTGAAACGGCTGGCGTTCGCCTCGATGACGCTGGCATCGACGGCGAAACCCTCACCGCCAACCAGCCCCGCCGCCAGGCACGCGCGCACCACGCCTTCGAAGACCCGCCGAAACACCACGCTCTCCCGGAAGCGGCCGTGCCGGTTGACCGAGAACGTCGAATGGTCGGGTACCGCGTCTTCCAGGCCGAGGCGGCAAAACCAGCGATAGGCGAGGTTGAGCTCGACCTCCCGGCACAGCCGGCGCTCCGAACGGATCGAATAGCAGTAGCCGACGATCAGCATCCGGATCATCAACTCCGGATCCACCGACGGACGGCCGGTGTGACTGTAGAACGGCGCGAGTTCCGCGCGCAGCCAGCCGGATCGACGACCGCATCGATCCGGCGCAGCAAATGATCGGCGGGAATACGATCTTCCAAACAAAACTCGTAGAACAATCGCTCCTGCCGACCCTGCCGCTCGCCCATCATCGCCGTGCCTCCGCCGCTGTAAACCCAGCGAGACGGAATCACCCCCGGAAAGCCGCTGCAACCCGGACTTTTTCAACAGCCTCGGGATAACGCGTCGGGCCGCGATGGAACGATCAAGGGCGGAATTGAAACGGCGATGCTGGCCGGCGTTGCGCGCGCTTGATCCTCTCGGGATGTTTCGATAACGTGCGCCCTCCATCGGCGGGCCAGTTCTCCCGCCGGTGCTGAGAATGCGGTCGTGGCGGAATGGTAGACGCGCAGCGTTGAGGGCGCTGTGGGCGAGAGCCCGTGGAAGTTCGAGTCTTCTCGACCGCACCATCCTTCCGGCGCCATACACTGGCGCCGAACATCGACGCCAAACAACACGGGCGCCAGCCACCGGCGCCGAACATTTGAGCGTCGATCCCGCGAAAAAGATGCGATGATGAACGCCGGACCGGTGATGGAACGCTGGCGCGCCTGGCGCCGGGCGAGGTGAGCAAGCAATGCCCGAAACTTATGACCTCGTGCTTCACGGTGGCACGGTGCAAATGCCTGGCGGCGGCGTCGAGACCGACATCGCGGTTAGGGGCGGGCGAATTGCTGCCTTCGGCCGCTTTTCCGCCGGCGATGCCGGGTGGTCACTCGACTGCCGCGGGCTGCATGTGCTGCCCGGGGTGATCGATACCCAGGTGCACTTCCGCGAGCCGGGCCTCGAGCACAAGGAGGATCTCGCCACCGGAACGGCCGCTGCCGCCCTCGGCGGGGTGACCGCGGTGTTCGAGATGCCGAATACCCGGCCGCCCACCACCGGTGCGGGTGATTTCGCCGAGAAATGCCGGCGTGCGCGCGGCCGCGTTTGGGTCGACGTCGCCTTTTTCATCGGCGCCACCGCGGACAACGTCGACGACCTTGCGGTTCTCGAAACCCTGCCGGGTTGCGCCGGCGTCAAGGTGTTCATGGGAAGTTCCACCGGAGACCTCCTGGTCGCCGACGATCAGACCCTCGCCGATGTGCTCGCCCACGGCAGCCGCCGGGTTGCCGTGCATGCCGAGGACGAAGCGCGGCTGAAAGAGCGCTGGGCGCTGGTTCAAGACGGCGCGGATCCCGCCCGTCATCCACAATGGCGCGATGTCGAGACGGCGCAGACGGCGACTCGCCGACTGCTGGCCCTGCTTGGCGAGACGCGGCGACGGGTCCATGTCCTGCACGTCACCACCGCCGAGGAGATGGAGCTGCTGGCGCAAGCCCGCGATCTGGTGACCGTAGAGGTCACGCCGCAACACCTGAGCCTGGCGGCGCCCGCATGCTACGAACAGCTTGGCACCCGCGCGCAAATGAACCCACCGATTCGCGGTGTTCGCCATCAAGAGGCGCTGTGGCGCGCGGTGGCCGACGGCATCGTCGATTGCATTGGCTCGGATCACGCCCCGCACACCCTCGACGAGAAGGCCAAGCCCTATCCGCAGAGTCCGTCCGGGATGCCGGGTGTCCAGACACTGGTCCCGGTGATGCTGGATCACGTCGCTGCCGGGCGCCTGAGCCTTGAGCGCTTCGTCGACTTAACGAGTGCCGGTCCGGCGCGCATCTACGGGATCGCCGGCCGTGGGCGGATCGCCCGTGGTTACCGCGCGGACTTCACCGTCGTCGACCTCGCGGCGCAGCGGACGATTTCGGATCGGGAGATGGCCAGCCGATGCGGCTGGACACCGTTCGATAACCAGAAGGTCCGTGGGTGGCCGATGGCGACGGTGGTGGCGGGCCGCATCGTCATGCGGGAGGGAACACTGATCGGCAAGCCGGCTGGCCGGTTGGTTGACTTCCTCGACTGCCTCTAGCGGGGCGCCAGCAGCGGAGCCTCGAGCGGTAAACGCGCCGGCGGTAAAGACTGGCCGCCGCGATCCTAAAGCGTGACCTCGACGCGCGGCGGCTTGGTATCCTTCGGATCATAGGCGGTTCGGCATTCGCTGACCTGCCGGGCGTTCGCGCCGGCGTCGATCAGCGCCCGGCGGAAATTGGCAGTGCGTTCGCCGGCCAGGGACCATAGCCATCCGGCGAGCTCCTCGGCCTTTTTGTCGCGGCCCGGCCCGCTCGCCGGTGCCCCGGCTTCAACGAGCGCGGCATCGAGGTCCTGGATGGTCGACCGGCCGCAGACCTTGAGCGAAAGCTTGTCGCGCTCGGTAAGGACGCGGACCAATCCCGCCGCCATGTCCTTGGCGGTCCCGTTCAGCGCGGAACTGTTCGGCTCGAACGGCACGGGCTCGAAGGTCATGCCTCCGCCGCCCGCGACGCTGGCAATGAGCGCCACCGGCGCGAAGGCGAGCTGGAAGGGGGCGAGGACGGCCGCCTGCAGCGCGCCGCCGACCGCCTGGCTGATCGCGTCGGAAAGATCGAAGCTGGGACTGTTCAGTTCCCCCGAGACCGGCAGCTTGAGCTTGATCCGGCCCTGGCTGTCCTGGAGCAGGCCGACCACCGTTTCGATCGGCACACCGACCGAGGCCGACAGCCGGGCGGCATCCTCCGGCGACAGGGCGCTGAAGTTCAGGTCGCGCAGACCGACATCGATGTTGCCGTTAAGCTTGCCCTGTGTCGCCGTGGCGCTGACGTCGAGGTTAAGCCGGCCGCTTTCGACGTTGACGCCGATCGCCTGCGCAGCGTAGGGCGAGAGCGGCGGCAATTCGAGCCGCTGCAGGCGGCCGTTCAGATCAAAGGATGGCGCCTTGCCGAACGGCGCCGCCCAGCCGGCGAGCGCGAGGTCGGTAAACTCGTTGATGGTTGCTTCCAGTCTCAACGTCGCCTGCTGGCTGGGATCGCCGGAATCGACGTTCAAAACCTGCAGCGCCTTGACGCCGACGGTGAAGTTGGCGTTGGGGACGATCGAATCGTCGCGCAGGCGAATTTCCGCGGGATTGGCGATGCCGAGGCTGCCGAGGCGGAACCGCCATCCTTGCTCGGAGGCCTGGGTGACGGTTTCGGCCGCTTCCTTTGGCCGGCTGTCGTCTGCCGCCGTGCCGGTCAGGTAGGCGCGGCTGGCGAAGACATCAAGGCTGTCGAGAACGATGCGGCCGATATCGATCCGCTTGCGGCTGTTCACTTGCACATCGCCCACGCTCAGCGTGCGCATCTTCAAGGTCGCGAGCTTGCCGGCCTCGACGATCGTCGAGATGCCTTCCGCCTGCAGATCGGCGCGGGCATCCCACGTCTGTCCGCGCGGGTCTTGCGACACATTGACGGCATCGAGACGCGTGCGCAGGGCGTCAAGACCGATATCGGCGGATGGCTTGTCCTTGACATGCGGCAGCCGCGCGGCGAATCGCGCGAGTTGCGACGAGCCTTGCGCCTTGAGCGAAACGGCGTCGCCTTTCACCGCAGCACCGAGGTCGGACAAGGCGATCTCACCGTTTTCGAGGGAAACCTCGATTGCCGGTTCCCCCGCAGCCGCCGGGACGCTGGCCTGAGCCTTGGATAGACTGGCGGTGGCGTTGGTTGTGAAGAGCGTCGATTCCGGCTGCTGGGTCAGGTCGAACGGCGATGCCGAGATGGCGATTTTCGCCGCTGCGGCGCGTCCTCCCGGCACCGCCGAGGGCGTGGCCGGCGCGGCGCCGGCGCGGCGCGACCGCGCTGTCGGCTGCGGGCTCGGCGACGGCGCGCTGCCCCAGGTGCTGGCCACATCGGTGATCGCAACGTTCAGCTTCCCGCCGCCCTTGGTGCCGGTCTCGCTGCTGGCGAGGTGCAGTTCGTCGAGCTTGGCTTCGGCGCCGCCGACGGCGAATTCAACCGCGGGGGCATCACCGGCGGCCGGCAGCGCACCCGACAATGACGTCAAGCGAGCTTCGGCGTTGCCCGCAATCGCCGCCCGCCCGGCGTTGGCCTCCACGGACAGCGGCGATGCGGTCACATCGAGCGCATCGGCGCCAATCCGTTGTTCACCGCCGCCCGGCTGAGGCAGGCTCACGGTGATCTGCTTGGCGGCGATGTCGGGCGCGACATTCATCTTGAGCCGCTCGCCATCAAGGGTCAGCGAAAGCTCGCCGAGGGATGCCTTCAACGCGGCGAGCGATGCCGCGATCGGGGCCGCCGCGCCTTCCTGCGCTGTTCGCAGCGAAGCATTGGCGAGCGTCGCCGTCGCCTTTGCCGAAGCGGTGGTGCGCTGGGGTGCCGTCGCATCGATGGCTGCGATATCGGCGCTGAGCGCGGTCACATCAAGGACGATGGAATCGGCGCTTGCCTCGACCGGGGAGGCCAGTGCGAGTTTGGCAAGGTCGATCTTGAGGCGTTCGCCATCCCCATCCGCTCCGGCATCGAGACGCACCGTCATCGCGCCTTCGGCGGTGGAGGCGAATTTCAGCGATGATGCCTTTACCGCGATTTTCTCGGCGTTGCCGCGTATCGGCTCGCTGACTGCCGGCCGTTCGATGAAAAAGTCGGGGCGGGCGGACGCATCGATCGCACCGTCGCTGGTGCGGCGGAAGGCGACATCGGCGAGGCCCAGCTCTGCCGATGCCAGCGCCAGCGACGCGCCGCCGACGGCATGCCCCGACGCCTCGTTGAGCTTCGCCTGCACGGTACCGTCGGCGCTGAGGTCGCTGTTTTCGCCGACGACGAAGGAGCCGTCGACGGTAACGCTGCCTTGGTCGACCTTGAGCGCGCCGCTATCGGTCTTGGAAACATCGACATTGGCGAGCACGACGTTGGTGCTGGTGTGGCCTTCGATTCGGCTATCGGGGAATAAGGCGAGTTCGCTTTTGGCATAAAGAGTGACGGTGCCGGCGCTGGTCGCAAGACCGAGCGGGCCGGTGAATCGCTCGATCCGCTGCAGTTCGATGCCGTCGACGGTGATATCGGAGGTGGTGGTGATTTTTTCGGCGAACGGTCGGGCCTCGCCGGTCGCCGAGACGGTGATGCCGTTGACGTCGGCGACGAGCGAGAACGATCCCGGCTTGTTCGGCTCCCACGAACGGAATCCGCGCAGGTCGAGTTCTTGAACCGTAAGCGCGGCGGTACCGCCATCCTTGTTGGTGAAGGTAACGAGAACGTTGCGTGCCTGCAGATTGTCGACCCCGGTACCCCATCCCGACGCCGCCGCCGGGGCGGCTTCGTTTTCGGCCTTCGGTGCCGGTTCGCCCGCCTCTTCGGCGAGGAACTGTCGCAACGAGATGCCGTTGATAATGAGCTCTCCGTCCCCGGTCTGGTGGATGGCGACGACAAGGTCAGAGAGCACCACCGATTCCAGCAGTGCCTGGCGCTCGATGAGATTGCGCAGGCTGAGCGTCAGGCCGAGGCGCCCGACGGAGCCGGGATCGGCTTCGCCGGCATGAAAGCGCACGGGACCGATCGAGATCTCGCCGCGCGGAATGTCGATGTCGATCGTCTTGACCCCCTCGACGTCGATCTGCATGCCGGCGAGGTAATGATTGGCGACGTAACGAGCGACGTAGCGGGGAGCAACGAGAACGAGGAGGGCGATCAGCGCCAGAAACCCGAGGACGATCGCGGCGATCGTCGCGATCCGGCGTCCGCGCCGTCGTCCGGGGCCTTGGCCTCCGTTGTTGCCTGCGGCGGACGATCCGGCTGTGAGGGAAACCTCCGAAGGATTTGATGCGGCCGTCATGGGTTCTCGGCCGCAGCGCCGATGGAAGCGGGAGTTGCGCGCGCGGCGATGGAGCGTCGCCGTATCTGCGCGTCGGCATCTTTGTCGGTCTGGTCAAGCGCGAGGTCACGCACCGTCGTGCTGTCGAGTGCATCGGCGAGCGCGTGCTCGATCCGCGCCTCGATGTCGTCGACGGCGGCGCCGCCCGGCGGCGATGAAACGTGCGCCGGTTTGGGATAATTGCGCACGACGTCCACCACCTCCTTGACCGGCAGGGCGTCGAACGGGCGTGTCGACAGCCAGCGTGGGGGATCGTCGGCGGAGGTCGTGAGCAGGCCGCCGCTGCGTAGCGTCTCGAGAATCTGAGAGACGGCCTGCGGCGATGCCTTGATGCGATCGGCAATGGCATCCGGGGTCATCGCCGGCTGGCGCTTGTATTGCGCGGCCGCGATCGCTCCGACTGCCGCCAGCGCCACGCGTTCGCGACCGAGATTGTTGATCAGGGGATCGTCGGCGCCGCCGAGCAAAGATTCCGGGTGGGCATGGTAGTAGGAAACGTCGACGCCGATCAGCACCACCAGCCAACTGACGTTCAGCCACAAAAAGAACAGGATCAGCGACGCGAGCGCCGAATAGATCGCTTCGTAGCTCGATGTGCCCTTGGCGAATTCGGCAAAGGCGATACCGGCGATCGTCCACAGCACGGTGCCGACGACGCCGCCCACGAAGGCAGATGAGAGCGGGACGCGCGTATTGGGCAGAAACTTATAGATAAAGGTAAACGCGCACAGCAAAAGCAGGAACGGCACCAGACGGCCCAAGGTATCGATCAGCAGGCCGAGCGGCGGAATGGCCGAGAGCTGCTGTACCGTGGGACTCGCGATCAAAGAGCCGACGATGCCGAGGGCTGAAAACAGCAGCACCGGTCCGATCAGAAGGACGCTGAGATAATCGGTGAATTTCCGCGTCATGGGGCGGGCCTGACCGACATGCCAGATGTCGTTGCAGGCGGTCTCGATCTTCTGGACGACGGATATCGCGGTATAGAACAGGGCGGCGACGCCGACGACGCCCAGCACGCCCACGTCCATCTTGTCGACGAACTCCATGATCTGGTCGGTGACCCTGCTCGCCTGGCCGCCGAGCGGAGAGAGAGCCTGGAGCAACAGCGGCTCGAAGCGGTAATGAATCCCGAACCCTTTGAGGACGGAAAATCCGAGAGCGAGGATCGGCACTAGGGATAACGTCGACGTGTAGACGAGGCTCGCGGCGTGCAGCCCCAACCGCCCGGTGGTGTTGTCGCGGGCGACGGCATAGGCGATCCGCAGGGCCTGAATGCCCGTCCGTCTCCAGCCCGCAACCGAATTCGCTTTTGGGCCCCACAGTCGTCGGACCGCGAAGGGGGCAAACATTTGGGGGGGTGGCATCATGTCGAATGGTCCTTCGGCCGGATGCGATTATCTCCGATCTAAAAACGATCACAATGCCTGAACGATCCATTCGTTTTCTGGACGGGGTCGCGCGCTGCTGCTCGCGACCCGCCTTGCGATCCATTCTGCCGCCTCCCGGCCGTCGCGATGGCGGCCGACGGCCCCACCGCGAACGGTCGCGACACGTGCCGCCGTCGTTACCGCATCGAAAGGATGGCAAGCATGCCGGCACCCAGCACAATTCGATAAAAGGCGAACGGCGCAAACCCATTGCGGGAGACGAACGAGATCAGGGTGCGGACGACGATCAGCGCCGCGATGAAGGCACAACCAAAGCCGAGGGCAATGATTGGAAAGTCGCCAAAGGTAAGAACCGACCAGTTTTTATAAATGTCGTAGAGCGTCGCCGCCAGCATCGTCGGAACGGCGAGGAAAAAGGAAAACTCGGTCGCCGTTGCCCGGCCGACCCCGAGCAGCAACGCGCCCATGATCGTCGCGCCGGAGCGGGAAACGCCGGGAATCATCGCCACACACTGACAAAAGCCGATCTTCAACGCCAGCATCGGTGTAATCGCATCAATTTGGCGAACGTCGGTTTTCGAGTGCCAGCGTTCGATGGCGAGGATGGCGAAGCCGCCGACAACCAGCATCGTCGCCACGACCCAAGGGTTGAACAACACACCCTTGATAAAGTCATGGGCAAACGCGCCGATGACCATCGCCGGCAAAAATCCCATGAACAGATTGAGGGTGAATCGTTGCGCTGTAGGATCGGAGAACAGTCCGCTCGCAACGTGGATGAACTTGGATCGATACAGCCAGCAGATGGCAAGAATGGCGCCGAACTGAATGGCGATTTCAAAGACGTGGCCCGCGGGTCCGCGGAATCCGAGAAGGTCGACGAGCAGGATGAGATGCCCGGTCGAGGACACCGGGATGAATTCGGTCAAGCCTTCGACGATACCGAGCAATGCGGCGGTCGCATAAGAGATGAGGTCCACCGAAAATCTCCAGGAAAGGATGCTTGAAACGCGCGCCAGGGCCGGCGGGCGCAAGGCGCTGTTCGTTTGACCCGGCGGCAATGAACCGACGAGAAGGGATGACACGTCCACGCGCATCGGATAAAGAAACGATTGCCTCGGTACCTCGACCTTGTAATCTTGGTCGCAAGGTCCGATGTTGACCGAGCGCCAGGGTGGAGTAGCCCGCTGACCGGCACGCGTCAAGCGAACGCTGGTCGATCAAGGGCGGATGACGGCCGGAAAAATCGGCCGACGCGAACGATAATGACTCCGGGTTCTGCGACGGGCGACGAAATTGGAGGTGCGGGCGACCACGAGTTAGGATGCGCCATATGCGAGATTGTGCTCTGCCGCCGAAGCAGGGGCTGTACGACCCGAATAACGAACACGACGCGTGCGGATTTGGTTTTCTTGCACACATCAAGAACCTTAAGAGCCATGACATTATCCGTCAGGGCCTAGGCATTCTGTGCAACCTGCGGCACCGTGGAGCCGTCGGAGCCGATCCTCTGGCGGGCGACGGTTCCGGCATTCTCATTCAGGTGCCGGATACGCTGCTGCGCGAGGAATGCGAGGGCCTCGGCTTTTCGCTTCCCGCACCCGGCGAGTATGCCGTCGGCATGGTCTTCCTGCCGCGCGACGAAGCAACGCGGCAGGCGTGCATTGACGCCTTCGCCAAGGTGGTTCCCGCCGAAGGCCAGAGCGTGATCGGCTGGCGCGACGTACCGACCGATAACAGCGTTCTCGGCTTCAGCGTCAAGCCGATCGAACCGGTTATCCGCCAGATCTTTATCAAGCGCGGCCCCAGCTGCGCCGATGTCGACTCGTTCGAGCGCAAGCTGTTCGTCATTCGCAAGCAGGCGCATCACGCAATCTGGGACCAGGGCTATACCGGCGGCGATCAGCTCTACATCGCGTCGTTGTCGGCGCGGACGATCGTCTACAAAGGGATGATCCTTGCCGAGAACCTCTCGACGTTCTATGCCGATCTGAGGGATGAGCGCTTGGTCTCGGCCATCGCCCTCGTCCACCAGCGCTTTTCGACCAACACCTTTCCCTCGTGGCGGCTGGCGCATCCGTTTCGCTATCTCTGCCACAATGGCGAGATCAATACGCTGCGTGGCAACATCAACTGGATGATGGCGCGCAAGGCGACGATGCGTTCGGCGCTGCTGGGAGACGATCTCGACAAGCTGTGGCCGCTGATCGGCGACGGATCGTCCGATAGCGCGACCTTTGATAACGCGCTCGAGCTTCTCGTCGCCGGTGGCTACAGCCTGCCGCACGCGATGATGATGATGATCCCGGAAGCGTGGGACGACAATCCGCTGATGGACGAGCCCCGGCGCGCGTTCTACGAGTATCACGCGGCGCTGATGGAGCCGTGGGATGGCCCGGCAGCGGTGGCATTCACCGACGGTCGGTTGATCGGCGCGACGCTGGATCGTAACGGGTTGCGCCCAGCGCGCTACGTCATTACCGAGGACGATCTGTGCGTGATGTCCTCGGAAGCCGGCGTGCTGCCGATTCCCGAGGAGAAGATCGTCAAGAAATGGCGGCTTCAGCCAGGCAAGATGTTCCTGATCGACCTTGAGCAGGGGCGGATTATCGACGACGCCGAGTTGAAGGAGCGCATCGCCGCCGAGCGGCCGTATCAGCAGTGGCTCGACGCGACCCAGATCCGTGTCGAAAAGCTGCCGCCGGAGGTCGGGCCGATGACACCCGATCCGCAGACGCTGCTCGACCAGCAACAGGCTTTTGGCTACACCCAGGAAGACCTCCGCTTTTTCCTGCGGCCGATGGGATTGACCGGAGAGGACCCGATCGGCTCGATGGGGCGCGATATCCCGATCGCGGTGCTGTCCGACCGGCCGAAGATGCTCTACGATTACTTCAAGCAATGCTTCGCGCAGGTGACCAACCCGCCGATCGATCCGATCCGCGAGGAACTGGTGATGTCGCTGGTCTCGTTGATCGGACCGCGGCCGAACCTGCTGGAACCGGAAGGGGCGGCCGGGCACAGCCGGCTTGAGGTGCGCACACCGATCCTTTCCAACGTCGACCTTGAGCGCGTCCGGCGGATCGAGAATCACGTCGACAACGCGTTCCGCACCTACACCCTCGACATCACCTACCCTGCGGCGGAGGCAGAAGCGGGCATGGACCCGGCGCTGGCGCGCATCTTCGCCAAGGCGAGCGCGGTGGTGCACAAGGGCTATAACATCATCATCCTCTCCGACCGGGCGCTGTGTGCGGATCGGATCGCCATCCCGGCGCTGCTGGCGACGGCGGGCGTGCACCATTATCTGATCCGCGAGGGCCTCAGGACCTCGGTCGGTCTCGTCGTCGAGACGGGCGAAGCGCGGCAGGTCCACGACTTCAGTCTGCTCGCAGGCTACGGCGCCGAAGCGATCAACCCTTATCTTGCGTTCTATACGCTCTCGAACCTGCGCGGCGAGATCGCGCAGGACATCACCGACGCCGAACTGCACAAGCGCTATATCAAGGCGATCTCCAAGGGCATCCTCAAAGTGATGTCGAAAATGGGGATTTCGACCTATCAATCGTACTGCGGCGCGCAGATTTTCGATGCTGTTGGGTTGTCACAGAAGTTCATCGACACCTACTTTACCGGTACCCGCACCCCGATCGAGGGAATCGGCTTCGACGAAATCGCCGCCGAGACGGTGCGCCGGCACAAGCTCGCCTACGGCGATTCACCGGTGCTGAATGGTGCCCTCGACGTCGGTGGCGAGGTCCAATACCGGTTGCGCGGCGAGGAACACATCTGGACGCCGGAAACGATTGGCCTGCTGCAACACGCCGCCCGCTCCGGCGACTACGCGCGATTCAAGGCCTATTCACGCAAAGTCAACGACCAGTCGGCGAAGCTGAAGAACCTGCGCGGTCTGTTCGAGTTGAAGAAGGCGCCGTCGCCGATACCACTCGATGAGGTCGAGCCGGTATCGGAGATCGTCAAGCGCTTCGCCACCGGAGCGATGTCGTTCGGTTCGATCTCATGGGAGGCGCACACCACCCTCGCCATTGCGATGAATCGGATTGGCGGCAAATCGAACACCGGTGAGGGTGGGGAGGAGCCGTCGCGCTTCGAGCCCCTACCGAACGGCGATTCCATGCGCTCGGCGATCAAACAGGTCGCCTCGGGCCGCTTTGGCGTGACCACCGAATATCTGGTCAATGCCGACGATCTGCAAATCAAGGTGGCGCAGGGGGCGAAGCCGGGCGAGGGCGGGCAACTCCCGGGTCATAAGGTAGACGACTGGATCGCGCGCGTGCGGCATTCGACGCCGGGCGTTGGCCTGATCTCGCCGCCGCCGCATCACGATATCTATTCGATCGAGGACCTCGCCCAGCTCATCTTCGATCTGAAGAACGTCAACCCCGAGGCGCGGATCAGCGTCAAGCTGGTCTCCGAGGTCGGAGTCGGCACCATCGCTGCGGGCGTTTCGAAGGCGCATGCCGACCATGTGACCATCGCCGGATTCGACGGTGGGACCGGTGCCAGCCCGGTGACGTCCATTCAGCACGCCGGTCTGCCCTGGGAAGTCGGCCTTGCCGAGACCCACCAGACGCTAGTGCTCAACGACCTGCGCGGGCGAATCGCCGTACAGGTCGACGGCGGCTTCAGAACCGGTCGCGACGTCATCGTCGGCGCGCTGCTCGGCGCGGACGAGTTCGGTTTCGCCACCGCGGCGCTGATTACCGCCGGCTGCGTCATGATGCGCAAGTGCCACCTGAATACGTGTCCGGTCGGCGTTGCCACCCAGGATCCGGAATTGCGCAAGCGCTTTACCGGCCAGCCGGAGCATGTGGTCAACTTCATGACCTTCATCGCCGAAGAGGTGCGGGAGATCATGGCCGAGATGGGATTCCGCACGCTTGCTGAGATGATCGGCCGCAGCGATCTGATCGAGAAGCGGCAGGCCATCAAGCATTGGAAGGCATGCGGTCTCGACTTCAGCCGGATGTTCCACCAGCCGGAGGTCGGTCCCGACGTCGCGCGGCGGAACTGCCAGGTGCAGGACCACGGGCTCGACAGCGTACTCGACCGTCAGTTGATCGAACAGGCCAAGCCGGCGCTCGACGAGCGTCGCCCGGTGCAGATCGAAACCCCGGTGCGCAACATCAATCGCAACGTCGGGGCGATGCTCTCCGGCCAACTTGCCCGCCGCTATGGCCGCCAAGGATTGCCGGACGATACCATCTGGATCCGCTGCACCGGTTCGGCCGGGCAGAGCTTCGGGGCCTTCCTCGCCCGCGGTGTGACCTTGGAACTCGAGGGAGACGCCAACGACTACGTCGGCAAGGGCATGTCGGGTGGGCGGGTGATCATTCATCCGTCGAAGCTCAGCAAGTTCAATCCGCGCGAGAACATCATCATCGGCAACACGGTGCTCTACGGCGCGGTCGACGGCGAAGCCTACTTCCGCGGCGTTGCCGGCGAGCGGTTCGCCGTGCGCAATTCCGGCGTTTTCGCCGTCGTTGAGGGTGTTGGCGATCACGGGTGCGAATACATGACCGGTGGCTGTGTCGTCGTGCTCGGCGCGACGGGACGCAACTTCGCCGCCGGAATGAGCGGCGGCATCGCCTACGTGCTCGATGAGGACGGCACGTTCAACAAGCGCTGCAACATGGCGATGGTCGCACTTGAGCCGATCGCCGACGAGGATGAGCAGCTTGAGGAAGAGTATCACCAGGGCGGGGACCTCGAAACGCATGGTCGCGTCGAGCTGATGCGTGATATGTCTCGTCATGACGCCCAGCGGCTGGAACAGTTGATCACGGCTCACCGGCGCTATACCGGAAGCCTGCGCGCCGGCGAGATTCTTGACCAGTGGAGCGACTACCTGCCGAAATTCGTCAAGGTCATGCCGGTCGACTACCGGCGGGCTCTGGAACAGATGCAAGCCAACTGGCGCACGACAGCCCGTAAGGGCGTCAGCGTTGCCGTGGGGATGTGATCATGGGAAAGCCCACGGGGTTCAAGGAAATCGCCCGGCGCGACCGCTCGTACGAGCCGATCGCCCAGCGCGTGCGTCACTGGCACGAGTTTGTCGTTCCGCTCGCTGAAACCGAGCTGGCGAAGCAGGGCGCCCGGTGCATGGACTGCGGCATCCCGTTCTGCCACTCGGGCTGTCCGGTCAACAACATCATTCCGGACTGGAACGATCTGGTGTTTCGCGGTTCGTACCGCGAGGCGCTGGATGTTCTGCATTCGACCAACAACTTCCCGGAATTCACCGGGCGGGTGTGCCCGGCGCCCTGCGAGGCGTCGTGTACACTGAACATCATCGACCAGCCGGTGACGATCAAATCGATCGAGTGTTCGATCATCGATAAGGGCTGGAGCGAGGGCTGGGTGCGGCCGGTGATCCCTCTGCACCGCACCGGCAAGCAGGTGGCCGTCGTCGGCTCGGGACCGGCCGGGCTCGCCTGTGCCCAGCAACTGGCCCGCGCCGGACATGCCGTGGTCGTTTTCGAAAAGCGCGACCGGATTGGCGGCCTGCTGCGTTACGGCATTCCCGACTTCAAGATGGAAAAGCACCTGATCGACCGGCGCATGGCGCAGATGCAAGCCGAAGGCGTTGAGTTCCGCCCCAACAGCCATGTCGGGGGCAATGTTTCGGCCAAGCGCCTGCTCGACGAGTATGATGCTGTCGTCCTCGCCGGCGGTGCCGAGGCGCCGCGCGATCTGACGGTTCCCGGCCGCGAACTCGACGGCATCCATTTCGCCATGGACTTTCTCGTCCAGCAGAATGCCCGCGTCGCCGGGCGCAACGTTGCCGAGGAGCAGGCGATCCTCGCCACCGGCAAGCACGTCGTCGTCATCGGCGGCGGCGATACCGGCTCGGACTGCGTCGGCACGTCGATCCGCCAGAGCGCCAGATCGGTCACCCAGCTCGAGATCATGCCGCGTCCGCCGGAACGGGAGGACAAAAGCCTGACGTGGCCTTTGTGGCCACTGAAGCTGCGCACGTCGACCTCTCACGAGGAAGGCTGCGAGCGCGACTGGGCCGTGTCCACCCGGCGAGCGCTCGGTAACGGGCGGCTCGAGGCACTGGAACTGGTGCGCGTCGATTGGGGTAAAGGCGAGAACGGAGCATGGCGGCTGCAAGAGCGGGACGACAGCGCGTTCACCATTCCGGCCGATCTGGTGCTTCTCGCCATGGGATTCGTCCATCCCGTGCATGACGCCCTGTTCACCGAACTCGGCACCCAGCTCGACGAGCGCGGCAATGTCAAGGCCGACACGGAAGCGGAGGTCGGCGCCTATCAGACCAATATCGCCAAGGTGTTCGCCGCCGGCGACATGCGCCGCGGCCAGTCGCTGGTGGTCTGGGCGATCCGCGAGGGACGTCAGTGCGCCCGCTCCGTCGACGAGTTTATCATGGGTCACTCGGAACTGCCGCGGTAATCCGGGTGGTTCCACCGGACGTACGTCACAAGGAAATCGGATGCTAAAGTCGAGGTTGCCGTGATCGTGTTCAATCTCAAATGCACCGAGGGGCATGCCTTCGAGGAGTGGTTCGCCTCGTCGGCGGACTACGAAGAAAAGGCGGCGGCACATAGTTTGGCCTGCCCCGAGTGCGGTGATACCCACGTCGAAAAAGGCCTGTCGGCGCCACGGATTAATGGCGGGGCGGCGACGCCGGCGCCCGCCGTCGGTCCGTGCGGCATGCCGTGTGGCAGCACCGGTGGCCTGTGCGGAATGGCGCGCTGAACCGTCCCTCGGCTGCCTCGGCTCCGGATGATGGTCGACCTGCGGTCTATTCCCGCCTCTGGGTGTTTCTTGGCGCGCTCAACGGCCTCGTTTCGGTGGCCGCCGGTGCCTATGGGCGGCACGGCGCGCTTGAACCGGCGGGGCGCGAGATGTTCACGATCGCCTCGCAATACCAGATGACCCACGGCCTCGCGCTGCTGGCGGTCGGCTGGCTCGCCGGCGGCAGCGCGCTGGGCGGCGGACGGGTTCTGCCCAACGTCGCCGGCATCGCCTTTACCCTCGGGATCGTGCTGTTCTGCGGCTCGCTCTACTGGTTCGGCATCAACGGGCTGGTGCCGCTGCAAGGCTCGGCGCCGACAGGCGGGATCTTGCTGATGGCCGGATGGGCCACCTTGATGGCGGCGGCGGTGCGCCGCATCGCCGCTCGAAGCTGAACGCGGCGCACGGCCTTGCCAAAGTCAAACTCTTAGAAGCGCACGGCCCTGGCGCGGACGACGTTGGGCAGGGTGCGGACCTGATCGAGGAGGGACTCGCTCGGGGCCTCGTCGATCTCGATCAGGGCGATCGCCTTGCCGCCGGCCTGATCGCGGCCGAGGTTGAAGGTGGCGATGTTGATGCCAGCGTCGCCCAGCAGCGTGCCGAGGCGGCCGATCAATCCCGGTCGGTCGCGGTTGGTGACCAGCAGCATGTTGGGGCGGAGCTGGGCGTCCATCGGCACGCCATTGATGCCGACGATACGCGGCTGATCGCCATTGAACAATGTGCCGGCGATCGTCCGTGTCTGGTTCTCGGAGACGACGGTGAGCGCGATCAGCGTCTGGTAGGCGCCGGCGCGCTCGCGCGTGACCTCGCTGACGGCGAT
Organism: Rhodospirillales bacterium; assembly: GCA_016712595.1. NCBI lineage: Bacteria > Pseudomonadati > Pseudomonadota > Alphaproteobacteria > Rhodospirillales > Rhodospirillales bacterium. The sequence goes on from JADJQT010000002.1 coordinate 644,226, forward strand.
GTCGCGCGCCTTGGCGATCATCGGCGCGTTGACCATGTTGACGGTCTCCATCTGCGGCGACAGCAGTCCCTCGAGCACCAGGCCGGTCAGCGGCTTGAGGTTGAGCGAGGCGGCGTGGCCCTCGTATTCGATAGTCACCGCCGTCACCGCGCTTTCGACCAGCTGGCCCATGAAGCGGCCGATCTGGCCGGCAAGCTTCATGTAGGGCTGCAGGCGCGGCATTTCCTCGGCGCTGACCGACGGCATGTTGAGGGCATTGACCACGGCGCCGGTCAGAAGGAAATCGGCCATCTGCTCGGCGACCTGCAGCGCCACCTTCTCCTGTGCCTCAACGGTGCTGGCGCCGAGATGCGGGGTCGCCACCACCTGCTCGAGGCCGAACAGCACGCTGCTCTTCGCCGGCTCGACCGCGAAGACGTCGAGCGCCGCGCCGGCGACTTTCCCCGCGAGGATCGCCGCCTTGAGGTCGTCCTCGATGACCAGCGAGCCGCGGGCGCAGTTGATGATCCGCACGCCCGGCTTCATCCTGGCCAGAGCCTCGGCGTTGATCATGCCACGCGTGGTTTCCGTCGATGGCGCGTGCAGGCTGATGAAGTCGGCCCGCGCGTAGAGCGCATCGAGCTCGATCTTCTCGACACCAAGCTCCTCGGCCCGCTCGGCGGAGAGGTACGGATCGTGGGCAATGACCTTCATCTTCAGCCCGCGCGCACGGTCGGCGACGATGCCACCGATGTTGCCGCAGCCCACGATGCCGAGCGTCTTGCCGGCGAGTTCAACCCCCATGAATCCTGACTTCTCCCACTTGCCGGCGTGGGTCGAGGCGTTGGCCTGGGGGATCTGGCGGGCGAGAGCCATCATCATCGCCAGCGCGTGCTCGGCGGTGGTGATCGAGTTGCCGAACGGCGTGTTCATCACCACGATGCCGCGCCCCGTGGCGGCGGGAACGTCGACGTTGTCGACGCCGATTCCGGCGCGGCCGATCACCTTGAGGTTCTCTGCGGCGGCGAGGATGTCGGCTGTGACCTTTGTCGACGAGCGAATGGCAAGGCCGTCGTAGCCGCCGATGATCGCCTTGAGCTCGTCGGGTTTGAGTCCGGTGCGGACGTGCACCTCGACTCCGCGCGAGCGGAAGATGTCAGCCGCCTGGCTGCTCATGCTGTCGGAAATCAGAACCTTGGGCATGGGAGTTTCGTCCAGTGATCGTGATATGTCAGTGATCTCGGTAGACCGGAATCGCCGGCCCGCAGTGCGCCGGACGTCCGACGTCAGGCGCGCCGCGAACCAGGTGTGGGCCGATCGGAGGGGGTGTCAGACGGCGGCGAGTTCGGAGCGCGCCTGCGTCCACGCCCAGTCCAGCCAGGGAAACAAGGCCTGCAGGTTGGCGGTCTCGACCGTGGCGCCGGCCCACAGGCGCAGGCCTGGCGGCGCGTCGCGATAGGCGCCGATGTCGTAGCCGGCCCCTTCCTGTTCGATCAGCGCGGCGAGCTTCTTGGCGAGGGCCGCCTGCTGGTCGGCCGGCAGGGCCTGGAAGCCGGGATCGACGATCTTCAGGCACACCGAGGTGCGCGAGCGGGTGACGGGGTCCTCGGCGAGGAAGTCAGGCCAGCCGGCGCGGGTAACCCAGCCGGCGATCGCCGCGAGGTTCTCGCGCGACCGGCGCATCAGACCGGCGAGGCCGCCAACGCTCTCCGCCCAGGCGAGGCCGTCGAGCGCGTCCTCGACCGCGAGCATCGACGGCGTGTTGATCGTCTCGCCCTTGAAGACGCCCTCGGTGAGCTTGCCGCCCTTGGTCATGCGGAACAGCTTGGGCATCGGCCAGGCGGGGGTATAGCTCTCCAGGCGTTCGACGGCGCGCGGGCTCAGCACCAGCATGCCATGCTGGGCCTCGCCGCCCAGCACCTTCTGCCAGGACCAGGTGACGACGTCGAGCTTGTCCCAGGGCAGCTCGTAGGCGAAGGCGGCCGAGGTGGCATCGCACAGGGTGAGCCCCTCACGGTCGGCGGCGATCCATTCGCCGTTGGGGACGACGACGCCGGAGGTGGTGCCGTTCCAGGTGAAGACGACGTCGCGGGCGAAATCGACCTGCGAAAGATCCGGCAGCTTGCCGTAGTCGGCTTTGAGCGCACGGACGTCGGTGAGCTTGAGCTGCTTGACGACGTCGGTCACCCACTGATCGCCGAAGCTCTCCCAGGCGAGCATGTCGACGCCGCGCGCGCCGAGCAGCGACCACATCGCCATCTCGATGGCGCCGGTATCGGAGGCGGGCACGATGGCGAGGCGGTAGTCGTCCGGAAGGCCCAGGATCGCCCGCGAGCGGGTGATCACCGCTTCGAGCTTGGTCTTGCCGGCCTTGCCGCGATGCGAGCGGCCGAGCACCGCGCCGTCGAGGGCGGCGAGCGACCAGCCCGGACGCTTGGCGCAGGGTCCGGACGAAAAACAGGGATTGGCCGGCCGAACGCTCGGCCGTTGCGACGTCGTGGTCATTCAGGTGTGCTCCCATCCTTGCAGATGGGTCGCGGCCCGTCGGGAGGCCGTGGCCCGCCCGGCTTATACGCGAGCGGGCGGGGTGGGGTCAAATGTCGGGTGCGGGAGGCTCGTTCAGTGTAGGGGTTCGGTTTTCCTAGGCCGCGGCCGCGGCCGGCGCTTCCAAAAGGTTGGTGTCAAAAGGCAAGATGATGGAAGCATTTTTATTGGTTTCACAAACGGCGTTACCGCGACCTTAACCCTTATTCAGCGAAGTGAGATTCGGAGTCTCCTTTTGCTGGCTGATTAGCAGATTGCGCTCACTCCATTCGGAGCTAGATTAATCTGATAAAATCGATTCTGAAGGTTAGGGGGAAGGATGTCCGACGTATTTTTGAGTTACTCGTCAAAAGATAAGGTATCAGTAACTCGACTTGCAAAAGATTTGCGAAGTCGTCACGTATCAGTATGGCTCGATGAATGGGAAATAGAGGTGGGGGAATCAATAACACAAAAAATAGAAGAAGCGTTGAAACAGGCAAAGTACATAGCGGTGTGGCTCACTCAAAATTCCGTTAACTCGGGGTGGGTGAGCAAAGAATGGCACGCAAAGATCTACCAGGAAATTTCATGCGCTAAGGTTATTATCTTGCCTTTGCTTGGTGAAAAATGTGATATCCCATTATTTTTGGCAGATAAAAAATGTGCTGATTTTGCGTTTAGCTATAAAACAGGCCTAGATGCCCTCTTGAGGTCTTTAAAGAAGAGGGCGGGTGCAGGAGAAAGTATCGCATTTGACAGCTCTACACCAATTCTTGTGTCTACGGAGCGCTTTCTTAAGGATTTAGAAGGGTCGCATATACCAATTCCATTGGTGGGAAATTTGAGAATTCTGAGATCATTGCAGAATCTTGAGCGATCAGGAAAGCTATTAAGACTCGAGAGCATGGTTCCTAAGCTACCAATACGGTCTATATACGACCATATTTTATCTGTCGCTCATTCAGCAGATTGTCTATTGCCTCACATTAACTTCCCATTATCTGGGAGGGATCGTGTTGAATTGGCTAGAGTCATCGCATATCACGATATATGTGAAATTATTTTGGGAGATATTCCTCAGCATACTAAGCTGAATTTTACAAAGAGAAGTCGAGCGCATGTTACCGCACAGGTGCGACTTGCGCAGCTTCCTGATGGAGAGCCAGAGAGAATAACCTATGATTTTATAGGGATGTTTCTTCAGAATAGTGAAAGAAATAGCTTACATGCTGCGGTAAGCACATTAAAGGGGCAGTCTAATGTAAAGAAACTATTCTATGCATTAGATAAAATAGATCCAATAATTGCAGTATGGCGATATATAGACTACTGCATGAGCATCAAACAATTTCATATAGATGAATTTATATACAGAATGATGAGATTTTTTGATAATCCACAGGTAAGAACTGCCGTGTATAAAAACGTTCCCGATGGAATGATGCTTGATCTTGTGGATCAACTCCAGAATTATGATAATGCCAGGGCATATTTCAATGATCAAACCATTATACGACGCAGATTATTTGAATTTGATGAAATCATCGTGCGGACACTAATACAAGGCCGAGGGTTACATTTCGTGAGATCGAGATCGAAAGCAAATATAAATAAACGTGGTCCCATAATCTCTTCTTCTGCGAGCGCGACGAACCCGGCGGATCGGATTCCACGCTAATTGTTGGGCTATCAATGTGTGCTTTGATTGATACACGACGTGCGGCGGATTAAGGGCGTTGCCCTAATCCGCCCTCTATCGACCCTGATAATCCGGCAAACCGCGATCTTTTCGTCCGCTTCGTCCGTTCCGCTATCATTGGCGTTGGGAGCACGCGGCGGCGCTAGGCGTTGCGCCAGAATGATTGCAGCGCCGTGGCGAACGCCGGCGGGTTGCTGCAGCTGTCGCCCGATGCCGCGCGTGCCATGACAAGGGCGTAAGGCCGCGGGGTGTCACTGGCATCGGGTGTGCTCAGACGGGTTCGCTGACGTCGCAGGGGCCGGCGGCGGCGGCTTCCTCGCCGCCGAGGATCAGGGCCCGCCAGTCGGCGCGCTGGGGCATCAGCGGCGGGCGGGCGGTGTGGATGGGGGCGAGGCCGGGCGCGGCGATGGCGCCGTGCGGGTCGCGCTCGCTGATCTCCATGCGCCGGTAGAAGAGGTTATAGACCGACCACAGCGCGCGGCTGCGCCCGCCGCCCAGCGGGAAGCGGCGCAACAGCGAGCGCGGCCCATAGAACCGGTCGTAGGCCAGCCACTGGCCGTCGCGGAGCTGCTCGGCGCCGAGGCCGACCGGCTTATAGACGACGTGATGCTGGTCGTAGGCGTTCCAGTCGAACGAGGCGATGCGGTCGTTTTGCAGCATCTCGAACCAGTTCAAGGTGCCGGGGTAGGGGGTCATGATCGAAAAGCCGCAGACGTCGTAGCCGGCGTCGATGACGAAGCGGGCGGTCTCGTCGAAGACGCTGGCCTCGTCCTGATCAAAGCCGAACATGAACAGGCCGAAGACGAGGATGCCGTGACTGTGGAGCTTTTCGACCAGCGCCCGGTAGCGCTCTGGCGAGTTCTGGTATTTATGCGCCTTGCGCAGGGTTTCGCGGGACAGGGATTCGAAGCCGATGGCGAGCATGTTGCAGCCGCTGGCGGCGGCGAGTTCGAGCAGCCGGTCGTCGAACGCCGCGCCGAAATTCACCCCCGCCTGCCAGGAGACGCGCCGGCCCTTGAGCGCCTGCATCACCTCGGCGGCGCGCGCCGGGGTACCAAAGAAGTCGGCGTCATTGAAGGCAAAGCTGCGGGCGCCGGTGGCATCGATCTCGCGCATCACCTCGTCCACCGGCCGGTAGCGGAAGCGCAGGCCATACATCAGCTGCTCGGCGCAGAAGGTGCAGGCGTGGTGACAGCCGCGCGAGGTCTGGATGAAGGTGCGGTTGACGTAGCGCTTCGGCTTGATCAGATCGTAGCGGGCGAGCGGCATGTCCTGCATCGAGTGCAGGCGGTCGGCCTTGTAGATGCCCTTGACGCCGTCGCCGTCGAGGTCGTCGAGGACCTTGTGCATGACCAGTTCGGCCTCGCCGATGAGCACCGCATCGGCGTGCTGCAGCGCCTCGTCGGGCATGAAGCTGGGATGCACGCCGCCCATGATCACCGGGATACCGCGGCGGCGGAAGGCATCGGCGATCTCGTAGCCGCGCTTGACATATGAGGTCATCGCCGAGATGCCGACCAGATCGGCGGTGAGGTCGAAATCGACCGGCTCGACGTTCTCGTCGGTCAGCACCACCTCGTAGCGGTCCTGGGGGATCAGCGCCGCCACCGCGAGCAGGCCGGCGAGCGGCGAATAGAGTGCCCGGCCGAAATAGAGCGGGCGGGTGATGGCGGAGTCCGCCTTCGGATTGACGAGATAGATCCGTCGCGCGCGCATGCTTTCCCTCTCTGCTCCCCATTGAGCGATTGGTCTTACCAGCGCGGGCTCGCGGGGTCTGGCGCGGGTCACCTCTGGCTTCAGTCTCACTGGCCTTGCTGGCCTTATTGTGTGCAATCGCTCCGCGAGCGTAACACCGTTCGGGAGCGGAATCAGACCGTAATCGCATGCATGGGGCGGCGTTCGCATCACGGCGGCGTGCGCCGCCCCTTGGCTGGCGTTGCGCCGGCGGGCGTGGATGCCTAAAGTCCGGCGCATGTCCATTCCCGTCATTGGTATCACGCTCGACCGCGAGGAGCCCGGCGGCTACTCGAAGTTTCCCTGGCTGGCGTTGCGGCAGAATTACTGCGGCGCGGTTGCCCACGCCGGCGGCTTGCCGCTGCTGCTGCCGCCCGATGCCGGTTCCGCCGAGGACTATCTCGCCAGGATCGACGGGTTGATCGTCTCCGGCGGCGCCTTTGATATCGATCCGGCGCTGTTCGGTGCCAGCGAGCGCCACCCCAGCGTGACCACCAAGGACGAGCGCACCGCCTTCGAATTGGCGCTGACCCGCCTTGCCCTTGAGAGCGATCGCCCGGTCTTCGGCATCTGCGGCGGCCAGCAGCTCCTTCATGTCGTTCTGGGCGGCACGCTCATCCAGCACATCCCCGACGAGATCGAGGGCGCGCTCGCCCACGAGCAGCCCAATCCCCGCGACGAGCCGGGCCACGTCGTGCGCGTTTTTGCCGGCACCCGCCTTCACGCCATCGTCGGCGCCGAGACCATGGCGGTGAACAGCGCCCACCACCAGGCGGTGAAGGACGTGCCGGTGGGCGTGGTCATCGGCGCGGTCGCCGAGGACGGGGTGATCGAGGCGATCGAGGCGCCGGACAAGCGCTTCTGCCTCGGCGTGCAGTGGCATCCCGAGTTCGAGATCGATCCCGGTGATCGCTTGCTATTCCAGGCCTTCGTCGATGCCGCGCGCACCTGACCGCGGCGCGGGGCCGGCGGCCAAGCCGGCGGAGACGGGGCGGGGGGAAAGGGCTGGGACGGAGAAGGTGGAGACGGAAAAAGCGCGGACGGACGGCGCGCGGATCGCCAAGCGCATCGCCGCGGCGGGGTTGTGCTCGCGCCGCGACGCCGAACGCTGGATCGCCGAAGGCCGGGTGGCGGTCAACGGCCGGACGATCGATTCCCCCGCCCTCGTCGTCGGCGGAGACGACCGGGTGGTGGTCGATGGCGCGCTGCTGCCCGACCAGGCTCCGCCGCGGCTGTGGCGCTACCACAAGCCGGCGGGGCTGGTGACCACCCATCGCGATCCCGAGGGGCGACCGACGGTGTTCGAGCATCTTCCCCGGGCCCTCGGCCGGGTGATCTCGATCGGTCGCCTCGACCTCACCTCGGAGGGGCTGCTGCTGCTGACCAATGACGGCGCGCTCGCCCGCCGACTTGAACTGCCGTCGACCGGATGGACCCGGCGCTACCGGGTGCGGGCGCATGGCACGCTCTCGCCGGCGGCCATCGACCGGCTTGGCCGCGGAATGATCGTCGACGGTATCCGCTACGGGCCGATCGAGGCGCAAGTCGACAAGCAGCAGGGCAGCAATGTCTGGCTGTCGCTCTCGCTTCAGGAAGGCAAGAACCGCGAGGTGCGCAAGGTCCTGGAAGCGCTGGGACTGACCGTCACCCGACTGATCCGCCTCGCCTATGGGCCGTTCCAGCTCGGCAGCCTCGAGCGCGGCGAGGTTGCCGAGATCTCCGCCAAGGTGATGCGCGAGCAGCTCGGATCTGAGGCGAAGCGGTGAGGATCGTCGCCGGGCGCCATCGCGGCCGGGTGCTGCGCGTCCCCGACGTCGTGGGCGTGCGGCCGACCGCCGATCGTGTGCGCGAATCGCTGTTCAATATTCTCGATCACGGGATCGACTGGCCGGGCATCGCCGGAGCGGGCGTGATCGATGGCTTCGCCGGCACCGGCGCCTGCGGGCTGGAAGCGCTGTCGCGCGGCGCCGCGCAGGTGACTTTCCTCGATACCAGCGCCGACGCCCTGCTCGCTATCCGCCGCAACGCGGCGAGTCTCGGCGAAATCGCCAACGCGGTGCTGCTCAAGCTCGACGCCAGCCGCCTGCCACCGCCGCCGCGGGTAATCAAGGCGCCGGCGAGCCTTGCGCTGCTCGATCCGCCCTACGATTCCGGCCTCGCGGTGCCGGCGCTGCAAGGGCTTGTCCTGCGCGGCTGGATGGCATCGGGGGCGATCGCGGTTGTCGAGGTGGCGGTGCGCGAGCCGCTCGCCGTGCCGTTTGCCTGGGCGATGATCGACGAGCGGGTCTACGGCGCGGCGCGGCTGGTGTTCCTGCGCGCCAAGGCGCCGACAGGCGAAGCGGGTGCGGCTGGCACCCTGCCTGCCGGCGAGCCTACCAGCGCAGGGTCATCTGACCGTGGCTGACCTCGTAGCCGCCAAGGCGGGCGAGGAAACTGGCGCCGAGTAAGGAGACATCCATCGGCTGGGCGCTGACCGAGGCGCGGACGTTGCGCATCCTCAGCGCGCCGATGCGCACCTCGCCCAACCGGACCGGCGCGGCGCGGACAACTCCGCCGGGGGTGCTGTAGATCTCGGTATAATCGTGGGCACCGACCTTGAGATCCAGACGCTCGGCATCGCTGGCGGAGAGCACGACGTTGCTGGCACCGGTATCGACGAGAAAGCGGATGGGCTGGCCGTCGACGTCGGCGCGGACGAGAAAATGGCCGCGCGGATCGGCGCGCAGGACCACCTTGCCAGGACCTTCTGTGACGATCGCGTTCGTCGGCTGGGGCTGCGGGATGAGGCGGGCAAGATCGTTCAGCGTCGAGCGATCGCCGAGGGAGGCAAGAACGAGCAGGCCGGCGCAAGCGGCGTTAAGCAACCAGCGGGCGAACGTCGCGATCATCGAAACGGCGGCATGCTCCTACTGGCGGCCACAGGCTAGCGCCGACCGAACAGTTTTTCGATGTCGGCGCGCTTGAGCTCGACCCAGGTCGGCCGGCCGTGGCTGCACTGGCCGGAATGTGGGGTCGCTTCCATCGCCCGCAACAGCGCGTTCATCTCATCGACAGCAAGCCGGCGCCCGGCGCGCACGCTGCCATGACAGGCCATGGTCGCGCAGACATTGGCGAGCCGGTCACGCAGGGCTGTCGCCTCGTCGAGCGTGGCGAGGTCCTCGGCGAGGTCACGGATGAGGCCGGCGACGTCGAGATCGCCAAGCACCGCCGGAACCTCACGGACGACGACGGCTCCCGGGCCGAACGGCTCGAGGATCAGGCCCAGCTCGGCCAGCTCGGCGAGCCGGGCGGTGAGGCGGCCGATCGCCGTGCTATCCAACTCGACGACCTCGGGCAGGAGGAGGCCCTGGCGGGTGACGCCGCCGCTGGCGAGAGCTGCCTTCAGGCGCTCGTGGACGAGGCGCTCGTGGGCGGCGTGCTGATCGACGATGACCATGCCATCGGCCGTCTGGGCGACAATGTAGGTGGCGTGCACCTGCGCCCGGGCGAAGCCAAGCGGAGGAATGGCATCGTCGCTGTCTGGCGTCGGTGCCGACGGCTGCGACACCCCATGCCCCCGCGCGAAGGGCGCCGCGTCTTCGGCAAGGCCGCGCACGCCGAAGCCGGCATCGAGTGCCAGTGTCAGGCTGTCGGTGGACAGCGATGGCGGCGGAATTGGACGCCAAGCGCCGCGCCCGCTGGCGCCGTGGCTGCCGGTCCATGGCGCCGAGACTGCCGACGATGCGGCGCGGTGGCCGGCGGCGGCCAGCGCCTGTTTCAGCGCGCCGACGATCAGTCCGCGAACCAATGCCGCGTCGCGGAAGCGCACTTCGGTTTTCATCGGGTGAACGTTGACGTCGACGAGGTCGGCGGGAACGTCGAGAAAGAGGGCGAGCAGCGGATGACGGTCGTGGGCGATCAGGTCGTGGTAGGCGGCGCGCACGGCGCCATGCAGCAGGCGATCGCGCACCGGGCGGCGATTGACGAACAGGTACTGGTGCGTCGACGTCCGGCGGTGCAGGGTCGGCAGTCCGGCATGACCGAAAAGTCGGATGCCCTCGCGCTCGGCCGAAATCGCCAGCGCGTTGGCGGAGAACTCGCGGCCCATGACCGCGGAGAGCCGCTGAAGGCGTGCATCGTCGCCCTCGATACCCGCGGACGGCAGGGACAGCAGGGTTCGAGCGTCTTCGCTGAGCGAGAAGGATACGGCCGGCCGGGCCATGGCGAGGCGGCTGACGGCATCGACGGTATGGGCGACCTCGGTCGGTCGGCTCTTGAGAAAGTTCAGCCGTGCCGGCGTCGCGAAGAAGAGATCGCGGACCTCGATGCGGGTGCCGGGCGGATGCGCCGCCGGCCGCACCGGCGCCAGACGTCCGCCCTCGACGCGGATCGCCCAGGCGCAGGCGCCGCCAGCCGGCCGGCTGGTGACGGTGAGGCGCGCCACCGCGCCGATCGACGGCAGTGCCTCGCCGCGAAAGCCGAGCGTGGCGATGTGGCGAAGGTCGTCGTCCGGCAGCTTCGAGGTCGCGTGCCGCTCGACGGCGAGCGCAAGCTCGCCGTCGTCCATGCCGCAACCGTCGTCGGTAACCGCAATGAGCGTCCGGCCGCCGTCGGTCAGCGTGATCTCGATCCGTGAGGCCCCGGCATCGAGACTGTTCTCGACCAGTTCCTTCACCGCCGAGGCCGGCCGCTCGACCACCTCGCCGGCGGCGATGCGGTTGACAACGGTCTCGGGCAGGCGGCGGATCGGCATCAGGTGCGAGCCCGCAACTCCTTGAACGTGTTGATCAGGCCATTGGTCGAGCCGTCATGGCCGGTGACCACCGCGTCGTTTTGCAACTCGGGCAGGATTACCTTGGCGAGCTGTTTGCCGAGTTCGACGCCCCACTGATCGAATGAATTGATCTGCCAGACCACTCCTTGGGTGAAGATCTTGTGCTCGTAGGCGGCGATGATCAGGCCGAGAGTGTAAGGATCGACCTGCTTGACCAGGATCGAATTGGTCGGCCGGTTGCCGTCGAAGACCTTGTGCGGCACCAGGGCCTCGAGTGCCTCGCCGGACAGGCCCTGTGCCGTCAGCTCGCTGCGCACCTCGGCTTCCGACTTGCCTTTCATCAGCGCTTCCGGCTGGGCGAAGAAGTTGGAGAGCAGCAGCGCGTGATGCTCGCCGATCGGGTTGTGCGACTTCGCCGGCGCGATGAAGTCGCACGGAACCAGCCGGGTGCTTTGGTGGACGAGCTGATAGAAGGAGTGCTGGCCGTTGGTTCCCGGTTCGCCGAACAGCACCGGGCCGGTCTTGTAGTCGACCCGCCCGCCGCTGCGGGTGACGTACTTGCCGTTGCTCTCCATGTCCGACTGTTGCAGGAACGCCGGCAGGCGGTGCAGGTACTGATCATAAGGCAGGACGGCGTAGGTCTCGGCGCCGAGGAAATTCGAATTCCAGATGCCGATCAATCCCATCAGTACCGGGATGTTCGCCTCCAGGGGTGCCGTGCAGAAATGGGCGTCCATCGCGCGGCCGCCGGCGAGCAGTTCGTCGAACCGATCCATGCCGATGGCGATGGCGATGGGCAGGCCGATCGCCGACCACAGGGAGTAGCGCCCGCCGACCCAGTCCCAGAAGGCGAACATGTTGGCGGGATCGATGCCGAACGCGGTGACCGCCGGCTCGTTGGTCGAAAGGGCGACGAAGTGCTTGGCGACCGCTGCCTCGCCCAGCGCCTCGACCAGCCAAGCCCGCGCCGTCCTGGCGTTGGCGATGGTTTCCTGGGTGGTAAACGTCTTGGAGGCGACGATGAACAGCGCGCTCTCGGGGCGCAGGCGCTTGAGCGTCTCGGCGGCGTGGGTGCCGTCGACGTTGGAGATGAAGTGGACGCGCAGGCCATCCTGTAGGTAAGGCTTGAGGGCCTCGGTGACCATCACCGGCCCGAGGTCCGAGCCACCGATGCCGATGTTGACGACGTCGGTGATCGGCTCGCCGGTGTGCCCCGTCCACGCGCCGCTGCGCACCGCCTCGGAGAACGTGCGCATCTGCTCACGCACCCGCACCACCTCCGGCATCACGTCCTCGCCGCCGACGAAGATCGGCTTGTCGAGCGTGTTGCGCAGCGCCACGTGCAGGACGGCGCGCCCTTCGGTGGCGTTGATCTTCTCGCCGGAGAACATCTTCGCTCGCCAGCCATCGAGATCGGCGGCACGCGCGAGATCGACGAGCAGCCGCAGCGTCTCGGCGGTGATCCGGTTTTTCGAATAATCGAACAGCAGATCGCCCAGCGTCAGCGAGAATGCTCGGAAGCGCTCGGGGTCCTGTGCGAACAGGTCGCGCATGTGGGTATTTTTGACCGCGTTGGCGTGCGCCTCCAGCGCGCCCCACGCCTGCGTGCCCGTGATCGACGACATATCCCTTCCCCTTTTGACATGATTTTCGTGGCCGGAAGACCTGCCGTGGACATTAGCGCAGGCCACGAGATCGACAAAGGGGAAGCCGGCGCAAAAGTGAACGCTGCCGAAAGGAATGCGATCGGGATCGTTGTTAGCAGCTTTCCTTCGCCACACGTTTACGCGCCTGCCCCGATGGGTTGTGCAAGGCGAGAGCGTAACGCCTGCAGGGCGCTTTCGGATTGTCTCCAGCGTCAATTCGCGCGCTGCCGGCGCCCGGGCGGTGCTCCATGACACCGACTGCTCTATGCGCTGTCGCTGCAAAAGTTGAGCTGCCGGCGCGGGAAATAGATGGTGGCTGGTCGCCAAATTCTGAATTTTTTGTAATTTGCAGGAGCCATATATTTGGAATATGGATGACAAGTTCTTAAGGGTAAATTTTTGATTTGAATAATTAACTATGAATGTGATTAGCAAAAAGTTTTTGTCTGTTCCTTATAATGTTAAGTTTATTTTTGATAAAATATGTTAAGTAAAACTATTTTTAATTGTTGAGTAAGATAATTTGAACGGCATAACAGCAGGAATTTTGATTGTTAATAATAGTCAGGCGAGTGTCGATTAAGCAATAGTGGTGATAAGTCGCCATAAAAAGTGCATCGTCTTGGTCGTGGAACATCAATGAATATGGACCATTTGCCCTCCGTGGACGCGTCGCGGGACGAATTTATGCGGGGCGCCGAAAGCAGTTCCGGCGGAATTTTTCCGAATTCTTCCCCATTTTCTCCTTTGGGTCAGCATACGGCCAAGCCGAGAGTGTGGTCGTCGGCACGGTTTCGTAAGCTGGTCTTGCTCGGCGTCGTTACCTTTGGTGTCGTGGGGAGTGCCGTCTATTTTTTCGCCGATACGCGGCCACCGATCGGATATCGCACCGCCGAGATCGCGCAAGGTCAGATCGTCAGCATCGTCGATGCGTCGGGCACGCTGAAGCCACAGGCCCTTGTTTCCATCTCAGCGCAGAGCACTGGTCAGATCGCTGATGTTCCGGTCAATCTCAATGCGTCCGTCAAGACCGGGGATGTTCTCGCGCGGCTAGACTCCGGCACCGCGGAAGCCCGGCTGGCGATGGCCGCCGCCGATCTCAACGTCGCGCGTGGTCAGGTCGAGATCGCGGGGGATCAGGCGGAACAGGCCCAGCGGCAGGTGGACAACGCGCGCGCCACGTTGCAGGGAATCCACGCCGACGTCGAGCACGCCGAACTGGCGCGCGGCGACGCCAATCGGGACCTGAAGCGCAAGCGCGAGTTGTTGCAGACCGGCGACGCCGCGCCGGTTGAGTCGGACAAGGCGAGGACAGCATCTGGACAGGCCGACGCCGCGTTTGCCTCAGCCAGGGCTCGGGAGAACGCTGCGCAGGCCGCTCTCGCCGCCGCCGAGGCGCAAGTCAAGGTCGCGCAGTCGGGCGAGGCCAACGCCGTTGCCATCGTTGCCGCGCGCGAAGCCGCGCTCAGGCAGGCGCGACTTGACCTCGATCATACGACGATCCGTTCACCGATCGACGGCATCGTCGTCGAGTCAAACGCCGTCGTCGGGCAGACGGTAAGCGCTGCCGCGCAAGCAGCGCCGCTTTTCGCCGTGGCCAACGACCTGCACAAGCTCGATTTGCACGCGAACGTCGACGAAGCCGATATTGGCCGCATCATCGAGGGGCAGGTGGCGACATTTACATTCGACGCTTATCCAGGGCAGGTCTTCACCGGCAAGGTCGCGGAAATTCGCAAGACGCCGCAAGTCCTGCAGAGCGTCGTCAGTTATGACGTTATCATCTCCGTGGTCAACGATGACCTCAAGCTTCTACCCGGCATGACCGCGGATACCCGCATCGTCACTGGCGAGCGCGACGACGTTCTCATGGTGCCGAACGCGGCCTTCCGCTTTCGTCCTTCTGCCGCGCACGAGCGATCCGCAGTACCCGCCGCTGGCGCAGAGAGTGGGACGCCGTCAACGGCGACGATCTGGCGCCTGACCCATGGTGGCCACCTTCAGGCCCTTGCCGTGCGTGCCGGCCTGTCGGACGGGATCGAGACTGAGATCGCTGGCGGCGATGTTGCTGTCGGGGACGCGATCGTGATCGGAGCGAACAAGGGCTCGGCCCCGGAAACGCGGGACGCCCGCGTCGGGCCACTGAAGTTCTAGGCCATGCATCCTCCCCTGATCGAGACCGTGGCCCTTTCCAAGCGCTATCGCCTCGGCGACTTCGAAGTCCCCGCACTGCTCGACGTCTCGCTCGCGATCGAGCGTGGCGATTTCATCGCGGTGATGGGGCGATCCGGCTCGGGCAAATCGACCCTGATGAACCAGATCGGTTGTCTTGATCGGCCGACATCGGGTCACTATCGCTTCGATGGCGACGACGTCTCGGCGCTTGGTCCCGATGAACTGGCGCGCGTGCGCAACCGCAAAGTTGGTTTTTGCTTTCAGTCGTTCAACCTGTTGCCACGGGCAAACGCCATCGACAACGTCGCGGTGCCGCTGGTCTATGCCGGAATTGAGGCCCGCGCGCGACGCCAGCGTGCCGAGGCGGCGATCGCCGCGGTCGGCCTCACCGAGCGCGCCCACCATCTGCCGAGTCAGCTTTCCGGCGGCCAACAGCAACGGATCGCCATTGCCCGGGCCCTGGTCAACCGGCCGGTGCTGATCCTTGCCGACGAGCCGACCGGGACACTCGACGAACGCACCGGACTTGAGATCATGGTGCTGTTTCGGCGGCTCAACCGGGCTGGGATCACCATACTGCTGGTCACTCACGATCCGGATGTAGCCCGGTTCGCTGATCGCGTCATCGTCCTGCGCGACGGCCGGATGGTGGAAGATCGAAGCCAGGCTCCGATCGATCCGACAGCACTGCTCACTCGCGCGCCCGCCGAGGTGCTCGCATGACCTTTCTCGATGCCCTCCTCAGTGCCGTGCAGGCGCTGCGCGCCAACGTCCTGCGCAGCGCCCTGACCATGCTGGGGATCGTCATCGGCGTGGCGGCGGTCATCCTCGTCGTCGCCATCGGTTCGGGCGCGCGCGACGTCATTGTCCGGCAAATCAGCAGTCTTGGCTCCAACCTGATCGTCATCGATCCACTTTCCGTGCCGATCGGCAGCATGCGAGGGATCGGCGGGAACGGCCGCTCACTCTCCGAGGACGACGCGGACGCAATCCGACGCGATGTGCCGGATATCCAGGACGCCGTCCCCATGGTGCGGGGCAGCGTCTTAGCCGTTCGCGGTGACCTTAACGTCGTTACGCCGATTTACGGGGTAACGTTGGGGTTTCTCGACGCACGCGACTGGGAGATCGCCAACGGGCGAAGTTTCGCCAACGACGAGATGAACGCGGGAGACAAGGTCGCGCTGATCGGAAAGACAGTCGCGCGCGCACTATTTGGCGAGATCGATCCCGTCGGCGCCGCCATCCGCATCCAGCGCGTTCCGTTCACCGTCGTCGGCGTGCTCGCCGCCAAGGGACAGACGACGTCGGGTAAAGACCAGGACGATGTGATCATCGCACCGCTCAAGACGGTCAAGGCGCGCGTTCTCGGAGTCAATCCGGCAGCGCCTCAGCGAGTGGATTCGATGCTGGTCAAGGTGAGCGAGGGCGCCGATTTGAGCGTCACCGAGGAAGAGGTGCGCGGTCTTTTGCGTGAGCGCCACCGGCTTCAGACCTTCCAGGAAGATGATTTCTCGATCAAGAATCTCGCCGAGGTCCTGCAGATCAAGCAGGCCTCGGCGCAGGCCCTGGCCTCGCTCGTCGCCGCCGTCGCCTCTGTCTCACTGCTTGTCGGCGGCATCGGCATCATGAATATCATGCTCGTCTCGGTCATCGAGCGCACCCGCGAGATCGGCATCCGCATGGCGGTCGGCGCACGCCGTCGCGACATCCTTGCGCAATTCCTTGTCGAGGCGGTGAGCGTATCGGCAATCGGCGGCGGCGTCGGCCTAATCATCGGTATCGTCGCCGCTGGCGTTGTCGCCTCGATCGCCGGCTGGCCATGGATCATCAGCCCCGTCGCCGTGCTGCTCGCCGTCGGATTCAGCGTTGGCGTCGGCGTCGTCTTCGGCTTCTACCCGGCCCGCCGGGCGGCATGGCTCGATCCGATCGAGGCACTCCGCCATGAATAGGCGGATCCAGCGCTTGGTGGCGAACGGCATCATCGCCACCGTGCTGACACCCACCGTGCTGGCACCGGGGGCGCTGGGACTGAGCCTGATTGTCGGCCCGTCTGTCGCCGCCGCCGAAACGCTCAGCGAAGCGCTGGCGCAGGCTTACGCGAACAATTCGATGCTGGCGGCGGCGCGGGCGGAACTGCGGCGAACGGACGAACTCGTGCCGGAAGCGCTGTCCGGTTGGCGGCCTCAGGCGGACGTGACCACCGGCGGTGGATACGTCTTCAGCGGCGGCGGCAGCGGCGGTGCCAGCAACGTCACGCAATCCAGCGGACCGGCAGTGGCACTGGACCTGCGTGTCAAACAGCCGATCTACAATTTCGTCACTCCGGCCACGGTCCGGCAGGCAAAGAGCGCGGTGCGGGCACAAAGGGCACGGCTGACGGCGGTCGAGCAGGACACGCTCCTGCATACGGCCACGGCCTACCTGGACGTGCTTCGTGCCGAGAGTGTGCTGCAGCTAACTGGAGATCAGCAACGCCAACTCGATCGTGACCTTCAATCGGCGCAGCGGCGGTTCGCTCTTGGTGAGCTTAAGAACAGCGACATCGCTCAGTCGGAAGCCGGGGTCGCGCGAGCACGGGCGATGCGCACCCAGGCGGAAGGCTCGCTGCAATCGGCGCGCGCTGCGCTGAGCGCGCTGACGGGCAGCGCTCCGGACGCCTTGACGATGCCGGTGATGCCCGATGACCTGCCGGCGACGGAAGCCGAGGCCGCCGATGCGTCGGTGAACAGCCCAAACGTCATCGCTGCCGATTTCGCTCTGCGCGCGGCCGAAGACGGCGTCGACGTCAGTTTCGGCCAGGAACTGCCGCAGGCCTACGTGCAGGCCGATGCCGGTGCCTCAACCCAATCGATCCTCGGGCTGGTCTCCTTTCCGCTCTACCACGGCGGCATGCTGGATGCGCAGGTTCGCGCCGCCAAGCAGCTTGTCGGCCAACGACAGCGGGAAGCCGACGGGCAACGACGGCAAGCGAAACAGGCGGCGATCACCGCCTGGGCGTTGCTGCAGAGCGGGCGCGCCAACGAAGAGTCCTATCAAGCGCAGGTCAAGGCCACGCAGGTCGCCGCCGATGGTATCGGCCGGGAAGGTGGCCTCGGCCTGCGAACAATGACCGACGTCCTCCTGTCGCGCCAGCAGGTGCTTGAAGCTCAGGTCGAAAGCCTCGGCGCGCAGCGGGACGCACTCGTCGGTGCCTACCAACTGCTCGCTGCCGTTGGGCGACTGACCGCGAACGACCTCAATCTTGACGTGCAGAAATACGACCCAACTGCGCATTACAACGACGTCAGCCAACTATGGGGTGGGCGTGATATCGGAGACGACAAGTAAAATATTTTTATTTATTTGATAAAAATTAAATAGTAGGATGTATCGTATAATGTACATCCATTTATAATGGAGTATATTCCCGATAATGCTTGCAATTTTTTAGGTTATTCTGTGTGTAAAAAGGATAAACACAATGAGAATGCTGCGCATGATGTTGGCAGATGCGGTAATATTCGCGTCTGTTGGTGTGGCTGCGTGTTCTTCTACAGATACACAGGCTGAGAAAGCCTACGATGATTCGACGGCAATATGCGAAAGAATGCAGGCGACCGATCAACGCGAGCAATGCTTTGACTCGGCCATGCGCACGTATCAGGCGGGGGTCGCGAAGCGGCGCGTTTCCACGGCGGATTGCCCGAAAAGTAGTTGCTGACCAGGATCGGCTCGCACGCGGTGGGAGCAGGCTGGGAGAACGGCTGCTGAGCTTCCAAGATAGCTCCGTTGCCCCGCGCTGGCGGACGGCCGCGTGAGCCACAGCAGGGTCATGCGACTGTTTCAGCAGCCCGGTCTGGACACTTTCGGCGTTTGCGCCGTCAGCGCCACTCGGTCGGTTGCGCCGATTCGCAAGGGGACGGTGCAGGGGAGTACGGTGAGCGGATGGCCGCCGGCGAAGTTGCGCCGGACATCCGCAGCGGCTGCGGCAAAGCGGTTGCTTGACGGGTGTCTTCGGCGCCGGCATCGTTAACGTGATGAGCGTTGCAAATGACAGTCAAGGCGTCGCCGCCGGCCGTGGTGCAGACCCTGGCGATGATCCGATCTGCGAGAAGGTTGGTGTTGTGGACGGCGGCGCTGGCGCGAGGGCGAGGGATAGCGACACGCCCAAGGCTCGCCTGGCGGCCGCCTTGCGCGATAACCTGAAGAAGCGCAAGGCGCAAGCGCGCCTTCGCGCTGGCACTCGTCCAGCCGCCGAGGAGCCGTAGCGCGCAATAAATTCGACGATGATCGATGGCATGTCGGCCGCCGGGTAGGGGGCAGGCCTCTTTGGCGAGAGGAGTACTTCCACCCCGGCGCAAAGCGACCGCCTGACGACGCGGCCAACTGAGGGGCGCGCCGCCAAGCGGAGTCACACCGAGATCATCGCGCCCCAGCCGCCGAACCGGGATCTGGCAGGGCGGGAGGACGGCAGGATCGTTTCCAAAGCGTACCCCACTGAAGGCTGTCAACCCTTGTGGCATCCGCCTGCCATCCGCCCGGCTAACCCGAATGCCTGGAGCGAGCGCGAAAGACGCATCCACTATTCGCTGCGTGCGACGCCTACGAGTTGCAGGATCCAGATAAACATCGTCACAAAACTGCCGTAGAGCATGAACGCACCGAATATCGATTTGCGCTGAGCGACGTCTCGGGCGTCTGACTCATAGTACCAGCTTTTGATCTGTTGCGTTTCGAACGCGGTCAGGCCGGCGAAGATCACCGGAACGACGAACGACATCACCAGATGCAAGCCGCTCGACTGCACGAAGATGTTGACGACCAGGGCAATCATCACGCCGATGCTTGCCATTACCAGGAAACGGCCCATCGCCGACAGGTCTCGCTTCGTGGTGTAGCCATAAAGGCTCATACCGGCGAAGGCGCCCGCGGTGATGAAGAAGGCGCGCGCGATGCTGTCTCCCGTGTACATGTAGAAGAAGGGCGCGATTAACGCTCCCCACATTGCCGCATACGCCCAGAAGCACGCCTGCGCTGCACCCACGCTGCGCGACATCATGATCTTCGGGGCGAAGAAGCCGAGGCCGAGAACACCAATGAACAGCACCCACTTGGCCGGGCCGAGGGCGATGGTTTGCATCAGCGCGACATTGCTAGCGACCAGCATGGCAATGATGCCGGTGAGCGCAACGCCAAGCGCCATGTAGTTGTAGACCCGCAGCATGTATTGGCGAAGGCCGACATCAATTTGCGCGGACGCCGCCTGCGAACGTGTCATCGGCTCGGTTCGAACGTCAAACCGCCGATCAGGTCCGAAAGCCATTTCTGCCTCTTTCCTCTCCATAAGACCGGCTCTAGATATGGCGGCATGGTGCGCGTCGCGCAAGGCAAGTCCGGCGCTGGTCGGCAGCCGGAGTTCTGGTGCGTATCGAAAGCGCGGGCAAAGGCGATGCCGGGGGCTGGCTTGAGGCTCACGCGATCGCAAGGAGTGCGGCCATGTTCCGCTTGTTCGTCGGCGTCCTGTTTCCGGATGACATCCGAAACCGGTTATCGTCCCTTTATTCCGGATTGCCGGGAGCGCGGTGGGTCGATGCGCAGAGCATGCATCTCACATTGCGGTTTATCGGCGAGGTGGGCGGTGGGCAGGCCGAGGACATCGACGCGGCGCTGCAACGGGTGACGGCCCCCGCCTTCGACCTCGTCGTCTCGAGCGTCGACTTCTTCGAGTCGGGCGGCAAGGTGCATACGTTGTGGGCGGGGGTGGATAAGCAGCCGTTGCTGATGCATCTGCGCGACAAGATTGAATCGGCGGTGGTACGCGCCGGTTGCACCCCCGAGCGACGCAAGTTCAAGGCACACGTAACCCTTGCCCGGTTCCGCACCGATCCGGGACCGCGCATCGGCGCTTTTCTTCAACTCAATGGGCGGCTGTCGATCGGCCCGTTTACAATCGATCGATTTATCCTCTTCCGCAGTCACCTGGGAAGCGAACGCGCGCATTACGAGATCCTGGCCGAGTACCCGCTCGATCTCTACGCGGCGCCGCGCCGGGCCATCTGACGCCAGACTGCCTGACGCTAAATCGCCCGAATGAGAACCGGGAGATCATGCATGCGCGCGAAGACCCGCGTGGCGCCTGCTTGCCGCAGGATCGCCGGATAATCGTTGTCGCAATGGCTGCCGCCAGAAAAGCCCAGGACGTGCATGCCGGCGGCAACCGCTGCCTGAACCCCCGCCGGTGAATCTTCGATCACGACACAGTCCTTCGCCGCGGCCCCCATGCGCGCGGCGGCATAAAGGAACAGGTCTGGCGCCGGCTTGCCGTGTTCCACCATCTCCGCCGAAAAAAGATGCGGCTCGACAAGATCGATGAGTCGGCTCAGCGTCAGTGTCAGCCGTATTTTGGCGATGCGTCCGGACGACGCGACGCACCGGGGCTGCGGGAGGCGCAGAAGGACGTCGCGCGCGCCCGGCATTGCGCTGAGCGAGCGGCGGAACGCGCTCTCGTCGCTCGCCCGCAGCCGATCGGTGAACCCCGCCGGTAACGGTTGTCCCCGCTCGGCTTCGATCAGTTCGAACACCCGCGGCATGCTCAGTCCGGTGTAACGCCGGATGCATTCCCGCGCCGTCAGATCGAAGCCGATGGCGGTCAGTTCCGTGGCCAGGACCTCGGCGGCGAGCAGTTCTGAATCGACGAGGACGCCATCACAGTCGAAGATCACGAGAACGATGCGATCTTTGTTCGTCACCGGCATCGATCCTCTTCTGGGCAACGGGGCTTGCGGCTACGATAAGTCTGCTCGCGCGCGTTATGCCAGACGCGAGCGAGCTTGGCTGCGGTCACATGTATCGCACTTCCGGCGTCGAGCCGCGAAGCCACAGGCGCGTCAAGGTCGGGCGAGTGCGCACGTAATCATGACGTTCGCGAGGGATTGGAAACAATGAACCAACGAAACGAGGGCGCTGGGGCGATCGTCGTTCTTACCGGCGCCGGGATCTCCAAGGAATCCGGCCTCGATACCTTCCGTTGTGAGGGAGGGATCTGGTCGCGGGTCAGTCTCGAGGACGTGGCGACACCGGAGGGTTTCGCCCGTGATCCGGTCCTTGTTCATGATTTCTACAATGCCCGGCGCAGCAAGCTCGCCGATCCGCAAATCGCTCCCAACGCCGCCCACCGGGCGCTCGCCCGGCTCGAACAGGAGTGGCCCGGTGAGGTCTTCATCGTGACCCAGAACATCGACGATCTGCATGAGCGTGCCGGCAGCCGCAACCTTCTGCACATGCACGGTGAGTTGACCAAGATCCGTTGCGATGCCTGCGACGAGGTGTTCGAATGGCGCTGTGATCTGACCGTTGATCACGTCTGCGCCAAGTGTGACGCCAGAGGCGGTCTCCGGCCGCATGTGGTGTGGTTCGGCGAAATGCCGATCGGTATGGAGCAGATTTTCGCGGCGCTGGACCGCTGCGCCCTGTTCATGTCCGTCGGTACGTCCGGCAACGTCTACCCTGCGGCGAGCTTCGTCAGCCAGGTCCGCCGCAACGGGCGGGCGCATACCGTCGAGCTCAATCTCGAGCCATCGAATGGCGCGACGCTGTTCGCAGAGACCATTTATGGCTCCGCGACAGAGGTGGTCCCGCGCTACATCGACACTTTGCTGGCGCAGCGCATACAGCACTGATTTGCCCGGCAAGATGGGGGATTTGTGTCGTCAAAAGCTTTGTGTTGATTTCCAATACAACTTTACGTATTTTTGTAATGAGGCACATCAAGTGTAGATTGCATGAATAAGGCGGCACCTGCCGCGCGGCACGAGCGGGAAAGCAAGCGATGAGCACCATGGACGCGGGACGCGGATTTTCGACAGGTGGCACCAGCGATCGCATCGAGCGCCGCGGCTGCGGGGATCGTCGCAGCGGCCTCGATCGACGAGGTTCGGGGCGTCGTTCACTGGTCTCGTGCGAGCCGCGGGCGTACGGCTTTCGCGAGTTTCGCGAACAGCGGACGATGCAAGATCGCCGTCTGTACGTCGCCGACGCCGCGGCCTGGGACCGCCGTCGCCGACCGGAGGACGACGAGGGATTCATCCGGCTGAGCCGTGCGGAGATCCTCGCCCTGCTCGCCGGCCTGGACGACTGACGCGGCGCCGCGATCAGGCGCCGCGCAGCCGCGCCGCCAGTCGCATGCGCAGTGCGTTCAACTTGATGAAGCCCTCGGCGTCGCGCTGATCGTAGACCACGTCCTCTTCAAACGTGGCGATGTCCTGATCGTAGAGGCTGTTCGGCGAGCGCCGGCCGGTTACGATGACATTGCCCTTGTAGAGCTTGAGGCGCACGCTGCCGGTCACGTTCCCTTGCGTCGAATCGATCAGCGCCTGCAGGGCGACGCGTTCCGGCGCGAACCAAAAGCCGTTATAGATCAGCTCGGCATAACGCGGCATCAGTTCGTCCTTAAGGTGTGCCGCTCCACGGTCGAGCGTCAGGCTTTCAACAGCGCGCCGGGCGGCGAGGAGAACCGTGCCTCCGGGTGTCTCGTAGACGCCGCGCGACTTCATGCCGACGAAGCGGTTCTCGACGAGATCAACGCGGCCGACGCCATTCGCGCCGGCAACAACGTTGAGGCGATCGAGCAGGCTTGCCGGCGACAGCCGCTCGCCATCAATGGCGACGGGGTCGCCCTGTTCGAAGTCGATGACGATCGTCGTCGGCTGATTGGGGGCCGCTTCCGGCGAGACGCTCAGGCGGAACATCTCCTCGCCGGGCTCGGTCCAGGGGTCCTCCAGCGCCTTGCCCTCATAGGAGATGTGCAGCAGGTTGGCGTCCATCGAATACGGTGGCTCGCCTTCCTTATCGGTCGGCACCGGAATCTGGTGCTGGCGCGCGTAATCGATCAGCTTGGCGCGCGAGTTCAGGTCCCATTCGCGCCAAGGGGCGATGACCCGGACGTCGGGTTTCAGCGCGTAATAGCCGAGCTCGAAGCGGACCTGATCGTTGCCTTTGCCGGTCGATCCGTGTGAGACGGCGTCGGCGCCGACCTCGTTGGCGATCTCGATCTGGCGCTTGGCGATCAGCGGCCGGGCGATCGAGGTCCCAAGCAGGTAGATTCCTTCGTAGAGCGCGTTCGCCCGGAACATCGGAAAGACGTAATCGCGGACGAATTCCTCGCGCAGGTCCTCAACGAAGATCTGCTTCACGCCCATCATTTCCGCCTTAGCGCGGGCCGGCTCGACCTCCTCGCGCTGGCCGACGTCGGCGGTGAAGGTGACCACCTCGCAGCGATAGGCGTCCTTCAACCAGCGCAGGATCACCGAGGTATCGAGCCCACCTGAGTACGCGAGCACGACCTTCTTCACATCACCCTTCATCGCTTGTCCGTCGTCCTTGAGGGAAAGAGCGGCGGAGTATAGGCGATGCCGGCGCGCCGGCAAGCCGCAACCACGCGCCGGTTGCGCCCTGTCGCGATTATGGTGCGCGCGTAAGACGGTTAATCGGCGCCGAGTGGCGCGTCGATGAGCGGCATCGCCATGCCCGTCGCGGGCGGTGGCGCGCTCACGGGTAGTGGGGCCGGCAGGGGCGTGACCGACGCGATGATCGCGCTGTCGTGGCGGGCGGGCGCGGCGATCGTCGCCAGTGCCACGACGGCGGTCATGGCCGCAAGCCGGAGGGTCAGCGCCAGCAGGAGCGGGTCCCATCCCTCGGACAACGAGGGCCGATGAGCGAACGGATGAAGATCGCGAATGCGGAATGCGTATTTCATGTTTCATGTTACGTATCAGAATTGACCGGCGAGCACAATCGCAATTAGTCTTGTCTCGCCTGTCATCCCGACCGCCGCCCATGCAAGCGGCTCGCCATGAGGCGGGTGGATCGTGGTGTCGCGTGCGATGAGATCGAAAAAGGGCACAGACAACCGAGCAGATAGGCGATGGCTGGTCAAACACAACGGTTGGTCAAATTAAGACGAACAAACCAATCGAAACGATCGGGAGGTAACGACAATGCAGCCATTGCGGTGCTCAACGCTTGGCCGTGATGCCTATACCGCGGTGCGTGCGGTGCTGCTCGACGGCGTGACGTTCGCCCCGGGCGCGAAGATCAGCGTCGAGGACATGGCTCGCCGGCTTGGCGTCAGCCGATCACCACTTTGGGCGGCGATCGCCCGGCTGGAAGCAGAGGGGATCGTTGACGTCGTCCCGCGCCAGGGGGTTTTCCTTTCTCGCTGTGATCCGATGAAGCTTACGGCGCTGTTCGAAGCGCGCGAGGCGCTCGAAGGCATGGCGGCCCGACTGGCGGCCGGTCGGCGCGACGAGTCCCACCTTGCGTCGATGGCGGCGGCGGTAACAGAGCAGCAGGGCTGCGCGCGGCGTGGCGAGCGCGGCGGCTATCACCATGCTGCTCGTGCCTTTCACGAGGTTGTATCGCGCGCCGCCGCCAGTCCGGAAATCGACCGCCTGTTAAGCGGCCTCTACGGTCGGGGGCAGGCGATGTGCAGCCGATTACCACCGCCACCGGACCGCTGGGCGGGCGCTTGCGCCGATCACGCGGCGCTCTTGGAGGCGTTGCACCAACGTGATGGCGATGCCGCAGAGCGCATCGCTCGCGCGCACGTCCACCGCCTGGCGCAGGCGGCGCTGGATGCTCTCGTGCCCGCATGAGTGAAGCGCGTGCGTTGACGCGCCGCTAGGGGTCGAGAACGATGACCATCAGCTCCTTCGGTCCATGCACGCCGTACGCGAGCGTCTGCTCGATGTCCGCCGTCTTGCTCGGCCCCGAGATCAGCAGGGCATTCGTTGGCATGCCCGCCGCCCAGTCGCAGGCGATCATCGCTTCAGTCAAGGTGCCGTAGAGCGCGCCGGCATCGACAAGGGCGATATGCAGCGGCGGCAGCAGCGACATCAGTCGCGGCTCGTCCCGCGTCGGCCACAAGATCAGCGAGCCGGTTTCAGCGATTCCGCCCATGGTGCCGGTCACCGCGGCGCCGACCCCGTGAACGAGGGTCTCCTTGAGCTCTTCCACCGGCCGATCGTAGGCCACCAGCGGGAAGTCGGGCTGGTCGGCCCATGCCTCGGCGAGTTGGCGGCCGTGTGCCGTGCCGGGCGCGTAAAGCACGGGGCCGATGGCACCGGTATTGCCGCGTGCCTTCAATCGCTCGGCGAGCAACGCCGGCCAGCGTTGCGAGGCACTGGTCACGACCTCGGCGTGGCTGGCCTCCAGCAAGGTACAGAAGCGATCGAGGCGCTCGGCGCTCGGCACGTCCGTGCGCCACTCCGGGAGTGCCGGCAACATTCCTTGTGGGGTCGCGCGCAAGCGGGCGAGAATGGCGGAGCGGGCGTTATTCATCATGGTATCCCCGGTCGCGGGCGAGGTCATGCAGGGATCGCGGCGCGAACTGCGGTTTGGCGCGCACGCGGGTCCAGTCGCGCAGCATCGGCAGCGAGGCGGGAAGCCGGTTGCCGATCAGCCTTAGCATCCGCGTGGCGAGACGATAGAAAAGCGGGGTGGCATACATCCAGCGCCAGCCGCGCCATATCCAATCCTCGACCGCACTGTGCTGCGCGCCGGCGCCCATGACCGATGATGACGGAATCGCATGCGATGCTTCCCGCCGGAGTCGCACCAGGAGATCGGGAATCGGAATGGCGACGGGGCAAACCTCCCCGCAGGCGCCACACAGGCTCGATGCGTGCGCGAGGTCGCCGGCCTTGCCCAGGCCTTCGATCTGCGGCGTCAGGATTTTGCCGATCGGGCCCGGATAGACGGCGTCATAGGCGTGCCCTCCCACCCGGGTATAAACCGGGCAGTGGTTCATGCAGGCGCCGCAGCGGATGCAGGCGAGGGTCTCGCGCAGTTGGAGATCACCGTGGATGCGCGATCGGCCATTGTCGAGCAGCACCAGGTGCACCTCACGGGGGCCGTCTTGTTCATCAGTCTTGCGCGGCCCCGAAATGAAGTTGACGTAGGTCGTGATCGTCTGGCCGGTTGCCGAGCGGGTCAGCAGCGATAACAGCGGCGGGACGTCCTCGAGTTGCTCGACGACCTTCTCGATGCCCATGACCGCGACATGCAATGGCGGCAAGGTGGTCGACAGCCGGCCGTTGCCCTCGTTCTCGACTAGGCAGAGCGTGCCGGTCTCGGCGACGGCGAAATTGACACCGGACAGTCCGGCGTCGGCTGCGGCAAACTGCTCGCGCAGGACCCGCCGCGCGGTCGCCGTCAGTACGTCGACGTCCTCGGTATAGGGCTGACCGTCGATCTTCGCCTCGAACAGGCTGGCCACGTCTTCTTTGCTCTTGTGGATGCACGGCATGATGATGTGCGATGGCGTCTCCTTGGCGAGTTGGATGACAAACTCGCCAAGGTCGGATTCAATCGCGCCGATGCCGTGCTCGCCGAGGAAGTGGTTGAGGTGAATCTCCTCGCTCACCATCGACTTGCCCTTGATGATCGTGCGCACGCCGTGTCGGGTAAGGATGCCCTCGATAATCCCGTCCGCCTCGGCGCTGGTCTCCGCCCAATGCACCGTGATTCCATTCTTGCGGCAATTGGCTTCGAGTTGCTCGAGCAGTTCCGGCAGCCGGGCGAGCGCCCGGCGGCGGATGGCGGCGCCGCGCGCGCGAAGGCTCGCCCACGCCTCGGTATCGGCGAACTGCGCTGCGCGCTTGGTCATCAGCCCGTCCATGGCGCGGCGGAACTTCCGCCGCAGTCCATCATCGGCGAGGGCGACGTGAGCGCGGGCGGCAAAGCTCGCGTGTGGAGGTGAAGCGGTCGTGGCCGCCGGGTCAGGCGCGTTCATGGCAGCGCTCCAAGATGAACTCGGCGATATGGCGCGCGCGAATGCTGACGCCCGCTTTCTCCATTGCGCCCGCGATGTTCATCAGGCAGCCGCAATCACCGGAAACGACCTCGTCCGCTCCGGACGTCTCGATGTCGGCGACCTTGTCGGCAACCATCGCCGCCGAAATCTCCGGCAGGCGAACGGAGAATGTGCCGCCGAAACCACAGCATTCCGCCGGCCGCTGCAGGTCGACGAAGGTCACCTGATCCAGTTCGCGCAGCAGGGCTTTGGGCTCGTCGCGAACGCCCATCTCGCGCTGGCTGTGGCACGAGCCGTGGAAAGTTACCGTGACCGGCTCCCCACGATCGACGAGCTTAACCTTGCAGACGTGGACGAGGAACCAGGTGAGTTCATAAACGCGCTCCGAGAATGCCGCGGCCTCGTCGGCATCCGGTTCGCCCGCGAATAATTCGGCATAGTGCTCGCGCATCATTCCGGCGCAGCTCCCCGACGGAACGACGATTGGCCACGGATTGGGAAAACTGCGGATCTGGCGACGCGCAACGGCGCGCGCTTCCTCGCGGAAACCGCAGTTGCGCGCCGGCTGCCCGCAGCAGCTCTGATTTGGCGGGAAGACGACGCGAAGGCCCTCGCGACGCAGCAATTCCATTCCTGCGAGCCCGGCGGAGGGATAGAACAGGTCGATCAGACAGGTTCCGAAGAAATAGACGGTCTTGGGCTTTTCAGGGACGGCAATCATGCGCCCCTCCTCGGTGTTGCTTTCACGTTGATCCTCCCGGCTCAGGCGGCGGCGTCTGTCGATCACACGTCGCCATGCTTTATTGCTTGTCAGACAAGTGTATGACCGAATCGACTCAATGGTCAATTTTTTTGTCCACCCAAGCCACCAGGTGCGCCGCGAATGACCACCGGCAAAAAAAATTGCCCAACCCTGACCGTCGGTCGATATGATTGCACAGCGTGACATGATGCCCGATTTGAGCTGCCCAGGGCGGCCGAGGGCGCGACGGTGGGCTGAATCGAAGGATCGCGGCGAGCGGTATGAGACAATCGATCAAGCCGATGCGGATCGCCGATGCGATCGCCGACCACCTCGAGCGGCTGATCTACGAGGGCGCGCTGCGTCCGGGTGAGCGGCTGATCGGCGAGCGCGAGCTGGCGCAGCGGCTCGATGTTTCGCGCCCGTCGCTGCGCGATGCGCTCTTGCTGCTCGAGCAGCGTGGCCTGATTCAGACGGACCGGCAGGGCTCGCGCGTCGCCGAATTCCTGCGGCCGTTAACCCAACCGCTGGAGCAGTTGATCCAGAGCAACCCGGACGCCTCGCTCGACTATATGGAATTTCGCTCGATCATCGAAAGCGCGGCAGCGGCGTTCGCTGCGGTGCGGGCGACCCCGCTCGATCGCGAGTCCATCTCCGTCATTCTCGCCCGCATGGAGCGTGCCCACGGAAACGCGGACCCGGCGGAAGAGGCGGATGCCGATGCCGAGTTGCACGCGGCAACCTACGAAGCGGCGCACAACGTCATTATTCTTCATGTCATGCGGGCGTTTTCGGAGATGCTGCGGCGCGACGTTTTCTACAGCCGCGCACAATTCTATGGACTGCCCGGCGTGCGCGATGCGCTGCTCGATCAGCACCGGGCGATCGGCGATGCCATTCTCCGCGGGGATGCCGCCGCGGCGCGCGGCGCGGCGGCGGCGCACATCGCGTTTACCCGCAGTACCCTGGAGGCTGCCCGCCAGGCCGATGCTCGCCTTGACGTTTCGTTGCGCCGCGTCGGCCGCGCTGATCTCATCGCTTCCGCACGAACTGGCGATGGACGGCCGGGCGAAGGCGACGAGGTCGGCGCGACGCAGGAATAAGACGAGACCTCTTCCTGCGGTCACGCGCGCTCCGTGTTCTCAGCTCGTCGCATGAAATCGTGGCCAGTATCCTTTACCGTCAATGAGGTGGCGATGAAGCGAGGTAACGCGGACAAGATGAGCATGCAATTTTGGTTTGAGTTCGCCAGCACGTATTCCTACCCGGCGGCGCTTCGGATCGAGCGCGCGGCGGCGGCGCGCAACGTGCGCATCGCCTGGTGCCCGTTTCTCCTCGGCCCGATTTTTGCGGCGCAGGGTTGGGGCGATTCCCCGTTCAATCTCTTCCCGGCCAAGGGTGCGTATATGTGGCGCGATCTCGAACGCCTCTGCGAGGCCGAGCGCTTGCCTTGGCGCAGACCGTCTTGCTTCCCGCGCAGCGGCTTGCTCGCCGCGCGCCTCGCCTGCGTTGCCGAAGACGAGCCGTGGCTGCCGTCGTTCGTTCGCTCGGTCTACTGCGCCAACTTCGCCGAAGACCGCGATATTACCGCGGTGGACGAGATCGGCCGTTTGCTGACTGCGCTCGATCTTCCCGCCAGCACTTGGCTCGATCGTGCGCAGAGTTACGATGCCAAAGCGCGGCTGCGCGCGCGGACCGAGGAGGCACAGCGAGCGGGGCTCTTCGGCGCTCCGAGCTTTGTTGTCGCGGGCGAACTGTTCTGGGGCAACGACCGCCTGGAAGCCGCGCTTGACTGGGCTGTTTGTCATGGCGGATGAGCGCATCAGCGCCGATCCGCTGCCCGATGCTGCGACGCGGGCCCGCGTGACCGCGTGGTTTGTCACCTTGCGCGATCGGCTCATCGCCGCGTTCGAGGCGATCGAAGCGGAGGGTGCCGCGCCCTCACCAGACCCTTCACGTCCGTCTGACGATGCCGCCCCGGGCCGGTTCGTGCGCACCGCGTGGCAACGGCCCGGCGGCGGTGGCGGTGAGATGTCGATCTTGCGCGGACGGGTGCTGGAGAAGGCGGGCGTAAACGTCTCGACGGTCGAGGGGGAATTTTCGCCGGCCGTGCGACAGCGTATTCCCGGGGCAGGCGAGGACGGTCGCTTCTGGGCCTCGGGAATTTCTGTGGTCGTCCACCCGCAGTCCCCCCTTGTGCCTGCGGCGCATATGAATACGCGGATGATCATCACCTCGAAGCGCTGGTTCGGCGGCGGTGCCGACCTCACGCCGGTCTTCGTCGATGACGACGATACATCAGCGTTCCATGGCGCGCTGCGTGCCGCGTGCGAGCGCCACGGTGATGCGTTTTATCCGCGCTTCAAGGCGTGGTGCGACGAATACTTCTACCTGCCGCACCGGGGTGAGCCACGCGGTGTCGGCGGCATTTTTTTCGATGATCTCTGCGGCGAGGGATTCGAAGCCGATTTCGCCTTTGTCCGCGACGTCGGACTCGCGTTTCTCGACGTTTATCCGGCAATCGTTCACCGCCACCGGGAGCGGCCATGGACGGAAGAGGAAAAGCGCGCGCAACTGATCAAGCGGGGTCGCTACGTCGAGTTCAACCTGCTGTGGGATCGGGGAACCCGCTTTGGCATCGAAACCGGCGGGAATCCCGAGGCGGTGCTCATGTCGATGCCGCCGGAAGTAATATGGCCGTGAGCCGCGTGCACTGATTCGCGGCAGCGGGGCAACAATCACCAGGGAAATCGTTGGCTAGTGTGACAACCGTCAACGGTGCGAGCCGGAAACTGGACTAGGATGCCACTCGTTCGCTCTGACGGCGGGCATGTTCGCGGCGATCTTGCGGGGGACTATGCTTCTTTCCTGGCTGGCGCTGATCGCCACCATTATCTGCAGCACCGGCGGCAACACCTTTGCCAACTGGTCTCACCACTTCGAAGGTCGTCGTCGACTGCTGGTTCTGGGCTCGGCGATCGGTATTCACGGCTTCGGGCTGCTGTGCTTTTCGCTGGCGCTGACCGGCATTCCGCTGGCAATCGCCTATCCGGTATTGATCGGCGGCAGCGTCGCCTGTGTGAGCTTTCTCGCCGTGCTGCTGTTTGGTGAGCGCATTACGTCACGCCACCTCGGCGGGCTGGCCTTGGTTCTTGTCGGCATGCTGATGTTGAACGACACAACGGCGCCAGTGTCCGGAGCCTCCGCCACACCGGTTACGACGCCGATGACAAGCCCGACCGCCGCTATGGGAGACGCCAAATGAGCCCTTCAGTCAAAGCAACTGCGGTGGCACCGCGGGCGGAGATCGGCTCGTGGCTTAACCTCGCAGTCGCGATCGCGCTGCTCAACGGTGGAAATCTCCTGCTCGACCGCGTCGCCAAGGCCGCGGGAGTGGGGCTTGATCTGTTCTTCTCGCCCGGATTCGTCGTTGCCATCGGCTGCCTCGGTCTCGCCTTCTTGTTTTACGTTCGCGCGCTGGCCCGTTTGCCCCTCGCGGTCGCCTATCCGATCATGGTCGGTCTGTCGATGATCATCGTCGCCGTTGCCAACCACTTCTGGGGTCAGGAGGTCCTGTCGCAGGTGCAGATCCTGGGCGTATTCGTGCTTTTCTTTGGCGTCGTGCTGATTTCGACCGCCGCGCGTCCCTCCTGATGCCGCTTTTGCCCGTCCCGGGACTGTGGCGTGGGTGTGATCGCGGAACAACCGATGTGTTTATGCGCGTCGCGCGTCTTGCGTGTGGCCGCAGGGACATCTAATAACATAAAGATAAATGTTCCTATGCCCCTGGTGGCGGCGGATCGCGGCGACGAAACGGAATGACAATGAAAGCCTTCCCGGTGTTGTGGCTGCTGGCTGTGACGGCCGGCGTAATACTCGTTCGTCAGCCCGAAGCCGGGGCCGCGATCGTCGGCGACATCCCCTCGTCGATCGAGCACCTGATGACCGCGGTGCCGCAGTCGGAGGTCGGCCTTGGAACGCCCACCGACGCGGATGTGCTTGCCGGGTTTTATCAGCAGCGGCAGTACAAGCCCGTCTGGATCGACGACCGCGGACTGAACGGGCGGGGACAATCATTGCTGCAGGCCTTCCGCTCGGCGACAGATGACGGTCTTGATCCCAGCGAATACCTGCCGCCCGAAACCTCGGCTGTGAACCTTGCTGCCAGCAATTCTGCGCCCACGCTGCGGGTGCCGGCCACCGCGGCCGCCCCTTCATTGCCGCTCTCCCCGCGCTCGGCGGGTGACGGCGCCCTCGCCGGGAGCGGCGCCACAGCCGATCGCCTGGCATCGATGGACGTTGCACTGAACCTCGCACTTCTTCGTTATGCGTCGGATGTTCGCCGCGGCCGGACCGTTCAATCGGGCAATGAGGACGGGAGGGTCGCCCTGAAGGTAATGGACCCCCTCGGCGTCCTGACCAAGGCGGCCGAATCGAACGATCCGAAGGCGTTCGTCGCGAGCCTCGCGCCGATTGATCCGATCTACATCGGCTTGCGTCGGCTGTTGGCCCGTTATCGGGCCATCGCGGCGGCCGGGGGCTGGCCGACTGTGCCAGAAGGGCCAAAGCTCGAGCCGGGAATGACCGATCGACGGACGGCAGCGCTGCGTTTGCGTCTGCAATTGACTGATGATCTGCCGGTCACTGAGCAGGGTCGGGCGCTTGATCGCTTCGATGATGCTGTCGAGCAAGCGGTGCGCCGCTTTCAAGGGCGCAATGGGCTCGCTGCGGATGGTGTGGTCGGCCCGCGCACTCTGGCGGCGCTGAACGTTCCGGCGCAGGACCGGATTCGCCAGATTCTGGTCAATCTTGAACGCTCACGCTGGTTGCCGGACGATCTTGGCAATCCCTATGTCATGGTCAATCTCGCCGCGTTCGAGCTCGAGGTTGTCGAATCCGGCCGGACGGCGCTTCAAATGCGGGTTGTCGTCGGCGAGCTCGACAAGCGGACGCCAGTGTTCAGCGACGCGATCAGCTACATCGAGTTCAACCCTTATTGGAATATTCCCCGTAGTATCGCGGTGAAGGAAGAGCTGCCGCAATTGCGCGGCAATCCCGGCGCGCTGAGCGCAAAAAATATCAAGATCCTGAGTTCTGATGGTGAGGTCGTCGACCCCTACATGGTCGATTGGTCGACGGTTAACAGCAATCATTTTCCTTATCGTCTGCGTCAGGAACCAGGGCAGCGGAATGCGCTGGGTCGGATCAAGTTCATGTTTCCCAATCCGTATGATATTTACTTGCATGACACGCCGTCACGATCGCTCTTCCAGCGGTCGGTGCGAGCGTTTTCTCACGGATGTATCCGGGTGGAGAAACCGCTTGAGCTTGCCGAACTCCTGCTTCGCCAGACCGACGGCTGGCAGCGCAGCCGCATCGACGGGGTTATCAAGGATGGTCGCAATCGCGCCGTCTCACTCGCCAAGCCGGTGCCGGTGCATATCGTCTATCTGACCGCGTGGATGTCGCCCGACGGGCGCGCGCAATTCCGCGACGATCTTTACAACCGTGACGCGACTTTAGTGGCCGCGCTCGACGCGCATCGCGAGTAAATATTAGCTGATCCTGCTTTCCTTTCCGTTCCACGCCCTAAGGTGTTGACCTTCACACGCCGGTTGAGGCACAAACCGGAAGTCAGCCCTTTTGCACTCCGGCGACAAAGTAAACGGAAGGGAGCATCGGAAGGTGAAAGACGAGCAGCAAAAGGCCGCTTGTTCGCGTCGCCGTTTTCTGGCGGTCGGGATGGCCAGTGTCGCAGGCTTGGCAGCCACGCCGACTTGGGCTCGTGATTCGGTCGAATGGGGGGAGACCCAATTCTCCTGGACGCACCCGAAAGTCACCGTCGAGCGCGCGCTGTCGTTCCGCCACCGGCACACCGATGAAACTTTGAATACCGTCTACTACGCCAACGGCCGTTATCTTCCGCAAGCCCTCGACGAAGTGAACTGGCTGCTGCGCGATTTTCGCACCTCCGAGATCAAGCCGATCGATCCGCAATTGCTTGACCTTCTCTACGCGGTTCGCCAGCGGCTCGAATCGAACGAATCTTTTGACGTGTTCTCCGGGTATCGCTCACCGGAGACCAACGCCCTGTTGCGCCGCGAAGGCTGGGGGGTTGCGCGCAATAGCCTGCACATGCAAGGCATGGCGATCGACATCGGGCTTCCTGGGATGGAAACCCGGCACATCGCCAACTGCGCACTGTCGCTGCAGCGGGGGGGCGTCGGAATCTATCGGCGCTACAACTTCGTGCATCTCGATACCGGAAGGGTTCGCACGTGGCGCGGCTGATCCTGAATTAGGGCCGCCTCGACGAGATTCCCTGCGGCGGCCTTTCTCATCGAAATTAAGTGGCTATTCTCTCGTCATTGGGTTGTCACGCGCCGGCATGGCTTGGGCGGGCGGGGTCTGCTTGGATCTGAGCACATCGGCTGTGGCTTCTGCCCGGCAGGACGCCGGCGTCTTGACGCCCCTGCGCGCGTGACCGGATGAAACGCGAGGACTTCGATTTTTCCCTGCCCACCGACCGCATTGCTCAGCGACCGGCGGTGCCGCGGGACTCGGCTCGCCTGCTGACCGTGGGCGAGACGCGCGATGACCAGACGATCACCGACCTGCCGCGTCTATTGCGCCCGGGTGACCTTCTCGTCCTTAACGATACCCGGGTCATCGCCTCAAGGCTGTTCGGGTGGCGCGGTTCCGTGCGCATCGAGGCCACGCTCATCGAGAGGCACGGAGCTGGGGTGTGGTGGGCGCTCGCCAAACCAGCGCGCCGGCTCAAGCCGGGGGATCGTATCGACGTCGCCTGTGGATTCGCACCCAAGGTGGTGGCGAAGCGAGCGGACGGCGCGGTATTGCTCGACTTGGCGCAGGACGACGCCGCGCTGGCGGAGGCGCTTGAGGCGCACGGCGCAGCACCCCTCCCGCCGTACATTCGCCGCAACGCGCTCGATCCACGCGACCGGCGGGACTATCAGACGGTCTTCGCCGACCGGCCGGGGGCGGTGGCCGCGCCGACGGCGGGGCTTCATTTTACGCCGGCGTTGATTGCCGCGCTTGAAGCGGCCGGCATCGCCATGACCTGCGTTACCCTGCACGTGGGCGCCGGAACGTTCTTGCCGGTGAAGACGGAACGCCTCGAAGACCACATCATGCACAGTGAAACCGGCGAGATCGGCGCCGCCGCTGTCGCCGCGATCACTCGCTGCCGCACCGACGGCGGGCGAGTGATCGCGGTCGGCACGACGTCGCTGCGTCTGTTGGAAACAGCGGCGGACGAACGCGGCGACGTGCATGAATGGTCGGGCGAGACGTCGCTCTTTATTACCCCCGGCTTTGGCTTTCGCATCGTGGATCGTTTGCTGACCAACTTTCATCTGCCGTGTTCGACGCTGTTCATGCTGGTTTGTGCCTTTGCTGGTACCCAGCGCATGCGCGAGGCCTATGCGCACGCGATCGAGCGGGGGTATCGATTTTACTCTTATGGAGATGCTTGCCTTCTCGATCGCGCGGTGGCGTCGTGAGCGGTATCGGATTTCGCCTGCTGGCGACCGACGGCGAGGCGCGCTGTGGCGAGATCGAGACGGCGCACGGCACTCTGTCGACGCCGGCGTTCATGCCGGTGGGAACGGCGGCGAGCGTTAAAGCGTTGACCCCCGAAATGCTGGCATCGAGCGATGTCGGCATGGTTCTGGCCAACACCTATCACCTGATGCTGCGGCCGGGCGCCGAGCGTGTCGCGCGCCTCGGCGGGCTGCATGTATTCATGCGTTGGCCGGGGCCGATTCTCACCGATTCCGGCGGCTATCAGGTGATGTCGCTCGCCGCGCTGCGCACGATCGACGAAGATGCCGTGACCTTCCGCAGCCATGTTGATGGCTCCCGCCACCGTCTGACACCGGCTCGCGCCATTGACATCCAGCGATTGCTCGATGCGGACATCTCGATGGTGCTCGACGAGTGTCCGCGTTTCGGCGTCGGCGAGGAGGAAGCGGCAGCGTCGATGCGGCGCTCGATGCGCTGGGCGGAGCGCAGCAAGGACGCGTTCGTGCCACGTGCCGGATACGGTCTGTTCGGGATCGTTCAAGGCGGGGTCCATGCCGATCTGCGCGCCGAATCCGCCGCATCGCTGCGTGAGATCGGCTTCGACGGCTATGCTGTCGGCGGCTTGGCGGTGGGCGAGGGGCAGGAGACGATGTTCGCCATTCTAGATCGGACGGCGCCGCTGCTACCCAGCGACCGGCCGCGCTATCTCATGGGCGTCGGCAAGCCGGACGACCTCGTCGGTGCGGTCGCGCGCGGGATCGATCTGTTTGACTGCGTGTTGCCGACGCGCTCGGGCCGGACCGGGCAGGCATTCACCCGCAATGGTCCCGTCAACCTGCGCAACGCCCGCCATGCCGACGATCCGAGGCCGCTCGACGAGAGCCTCGATTGCCCGGCCAGCCGCGAGTATAGCCGCGGCTATCTTCACCATCTCGTGCGCTCCAACGAAATCCTCGGCGCCATACTGCTGTCCTGGCACAACGTCGCCTATTATCAGTCCTTGGTGGCGCAGATGCGCGCGGCGATCAGGGTCGGGCGCTTTGCTGCGT
Organism: Rhodospirillales bacterium; assembly: GCA_016712595.1. Lineage (NCBI taxonomy): Bacteria > Pseudomonadati > Pseudomonadota > Alphaproteobacteria > Rhodospirillales > Rhodospirillales bacterium. Next base: position 680,867 of record JADJQT010000002.1, read on the forward strand.
TCAGCGCCGCGTTCGCGCACACGTATGCAGCGGGCGACATCGAGCCGATCACGGCCCGGTGCAGCGCCGACGAAGAGTGAGATGAGATGGTCAAGCAGCAGATGCCGGTCGCGTTCCTGCTCGCCAGTCTGGTGGCGGCCGCATGCACGCCGCAGGAGTTCGTTCAGGTGGTTGGCCAGACACTGTACAACTCCGGGCGGTACCTCTGTACCCAGAGCCGGAACTGCGATACCCCCAATGACGGCATGCCGTCCGGCGCCAGTAGCAACGGGCGATGAGCGACGCACACGAGATTTCACTCACGCAGCTCGGTCGGGCGACCGTGGTCGCCGCGTCTCCCGATGCGGCCGTGCTAGAGACGGTCGCCAATCCGCACCCGGACGCAACGTACCTTGTCCGCTTCACTTGCGCGGAGTTCACCACCTTGTGTCCGGTCACCGGGCAGCCGGATTTCGCCCACCTGGTGATCGACTACGTGCCCGCCGGGCGGCTGGTGGAATCGAAATCGCTGAAGCTTTTCCTTGCCAGCTTTCGAAATCATCCGGGCTTTCACGAGGCCTGCACGCTCGATGTCGCAACCAAGATCATTGCCGCGGCGGCGCCACGCTGGCTGCGTATCGGCGGCTACTGGTATCCGCGCGGCGGCATTCCGATCGACGTCTTCTGGCAGACAGACGTGCCGCCGGAGGGGCTGTGGCTTCCTGATCAGGGCGTGCCGACCTACCGTGGGCGTGGTTGAATCGGGCGAGGGGTGGCCGATGCGCTCCGTTAGGCCTGCTTTGCTTCGACGATGCCGCGGCGGATTGCCCGGGTGCGGGCGAACTTCTCCTGCAATACATCGCCCTCGCCCCAGCGGATCGCCCGCTGCAACGCGGTGAGATCCTCGGTGAAGCGGGCCAGCATCTCGAGCACGGCCTCGCGATTGTTGAGAAAGATGTCGCGCCACATCACCGGATCGGAGGCGGCGATACGGGTGAAGTCACGAAAGCCGCCGGCGGAAAACTTGATCACCTCTGATTTCACCTGATCTTCGAGATCGGTCGCGGTGCCGACGATGGTGTAGGCGATCAGGTGCGGCAGGTGCGAGGTGATCGCCAGCACGCGGTCGTGATGGTGGGCGGGCATCACCTGCACGGTCATTCCCGCCTGCTTCCACAGCGCTTCGATACGGGCGACGGCGGTGGCGTCCGTGCCGGCGGGGGGGGTCAACAGACAGTAGCGCCCTGCGAACAGCTCGGCGAATCCGGCCTCCGGCCCCGAGTGCTCGGTGCCGGCGATCGGATGGCCGGGGACGAAATGCACGCCCTCGGGAATATGCGGGCCGACATCGGCGATGACGCTTTCCTTGGCCGAGCCGACATCGGTGACGATCGCCCCCGGCCGAAGGCCCGGTGCGATCGCCTTAGCGATCGCGGCGTAGGCGCCGAGGGGGGCGCACAGGACGACAAGATCGGCGCCGTCAACGCAGGCACGCGGGTCGGTTGTGGTGGAATCGGCGATGCCGAGTGCGCGCGCGGTATCCAGCGTCGCGTGCGTCCGCGCGCACACGGCGATGTGATCGGCGAGCGCGTCGCGGCGCACGACATGGGCGAGCGACGAGCCAATGAGGCCGATGCCGATCAGGGCGATTCGTTCAAAGTGCGGGGTGACGAGGGTCACGTCTGCGTCGCTCACGCGCTGCCGCCAAGGAAATCAGTTATAGCGGCAACACAGGCGCGCATGTCGTCCTCCAATCCGATGGTAATGCGCAGGCAATCCGGCAGTCGATATGACGTCATGCGTCGGACGATGATGCCGCGGCGCTTGAGATAAGTATCCGCAGCGATCGCATCGCGATCCGGCGAGGTCGGGAAACGAACCAGCAAGAAGTTGCAATGACTTTCCGGGACGACGAGGCCAAGATTGCGCAGGGCGTCCGCCGTCCACGCCCGCCATTGGTGATTGTGCTCGCGTGCGCGTTCGACAAAAGCCTGGTCAGCAAGGGCAGCAATGCCCGCCGCTTGCGCCAGGCTCGGCACGTTGAAGGGATTGCGCAACCGGTTGAGGACATCGATGACCGCCGGGGGGCCATACGCCCAGCCGAGGCGCGCGCCGCCCAGACCATAGATCTTGGAGAATGTCCGGGTAACGACAACGTTGGCGAAGTCGTCGACGAGGTCGATCCCGGTCTCATAGTCGCTCGCCGCGACGTACTCGGCATAGGCGGCGTCGACCACCAGCAGCACAGCCGGTGGCAGGCCCTCGCGTAGTCGTCGCATCTCGCTCGCGGGCAGGTAGGTGCCGGTCGGATTATTCGGATTGGCGATGTAGACGATGCGCGTCGCCGGCGTCGCCGCCGCCAGCAGCGCGTCAACATCCGCCCGCAGATCGCGTTCGGGCACGGCGATCGGCGTTGCCCCGGCTCCCTGGGCCGCGATCGGATAAATCAAGAAACCATGGACGGTGTACAGCACTTCGTCGCCTGGGCCGGCATAGGCGCGCGCGAGCAGCGTCAGCAGCTCATCCGAACCGGCACCGCATACGATACGCTCGGCGTCGAGCGCGAACGCGGCGGCGAGCGCCCGGCGCAGCGCGTGGCAGCCGCCGTCGGGATAACGATGCGCGGTCAGTGCCGCCGCGTGCATCGCTTCGACGGCCTTTGGGCTAGGTCCGAATGCCCCCTCGTTCGAGGCGAGTTTGGTGATGCGGTTGACCCCGGGAACGGTCGACTCCCCGCCGACGTAAGGGGCGATATCAAGGATCCCCGGTCGGGGAGTCGGAAATACCGTCAAGCAGATGAATCCTCACTCTTCGGCTGTCTGGCCGGCAGCGCCGGCTGCGGCGCCGCTGCCGGTGCCGGCCCCAGAACGTCCGGCGGGATGGGCAGGGCGTAGCCGCCAATCGGCTGGAGCCGCTTGAGCGGCTTGCCGATGGTACGGCGCAGGATGTCGAGGCGCGCGTCGTCGGTGGCGAGCGAGCCGTCAACCTCGCTCAGGTAGAGCCACGACTGTGGTTGACCCTCGTCTCGCCAGACGGTGGCAAACGTCGAGGTCAGGCCGGCCTCCTGCAGCGCCTGGGTGAATTGGTTGAGGCCCAGCCGCTCTTCGGTTTCGGCGACGAGGTACGACCGGTCGCGTCCGGTGGGTACGACGGAAACCGGGCAGATCGCCAGCGCTTCCGCTCCGGTTCGCCGACCGGCGCCGAAGTCGACGAACGGCAGGCGGGCGATGATTCTCGGCGCCTCCGGGTGACTGGTCACGATATGACGCCACCAGGGGTCGGTATCGTCGAGGCGTGGCATCGGCAGCACGCCGACGATCGCGTCCTGCCGGTGGACTGCCTCGATGACTGAACGCACGGATGTGTGGCGCGTCACCGGCGTGCAAGGTCCGAAGTGATCGCGCGCCAAGTCCCAGTAGCCGGTTTCGTTCGCCGGAGTGTAGACGGCGACGGAGAACGGTCCCTCGAACGACAGTGTCGCGCAGATCAGCACCCGCCAGATTGCGACGAGATCGCGCTTAGGAAACGCACCGCTGTGACGCTTGACCAGGCGATAGAGAATCTCCGCCTCGCGGGAGGGCTGAATTTTCACCCGCCAGTCATGCTTGATTACTCGGACCTCGCTGACCAGCTGTGTACGACGGATCAGGAGGTCCTGGATGGCGTCATCGATGGAGTCGATCTCGCTCCGGACTTCCGCGAGGGTTCGTTCGCTGCTCATCCTGGCTTTCGGCGCGGGGGTATTGGGCAAAAGGGCTGACGCTATCGACGTCTCCCCACTCATAATGATACGATTGGACGAAAGCAAAGAAAACGTTGCCGCCAAACTCGCCGCGGCGTTGCATCCATCGGAAGGTCTTCTCATTCATCGATGATCAGTTACACCGGATTACGCCTTCACGGTCCGGGTGAGGCATTCGCGTTGCCCGGTCACCGCGTTATCCTCGGCACGGACCGGCCGCTGCGGCTCGATTCCGGCGCGGAGCTGCGTGCCTTCCCGCTCGCCTATCAAGCCTACGGGCGGCTCAATGCCGGGCGAACGAACGCCGTGCTCGTCTGTCACGCGCTCACCGGCGATCATTTCGTCGCCGAGCCGCATCCGCTGACCGGCAAGCCCGGCTGGTGGTCGGACATGGTCGGTGCGGGCCGGACGATTGATACCGACCGGTATTTCGTGATCTGCGTCAACGTGCTTGGCGGCTGCATGGGCTCCGCCGGTCCCAGTGAGGTCAATCCCGAGACCGGCGAAATCTGGGGGCTGTCGTTTCCCGTCGTCACCATTGCCGACATGGTACGGGCGCAGGCGATGCTGCTCGATCACCTCGGCATCGAGCGGCTGTTCGCCGTCATCGGCGGATCGATGGGCGGCATGCAGGTGCTCGAATGGGCGTCACTTTATCCCAAGCGGCTGTTCGCGGCGGTGCCGATCGCGACCGCGGCCCATCACTCCGCCCAGAATATTGCCTTCCACGAGGTTGGACGGCAGGCGGTGATGGCTGATCCCGACTGGCAGCAGGGCGAGTATTGGCGGCATGGCCGCAAACCGGTCGCGGGTCTCGCCGTCGCCCGCATGGCGGCGCACATCACCTATCTGTCTGAAACCAAACTGCATGAGAAGTTTGGACGCAAGTTGCAGGACCGAGAGAACATCAAGTACGGCTTCGACGCGGATTTCCAGGTCGAGAGCTATTTGCGACATCAAGGGCAGTCGTTCGTCGAGCGCTTTGACGCAAATTCGTATTTGTTCATTACGCGGGCGATGGACTACTTTGATATTGCCGCGCGGCATGGCGGCGTTCTAGCGAACGCTTTCCGTGAAACAACGGTACGATTTTGCGTTCTGTCGTTTACCTCGGATTGGCTCTACCCGACGATCGAGAGCCGGCGGATTGTCCACGCACTGAATGCCGTTGCCGCCAACGTCAGCTATGCCGAAATCGTCTCCAACAGCGGTCACGACGCATTCCTGCTCGACGAGCCGGACTTTCGTCGGGTCCTCGCCGGTTTTCTCAACGGCGCGGCGCAACACTGCGGCCTTGCGCCGACGTCGAGCGCCGCCTGATGGAGCAATCTTCGGCCATCCGAGTCGATCTGCAACTGATCGCCGATATGATCGATCCAGGCGCGCGCGTGCTCGACGTCGGTTGCGGCGACGGCGCGCTGCTCGACTACCTAGTGCAGTTCAAGCAGGTCGACGGTCGCGGAATCGAGCTTTCCAGCGACGGCGTCAACGCCTGCGTCAGTGCCGGACTGTCGGTTATCCAGGGTGACGCGGATACCGATCTGTTCGACTACCCCGATCAGGCATTCGATTATGTCGTGCTCAGCCAGACGCTTCAGGCCATGCGCGCGCCGAAAATGATGCTTCAGCAGCTTTTGCGAATTGGCAATCGGGCGATCGTCTCGATGCCGAATTTCGCTCACTGGAGGCTGCGCTGGCAGTTGCTCACCCGCGGCCGCATGCCGTCGAGCGGTGTGTTGCCTCACGCCTGGTACGATAGCCCCAACATCCACCTCTGCTCGATCCGCGATTTCGTCGTCGTCTGCAAGGACCTCGGTGCGCGTATCGAACGCGGCCTCTTCCTCGATCAGACCGGCACGCCGAGACGGCTGGGCTCAGGGCTTGTGCTCGCCAACCTGCTGGGCGAACAGGCGGTGTTCCTGCTTTGCCGCGATGAGTCTGCGCACCGTCCGTCGCGCGTCATCGGATAGATCGACGCAGTTCCTCGCCGCGGTGGGGTTGGGGACGACGGCCGCGGTTGGCGGGGCCCGCTCGATGGAGATCCGGGGCCGATCAGGGCGCCGCGATCGGGGCGTAGGCGCGCGATCGGGGCGCCGTCGCCAACAGTTCGCCCGCATAGATCTGCTTGCTGGCCTCGACGACGAAGGTCCCGGCGAAGGAGGGGAACCAGCGCAACCCAATCTCTTCCCAGGCCCCGGCGGACGAGATCAGCATGCGCGAGGCGATGGGTGGCACGAACAGAGCTGCCGTCAACTGATAAGGGGTGAACAGCGAATCGCGCAGACCCCGGGAGAGCTGGCGCGGCGAATAGGGGCGTCCGTGGCCGAACGGCGTATTCTCGAAGCGGGCCCACAGTCCACGGCGGTTGGGGACGACGACGATCAGCCGGCCACCGTCGGCCAGCACCCGCCAGATCTCGCGCATCATCGGCTGCGTCCATTCGGCGCATTCGAGGGCGTGTACCAGCAGGATCCGGTCGAACGCTCGATCCGGAAGCGGCAAGGCGGTTTCGTCCGCGAGCGCCGTCAGGTTCGGCCCATCGATCGGCCAGGGCAGGACGCCCTGTGCCGCCGGCATCATTGCCACAACCCTTTGTGCCTCGGCACGAAAGACGCCGAGAAACGGCGAGGTGTAGCCGAGGCCAAGGATGCCGAGACCGCGAACGTCGGGCCAGAGCGCGCGAACGCGCCGGCCGATCATCCGTCGCGCCACGCGTCCGAGCGAAGATGCATAAAAATCCCGGAGATCAACCGCATCCGACCACATGATCCGGCCAATCTAGCGCAGCCGGTGCGGGCGGTGATAGTCTTGCATCGGAACAAAGGGCGCTGTCGCGGGACGAGGGGCGGTGAAATGGAGCAGTTGGCCAGCTTGCAAGTCGAGCAGATCCCTGTGTTAAGCGACAATTACATCTATCTCGCACGCGACGCGCAGACAGGAGCCTGTGCCGCCATTGATCCCGCCGTTGCGCCGCCGGTTCTGGCGGCGCTTGAGCGGCTCGGCTGGCAATTGTCGCACATTTTCAACACCCACCATCATCACGACCACGTCGGCGGCAATCTCGCGCTGAAGCGGGTGACCGGATGTGTCATCGTCGGCAACCGTCATGATGCGGCGCGTATTCCCGGTATCGATCTGGCCGTCGAGGAAGGGGATGAGGTCGCGCTGGGATCGTCGCGGGCACGGGTGCTCGATGTTTCCGGGCATACCCTGGGCCATATAGCCTACTGGTTCGCCGATTCTGCGGCGGTGTTTTGCGGAGATACGATGTTCTCGCTGGGTTGCGGGCGCCTGTTCGAGGGAACGCCAGCGCAAATGTGGGCGAGCCTGCTCAAACTGCGCGCGCTACCGGACGCCACTCGCGCTTTTTGCGCCCATGAATATACCGAGAGCAACGCCCGTTTCGCCTGTTCCATCGATCCGGACAACGAGGCCCTGCTCCGGCGTGCCGAGGACGTGCGCGCCTTGCGCACGCGCGGACAGCCGACGGTTCCTTCGCCCATTGCCATCGAACGGGCGACGAACCCCTTTTTGCGCGCCGATGATCCGGGACTGCAGGCGGCGGTCGGAACCGTCGGTGACGCCGTTGCCACGTTTGCCACGATCCGCCGGCGTAAGGACGTGTTCTGAGAGGTAGCCGGCGATACAGCGGTTCGTCCCTGTTGCTGCCGATCCTTCTTGCCGATCTTACGGATTCGTAAGGGACCCTTGAGATGAAGCTTCGCTATTCCTCTACTTCTGCGTTCGTGCGTATGGTTACGGTGACCGCGCTGGAGACCGGCTTGAGCGATCGCATCGAACGGGTGACGACGGACCACCGTTCCCCAAAGGCGGAGTTTCTCGGCGAAAATCCGCTCGGCAAAGTTCCGACACTGGTGACCGATGACGGCCTGTCGCTGTTCGATTCGTCGGTCATTTGCGAATATCTCGACAGCCTGCATGACGGACCCAAGCTGTTTCCGACAGACGTGCCGCAGCGTTGGCGGACGTTGCGGCTGATGGCGCTCGGTAAGGGCATTCTCGATGCTGCTACCGCCCGCTGGCTGGAATCCAGGCGCCCCGAACGAGAACAGTCGCCGGCGTGGATCGAGCGGCAGAAAAGCAAGGTCACGCGGGGGCTCGACATGCTGGAACGTGAGGTGCCACGCTTTCGCCCGCAGATTACCATTGGCCAGATTGCGGTCGGCTGCTGTCTCGGCTGGCTCGACTTCCGTTACAGCCAGGAGGACTGGCGGATTGGCCGGACAATGCTGGGCGACTGGTACAGCATGATCATGATCCGCCCGTCCATGGTCGCGACCGCGCCTGAGGAGGAATGAGCGCCGGATCTTGTTGCGAGGAGCGGTGTTTGAATGCGACGTGTTCGACGCTGCGGTAAGATCGCATTAGCACTTTCACGCTACGATTGGTCTCACTGAGCGATTTAGCGGTCCTTGCGCTTTGAGCGCGAACAAAGCGGGCTGTCAGAGCGTCAGGACATCCTTAGCGTGGAGCGCGTTCATGGCAGCAAGAAAGAACGCAGGTCGGATACGCCCGGGGTTCCCCGGCCAGCGGTCGGCACCCGGTCCGCGCGGCGTTCCCCCAGCCGGAGCGCTTTACGCATGAATGCTCTCGAAGCCGTCGATTTTTCGGGCGCAGATTTCGAAGAGCGCGCGCACCGACTGCGCGACTTCGCCAAGGCAAGTTCCGAATGGTTCTGGGAGACGGATGCCGATCTGCGATTCATCTGGTTCTCCGAGGAAATGGACCAGCGCATGGGAATCCCCGCCCGCGATATGATTGGCAAGAAACGCGGCGATCTCGGCGCCGACCGGGACCCGGATGCGGATTGGCAAAGCCATTTCGCCGACCTGCAGGCTCGCCGCCCGTTTCGCGATTTCTGCTATCGTGTCCGTACGGCCGACGGCGCCGAGGTTCATCTGAGTGTCAGCGGGGTTCCGGTGTTCGACGACACGGGTGCGTTCCGTGGCTATCGTGGAACCGGTTGCAATATCACCGCCGAAGTTGAAGATCGGCGTCGCCGGCGCGAGGCCGAGGAGCGCTTGCGTATCGCTTTCAGCACATCCACCAGCGCCATCGCCATCAGCCGCCTCGCAGACGGCCTGTTGCTTGACGTTAATGAAGCGATGGAGCGATACATCGGTTGTTCGCGGCGCGAGCTGATCGGTCGGTCATCGGTCGAGATGGGTTTCTGGGCGTCGGCGCTGGAGCGGGACGCATGGCGACAATCGTTGATCGCGACCGGCAGCATGCGCGACAGACCACACTCGCTTGTTCGCAAGGACGGGCAGTGCCGTTTCGGGCTCTTGTCAGCACGCATGTTTCTGGTCGACGGCGTACCGCACGCTTTCGTCAGCATTGACGATATTACCGAAACCCACAAAGCAAAACTGGAGCTTCGAAAGCTGTCGCACGCGGTCGAACAAAGTTCCACAGCGATACATATTACAAATACTAACGGTGTAATCGAATATATAAATAAGAGCTTTTCACAGCTAACAGGTTATTCAAGCGAAGAATGTATTGGAAATACCCCGGCTTTGCTAAAGTCAAATCTGATACCCATAGATTTTTACAAAGAAATGTGGAAAACAATATCAGAAGGAAAAGATTTTCTAGGAGAATTATATAATAAAAAGAAGAATGGAGATCTATATTGGGCAAATATTCGGATATCACCGGTACGTGATGCCGATGGAGCGCTTACCCATTATATCGGTATTCAAGTTGATATGACGGCGCGTAAGAATGCTGAAGATGAGCTACGTGCGAGCGAGGAGCGGTATCGCTCCATCGTCGAATCATCTTTGCTTGGCGTCTGTATCGAACAGGACGGCAGACCGGTCTTCGCAAACCAGACGTTTACGGATATTTTCGGATACACACACTCGCAAGACATTACCGGGCTTGATCAATGGGACGCGTTGTGGCCTGTGGAGGATCGGCGGCGGATTGCCGAGGTGATTGGTGCCGACGCAAGCTCCACGAACGGCGGTGTCTTTGGCGTTTCCGGCACCTTACAATGCGACGCGGACGGCGAAGACGGCGAGATCGGGGTGGCGGACGACGGGGAGGGCGGGTCGCGGTGCATCGAGGTGCGCGGCAGGCGGTTCGACGGCTCAGACGTCTTCGTGCTGGCGCAGTTCAAACGAATTCCCTGGAAGGGTGCGCACGCGACCCAGGCGAGTGTCGTCGATATCACCCTGCGCAAGCGCATCGAAGCCAAGCTGCAGTTTCAAGCGAATTACGATGCGCTCACCGGCCTGCCCAATCGATCGCTGGCGCTCGATCGCCTGGAGCGCGCGATCCGTGGCGCTCGCAGGCGCGGGGGCAAAATCGGTGTCCTGTTCATCGACTTTGATCATTTCAAGCAAATCAACGATACCCTTGGCCATGCGATTGGCGACGATTTTTTGTTTCGTGCCGCCGAACGGATAAAGTCGGTTACTCGCGAGGAAGACACCGCCGCGCGTTTTGGCGGGGATGAGTTCGCCGTCATCCTGCCGCACATTCAGACCTCAGCCGATGCGCTCGTCGTCGCCAAGCGGATTGTCGCCGCCATGGCGCAGCCCTTCATCCTGCGCGGCAAAGCGGTCCTCGCCGGCGCCAGTATCGGTGCCTCTATCTACCCTGAGCACGGGGACGACGCCGAAACCCTGATCAAGCACGCGGATGCCGCGATGTACGTCGCCAAGAACGAGGGGCGGGGAACGGTTCGCCTGTTTTGCGACGATCCGTCCGGACGCGGAAAACGTGCGAAACCTTTGGAATCGGACCTGCGCCGCGCGATCGAGCGCGATGAACTGTCGATCTATTACCGCCCGATCGTCGACCTGACGTCGAGAGCGATTGTCGCTGGCGAAGCGATGGGGCGATGGGCGCATCCGCAGTTCGGCGAGGTTGGTCACGGCAAGTTTCTGCGCATTGCCGAGGAATCCGGCCTCATGACGACGATCGGCGCATGGATGATGCGGCGAAGCTGCGCGGACGCGCGCCAGTGGATGGATCGCGGTCATACCGACGTCAATGTGTCGGTTCCGGTTTCTTGCCATCAGTTTCGAGACGCATCGCTGCTCGACAGCGTTCGGCGGGAGCTCGCTGCCAGCGGCCTCGATGCGACCAGCCTCGAACTGGAACTTGCCGAGCGTCTGCTGATTGATGCGACCAACGAAATTGTCGCCATCGTTCGTCAGCTCAAGTCCTTCGGAGTCCGTTTCACGGTCTCCGGCTTCGGTATTGGCGGCGCGTCAATCAACGCTCTTTCACGCTTACCACTCGACGCGGTGAAAATTGATCCATCGTTTATCGGTGCTATGCTCGATGATCAAGGTCATGCCAAAGTGATCGACGCCTTGATCGCCGTCGCGCAGCGGCTTGGTCTTCGTGTCATCGCCGAAGGTGTCGAGACGGTAGCGCAGCTCTCCTTACTTAAATCTTTTGGCTGTGCTACGGCACATGGACAGTATTTTACACCTCCCCTTCCATCAGGCGAATTTATCGCGCTGCTCGATTCCTGGGCGCTGTTTCGGCCGCCCGCATTGCCGCTTGAGTTTGCCAGCGGCGTTGCCTAACCCGTCTGACCTTGCATCCGCTCCACGGAGCCGACCTCTTCTTCCGCGTTGGTGATGAAGGGCATCCCTGTCCCCAGGCCGTCCGAACAAATTAATAAACGACAGTTATTAAAAAACTATGGTGCTCATAAACGGCGCATGGTAGCGTCCTGTCATGAAAACAGGACTGAGACGATACGAATTCAGCGAGCGGCTGGCCGATATCCTTGGGGCGTCGCGCCGCGACGTCCGGGTGCGCGTGACGCTCCTTGTTACCGGCGGCCTGATCCCTCCCGGTCCACGTGGTCCCGGCGCACCGCCGGCAACCGCCGATTATGCCGCCGATCTTCTCGTCGGTGTCATGGCGGCTCCACAACAGATTCACACTGTGGAGGCTGTCCGCTGCTTTCGCGCGCTTAGACCAACGGCGATCGCCGACGATGCGACCAGTCCTGGCGTTATTGTCGGCGTTCCCGCCACCCGGCGCGATCACCGTCAACGCGCCGCGCCGCCGCTGGCTCTCGCTCAATTTGAGTTCGGTGACGCACTTGCCCGTCTGCTCGACGAGGCACGAGACGGCGACGTCCGCGCCATCGCCCGGGATGTGTTCGGCGTCTGGGTAAACCGCGGCTTTCCGGTCGCGGCGCTGCAACTCGCCGCCTGGATGGACGGCAGGCGCACCGTGATCGCACAGCGCTACGAATTACCCGAAGGCGGCCAGTTGCCCGCCTGGCTCGACCCCGGTCGCGGCGGAACCGCCGATCCGGGCCTTTTCCACAGCGTGTTTCTGCCAGTCAGCAAGCTGATCGAGATCGCTGCTCTTACTGCCCCATCAGAAAAAGGGACGCCCTCCGTGATCGAACTCGGACAGACGATATCCAGCCTCGCTCATCTCGCCCGTAATGGCCGCCATCGGCGCGCATGGGAAAAATTCGTCTCGGTCGCGGAAAGCGCGCAAGCCGCGGTCGACGCGGCGGCGGGCACAGCGGCAGACACTGCCCAAGCGCGCGCTCCGCGCCTCACCGAGGTCACTGACTTCGGCAGCAATCCCGGCAACCTGAAGATGCTGGCCTACGTGCCGGAAAGCCTCGGTGCGACACCGGCGCTGGTCGTCGTGCTGCACGGGTGCACCCAGACGGCGACCTCCTACGACACCGGCACCGGCTGGTCGACACTCGCCGAGCGCTACGGTTTCGCCCTTTTGCTTCCCGAACAGCGGCGGACGAACAATCCGATGCGTTGCTTCAACTGGTTTCGCACCGACGATAACGCTCGCGACTCAGGCGAGGCCCTGTCGATCCGCCAGATGATCGACGAGATGGCCGCCCGCCACGGCATCGATCACTCGCGCGTCTTTGTCACCGGTCTATCGGCCGGCGGGGCGATGACCTCCGTCATGCTCGCCACATACCCCGAGGTTTTCGCCGGTGGAGCGGTCATCGCCGGCGTGCCCTATCGCAGCGCCAGCGGCCTGCAGGAGGCGTTCGAGGTGATCTTTCAAGGACCCACCCGGCCGGCGCAAGACTGGGGCGATCTCGTTCGCGCCGCTTCGCTGCACCAGGGGCCGTGGCCGAAAATCGCCGTCTGGCACGGCGATGCCGATTCGACCGTCAAGCCCAGCAACGCCGCGGAGAGCGTCAAGCAGTGGCTCGACGTGCACGGCCTCGCGGCGACGGAACCGGAGGTGGAGCGCACCCAGCGTTTCGTGCGCAGCGTTTGGAAGGACGAAAGCGGGGCAGCGCGCGTCGAGTCCGTCGTTGTCGCAGGCATGGCTCACGGCGCGCCGATCGATCCCTCCGGCGAGGACGGCTGTGGTGTGGCCGGCCCGTTCATCGTCGACGCGGGTGTCTCGTCAAGCCTGATGATTGCTCGTTCCTGGGGTCTGATTGGCGAGCGCCGTCCGGCAATCGACGTTTCGTTTGAAGCGGAACCGACACGCGCGCCAAAAGCAAAGGCAACGGAGCCGGACGCTTCGATCGCCCCGCCGGTTATGGCCGCGCCGCCGGCCGAGGCGATACGGCCCACCGTCCTCGACAAGGAAGTACCGGCCCTCGCGCCGCGAACGGACGGACTGCCGGTCGCAATCGAAATCCCCATTCGCACCGCGTCGCCACAGTCGGATTCATCACCCGGTAAGGCCGAACGCATGGACGAGCGCAAGGCCGATGCGCCCGGCGCCGATCAGACGGCGCGGCGTGGCGGGGAGGGGCCATCGCCAGGTGTCGATATTGGCGGGATCCTTGGCAGGGCGTTCGAGGCGGCGGGGGCGTTGAGAAGTCTGCGCCAGGCCCGACGGCAGGGACCGTCGGCGGGACTCCGCGCCGGCGGCATTGACGTGCAGGGCCTGATCGAAAAATCGCTCGAGACGGCCGAGCGCTTCGCCGCACTGGGCGAGAAGCGCAGTGGACAGGCCGGCTCCGGCCCGGGCGCCAGGCCCTCGGGACGCGGTACGATCGGTGGCATTGATGTGCAGTCGATCCTGACCAAGTCGTTCGAGGCGGCAGGTCTGCTGCATCCCCGCGGCGATGGGCCGTCACGCCCTGGTCGCACTGTAGATATCGCCGGGTCCGGCTGGGAAGGCGATGGCTGGCAGCTTCTCGACGATGCGGACAGGGGGCCGGGTGGCGGGCGGGTCCTGTTCGGTTACGCATCATCGGGCGTCAACTGCGATATCGGCAACAAGGTCATGGTGGCGTCGCGTACGCTCACGCTCGGAGGCAGCCCCCAGTTGAGTTACCAGCGCAAACTGTCGCTGGATGCCGCGATCAACATCCTGACGACAGCGAGCTTCAGCGTCCTGGTCGACGGTATTCCGGTCGACGAAGTCTCCGTCCGCGGCATGGAGTTCAGCGAGGACGAATGGACCTTGCGCGGCGGCATCGATCTCGCCCGTTTTGCCGGTCGTAACGTAACCCTGACCGTCGAACTCGCCGCCAATTCCAATGTCTGCATCGAAGTTGCGGCGAAAGCCTGGATCACCGGCATCACCATCGAAGATGTTGCTGCAGCCTGACGACGGGCGTACGCGGCGGCGCGCGAGACGGTGCGCGCCGCCTACAACTCAGCCGGCGCGGGTTTCGGATGGGGCTTTGCCGATGGCTTGGGATTCCACCTGCGCGAGGTGGTGTTCGATCTGATCGGCAAGGCGGTCGCGGGCGATGGTACGGTCGCGATCGTTGGGGGCGGCGCGGGCGTCAAGCACGGCGAAGCGCGACCATTCGGGGTGAATGCGCGCGTCGACCAAGGTCTCCGGTAATGATCGATCCATCCAGGCGTGACGTCGCACGGCATCCTCATCGGATCGGCTCGCCGGGATTGCCTGCTGCGCGGCATGACCCCGGCGCAGCAGCGCTTCGATCAGCAAGGTTTCGCGCGCGGCGAGAAGCCTTAGCGTTTCCTCCGTCACCTTGAGCTCGGTGAAGCCGCGAAAGACGTCGCCTAATCGCCGGCCGTGAGTCGCAACGCTGCCCCACAGGGCGCCCAGGGCGGCGCCGAGAATGGCCGCGGCGCCGAGCGACAGGCCGCCGGTGACGACATCGATGGCGACTCCGGCGAGCCCGCCAGCGGCCGCGGCGCTGCCGGCACGAATGCCGAACTGGCGGAGCGCCGCAGGGCTGAACAGATCAATGCCCCACTGGCCGTCTTCAAGCGGTAGCCGGTCAGCCTCGTACGCATCGGACGTGAAGCGGAACAGCTCCAGCAACGCCGCGATGCAACGCTGTTCGCCGTCGCGGACCGTCCGCTGCAGCGCTGCGATGCTCTCGTGCTGTCGGTCGATCTCCGTCTCCGGCACGATGAGCGAAAAGGCGGCGGCGTCGATCAGCAGGTCGGCGAGCAGCTCCGCAGCGGAGCGGACGAGCCGCGCGCGTTCGCTCGCGCGCTCCGCGATCAGCGCGTCGAGCGTCGGACGGAAGCGGGCGAGCAGGACGCGCATCGTCTCGAACAGCCGCTGTTCGCCCGTGGCGTCGAAGACGACGGTATCGAATTCGGCGATGGCATGCATATTGATCCGGCCGAGATGCGCGCGCCAAGCGGCCGTTTGCGCGCCCGATCCGGCGACGAAGTTGAGTACCGGAACGACAGGCCGGGCGCATCGTCCGAGAATTTCCAGTTCGTCCCGGTTCTTGCCCAGCACCCGGTCGCGCGCGTCGACCACGTAAAGGGCGGCGTCGCTCGCCAGCACCTGACGGATCGCCTGGGCTTCCTGGGAAAAGCGGCCGCGCGCCTCGTCGCTGGCGAGAAAGGCTTCGATGACATCGATCCAGTCCGCTCTGCCGTCGCCGCGCCGCCCGTCGATCAATTCCAGCAATCCGCCGGGATCCTCGAGGCCGGGCGTATCGTAGAGCTCGATAAACGGTCGCCCCTTGACCAGCAGGGTACTGCCCTCGACGCAACGCGTGGTCGCCGCCCGATTTGAAACGTCGCCAAAGTTGGCATCGCGGGTCAACGTGCGCACCAGCGACGTTTTTCCGGTGTTCGTATGGCCGACGATGGCGATCTTGAGCGGCACGAGTCCGTCCGGCAGCGCCTGCGATCCGGGGGTCATGGCTCTTCCTCCCCCCGGATGCGCTCAAAGCGCTGAGCGAGGGTATCCAGCCACGACCGCGCCGTGTCGGCATCGGCGATCGGTGGCGGGACATCGTCGCCGACAATGCCGTCCAGGCTGCGGCCGATCGCCGCTTCGTCGCGTCCTTGCAATTCGAGGAGGAGGGCGAACAGGGCGGCAGCGCGGACCGCCTGACTAAGATCGGCGGGCGAATCGGAATCGTTGTGGGACGTGGCGAGAGAAGGTCCCAGCAGCGCTGCGGCGCCGGCGCCGAGCCCGGCCCATGCCGGCAACGCAGCGATTGCCGCCGGCGCGATCAAGCCTGCCGCGGCAATGCAGCCTAATGCGCCCGCCGCGGCGCCGGCGGCAAGCCAGCGCGGGTCTGCCCGCAAGCGGGCGGGCAGCAGCGCCACCATGCGACGGGCGCCGGATTTGAGATCGTCGAGGCGCGGTGCGGCGCCGGCCGCGCGCGCCCGCAGGATGGTCTGCCAGCGCGGCTCGCCGCTGCTCGCGTAGACATCGGCGATCGCCCGGTGCAGCGCGGCTTGCTCGTGTACGCCCGGCGCCGCTGTCCAGGTGCGCGCGCGGGACACGATGAGCGCGAAAGCGCGTGCCAGGCGCTCAGCGCCGGCGTGTGCGTCCGGCGCTGTCGCATCGCCCGTGCCGCCGGCAAGGAGGCGTGCGAGGCGGTCTCGGCTTGCGTCCGTCAGGTGCGGCAGGTCGCAGGCGACGATGTATGCGGCCGCGACGCCGGCAAGCATGGCCAGCGCCTGCCAGTCGGCGATTCGTTGTTCGACCTCAACGCGCGGCATGCGTTCGCGCACACGCTGGCCGTCGCTGAGCACGACGACGAGCGGGCAGGGGCTGGATCGGCGCAGGGCGTCCAGCACGACGCCGGTGCCGCGGTCGGGTGTCGCTGCCAGCGAGCAGACGACGACGAGGGCGCGCAAGCCGCTCGCCTCGCTCAGGTCCGCGATCACCCGTTGCCGATCCTGCCGATCGTCGATGAAGCCGAAATCCTGCCAGCGCAAGCCGCGAAGATCAGGTGGCCAGCCCGAGCTGGGAGGCTCGATCTCAAACCCGAGAATGCCGGCGGGACCTTGGCCGGCGATCGGCAGGACATCCGGCGCAATGGTCTTGTCGTCCTGTATATCCCGTCTCATCGCGTCGTCGCTGTCGCGCACGCCGGTCGGCCGGGCGATCGGCATCAGCCGACGACTGAGGCGGGCGAAACCCGCGTGCGTTAAGTCGAGGCGAAAGCGCCGCCGGGCGCAAGAAAGGGCGATCAGGCTCACCAGGAGTGCCACACTGCGCGGAGCAAGACCGTAGAGCAGCAGGCAGCCGATCAGGAGGCCGCCCCAGGCAATCCGGGACTCGCCGAAAGCCTTGCCTTCGGCGCGCCACCGGCTGGCGGCAACCTGCTCCGCGTCCGGCACGGCAAAGCCGAGAGCGTCGAGTGGTGTTGCCAGGGTCCGCGTCGCCGTTATGTAGGCGGGTTCGGACAAGATCGTGGTTTCCCAGGCGAAATCGTATTGCCGGGTGCCGAGCATGATCAGCGCCGATAAGATGCAGCCGGTGAGAAACGCGATCCACAGCGTGTGCGCCATCGCGCTCAATGACCAGCATGCACTCTTGCCTTCGGCGTGCACACTGCTGGCGGCGCGCACGGCGGCAAGTTCGACGTGACCGTGGCCAAACCGGCGGCTGAGCCATCCGCCCATCGCGGCGACGCCTCTGCCGAGGATGCTCGCTGCGGCGCCGCCCGGTCCAAAGACGATCAGCGCCAGCCAGATCAGCAGTGTCAGCGTATGCAGGCCGAGGAGGCTGGCGATTGCCCAGAAAACGTTGACCGGCCCGTCGCCGTGCGATCCCAACACGACGCGCACCGAAGCGGCGCCGGCAGAGGCGGCGATGATCGCGGCGATCGCCGTCGCGATAACCGTCGTCTCGCGCAGCCGGGCAAACGCGGCGAGCAGGGGCGCCGCTATCGTCAGGTGTCGTGCGCGAACGATAATCCGCTCCTCCAGATCGCCTCCCGCGGCACGCGCCGCCGCTTCCGCCGCCGGCTCGTCAAGCGGTGCGCCGCGCGCCTCCTCGTAGTGGCGTACGCCCTCGGCCAGCAGACGGCCCCGTGCTGCGTTGGGCACGCGAACACGGTGGCTTTGCGCGAGGCTTGGGCTCGGTGACGCAGAGATCGACATCGGTTGCGCCCGGCAATCCTTCTCGTCCGGTCGTTGTTCTAGCGCCACTCTAACCAAATCGGCGTACGGTGGAAGGCGATGGCAGGAGCGGTCGAGCACAGACAACGCGATCGCCCGATCCGCGCTCCCGCAGGAAGATCACTGTTTAGCTAGGCGCCCGTCAGAGCGATGACCGGGCCGGTCTGGCCGGCGAGGAGCCGCCGGAGATGGAAGGTAGCCAGCCGATCATCGCTGTTGGCGCCGACGCAGGCGGCGAAACTCTGGGTGGCGTTCGGATCACCGGCCGCCAGTAGCTCAAATGCCTGTCGGTAGTTCACCATTCCCCGCGACTGGCTGGCGGTGGAATCGAGGGGCTCGAATGCGTCAATCCCCCGTTCCTTACCCTTCAGCATGAGAGTGCCAACGGGCCGGCCGACGAAATCCGGAATAAGACGCACCGTTTCGCCACTGACGCACACGCGCGTGCCGAGTTGTTTGTTGGCCGTCTCCAGTCTCGCGGCCGTGTTGACCGCATCGCCGTAGGCGGTGTAGTGGAAAAATGCGTCACCGCCGAAATTGCCGACGATGGCGGCTCCGGTATGCACGCCAATGCGGGTATGACCGATCGGCACCGCCTCCGCCTTCTTGCTCTCGGAAAACGCGCGCGCGAATGCGTCCAGCTCGAGGGCGCAGGCGACAGCACGGGCAGCATGGTCCGCGTGCTCGAGGGGAGCGCCGAACATGGCGTGAATGGCGTCGCCGACCAGCGTATGGATGGTTCCGCCATGCGCAAAGACGATGCGGGACAATTCCCCCATGTACTCGTTCATGACGGTGACGACGATCGATGGATCAAGCCGTTCGACAAACGGCGTGAAGTCGGCAAGGTCAGTAAACAGGAACGTCAGTTCCCGGCGCTCACCGCCGAGATCGAGCGCTTTGGGGTGGTCAGCCAGATAATTGGCGAGATTAGGCGAGAAATAACGCGCGAGATTGGCGCGTGCCCGCTCCGCCTCGATTCGCAGCTGGTTGGCGCGGCGTAAGGCGTCGAGGTCGGCGATGGTCTTGGCGATGGTGGCTTCCAGATCGTCGAAATCGATCGGCTTGGTGATGAAGTCGAAGGCGCCGCGATTCATCGCGGTTCGAATGTTCTTCATATCGCCGTAAGCGGAGATGATCACCGTCCGCAGCATGCTTGAAAGGTCTTGCAGGCGCGTGAGCAGGGTCAACCCGTCCATACGGGGCATATTGATATCGGACAGGACGACGTCGACATCCGGGTGGCTTTCCAGCCGTGCAAGCGCCTCCTCGCCGTCACTGGCGAACAGGAAAGCGTATTCGCCCGCGCCAATCCGGCGGCGAAATTTTTGCGTTACGAGTAATTCGAGATCGGGCTCGTCGTCGACAACCAGGATCTTTTTGACCATCAAATGCCGTCTCCGGCAACGTAAGGCTCCAGGGTGCGCTTGAGATCACCGAAATCGACCGGCTTGGTGACGAAATCGCTGGCGCCATAGTCAAGGGCGCGGCGGCGATTGTCTGCATCGCCATAGGCTGAAACCATGATCACGACAAGGCGCGGCCAGCGCTGCTTGGCTTCGCGCAGCAGGTCGAGCCCGGTCATTCCCGGCATGTTGATGTCGGACAGCACCAGGAACCGCTCGGCGGCATGACTGCCGGCGAGGAACGCAAGGGCTTCATCGCCGGAGGTGGTAAACTGAATATCCAGTTCGCCGCGCCGGATCTCACGCCGGAAAGACTGCCGGAACAGCTCTAGGGCATCGACCTCGTCGTCGACAAGTAGAACCTCGACCGTCATCTGTCGGCCTCCCCCGATTTTTCGGCTACTTTACCGCACGGCAGGCGCACGGTGAACTGCGTATACTCGTCCGGGCGTGAGTCGACATCGAACGTTCCGTTGTGCGCGTGGACAACGATGTCATAGCTCAACGACAGGCCGAGGCCGGTGCCTTCGCCCGGGGGCTTGGTGGTAAAAAACGGCGTGAAGACCTTCTCGACGGCGTGCGCGGGAATGCCGGTGCCATTGTCGCGGACGCGAATCTCGATGGCGTCATTGGTGCGCCGGGTGGCAACGGCGAGCGTCGGCTCGTACGTAGGATCGGCACATGTCCTGTGGCGCTCCTGGGTTGCGTAAAAACCGTTGGAGAACAGGTTCAACAGCGCCCGGCTGATGTCCTGCGGGATGATCTCAACCGTTCCCGCAGCGGGGTCGAGATCGCGCTGCAAGGTTATATTGAAACTCCGGTCCTGAGCGCGCGCGCCGTGATAGGCAAGGTTCAGGCTTTCTTCGACGAGTGCGTTGATGTCGGCGGGACGACGTTCCGCCGGACCCTCGCGCGAGTGCGCCAACATGCTCTTGACGATCGAATCCGCCCGCGCCCCGTGTTCCGCGATCTTCTTGAGATTGCCCGTCACCGTCGCAAAGAGGTCCTCGATCTCCTCGCGTGCGGCGACGTCGAGGTGGGGGACCGCATCGTCCAACAGCACTTTCAGCTCAGACAACAGCTCTGCCGACAGGCTGGCGAAATTGTTGACGAAGTTGAGCGGATTTTTGATTTCGTGGGCGATGCCGGCGACCAGTTGACCTAGAAGGGCAAGTTTCTCCGCCTGCACGAGGCTGTTCTGTGCCCGCTGCAATGCGTGCAATGCATCTTCCGCCCGTTCCTTCTCGGCCCGCAGTTCTTGCTCGTGCTCCTTGAGCTCGGTGACGTCGGTATAGACCGCGACCGTCCCGTTATCGGGCGTTCTGCGCTCGGTCACGCGGATCCAGCGGCTGTCCCCGTGACGGTGGAGGTGCGAGCCACCCGGATTGCGGTGCTCGTTCAGGCGGTGTTGCAGCCAAGCCTCGCGGGACCATTCACCTGGATCGTGAAGCCCGAGGTCCAGCGCAGCGCGCGCGATGTCCTCGAAGGCCACACCGGCGACCACGCAGTGCTGCAAGCTGGCGTACAGCTCCTTGAACCGGCTGTTGGCCAGCACGAGCCGATCGTCGTTGTCGTAAAGCACGATTCCGTCGGTGATTGTCTCGACCGCGGTTTCGATCGTCCGCCGCTGCTCGTCTCGTTCCCGGCTGAGCCGTTCGCGCGCGAGCAGGCTCTCGCGAAACAGTTCAAGGGTTCGCGACATGGCGCCGATTTCGTCCCTGCCTGCCGGTGGGATGTCGACGCGCAGGTTTCCGGCGGAAAGGCCATCCATGGCGCTGACGAGGCGGGCGAGCGGCAGCGAGATGGAACGCAGCAGTAGGCCAGTCAGAGCAAAACCGGTCACCACCGCCACCGCGACGGCTGCCAGCGCCAGATGAAGGGTCTGTTCGGTTTGGCGGGCTACCCGATCGCGCAAACTCCGCGATTCCTCGCGCAGCCGCGTAACCAGTGCGGCGAGCTTGGTGTCCGCGTCCTGCATGTCGGCGCGCGCCGGCGCCATCAGGGAGTTGCCGAGAACGCGCTGGTCGTGTGTGTAGGCATCGACCGCCAGCAGCGATTGCTGCATGACCCGGTCGGCGTCGGAGCGAATGGCGCCGGCCGCCTGGGGGGCGACCGCGGAGAGCCGATCGAGTTCGTCGTCGAGGCTGGCGCGCGCCGCTCGGGCGCGCGTCTCCGCGTTCATCAGCAAGCTCACCGCCAGGTCGGTGAGCCAGTACTTCATCTCGTTAAACTGGCTGCTCGCCCGATAGGCCGTCTCCAGTACCTCGACGAGCCGGGTCTGCTCCGCCAGCGACGCCGTGTTACGCACGAGCGTGCGCGTTAAAAAGAAAGTGGTGGCGAGGAACACGACGAGGCCGACGCCCGCCAGAACGATGAACCGGGTTCGAATGGAAAACCGCATCATGCTTGAACTGCTTCCGCTCGCGTTGTGCCGCACCCGAACGTTCGCGGTCATTGACCGGCGTTTGGGTCTCGTCGCGTTGATCAACGGTACAAGATCACGCTGATCACGCCGCCAAGCGAGCCCTCGTCGCCACCCTCTTTCGGGTAGCCAGTTATATCCATTTCACCCTTGGGATGGCCATGACAGACGAGACAGGATGTCTGGTAGTACTCCGGGATTAAAAAGCGGAATGCTTGGCGTCCGTGCACGCTTTGCGAATCCTGAATCGGTTTTCCCGTGGTCCAGTCTGGGGATTTAAGCTTTGTATCTATGATATTTTCTTCCCATGGATCGGGTAATGATTTGCGGTTGCGTACTAACTCCTTGGGAGCTGTAACCTTCATTTCCGCCTGTCCCTGCATCAGTGTGTCAAAACGCTCGTTGACGAGTCTGGCGAAAACCGCAGGAATGAAGCCCTTGAATCCGACTCCCGGCAGGTTGATCGTTGACTGATGTTCGTCGGTGACCTCGACGATCGACGTTTCAAGCGCCGACATCGCGCGTCCGTATCGGCTCTGCGCAGTGTTGCTGGCGAGATCATCCCCCGTCGCCTGCCGGTAGCGCTGCCGCGCGTCGGCAAGGACCACCGCTCCGGTCAAACCCTTATCTCCGATGCTTGGATCGTTGATCAGGTCCTGTTTCGCCGAGATCACACCGCGCGCGGCGCGGAGCAGTTCGGCGAGGCTGATGGCTGTTTCCTCATCGCTTCGCTCGCTATCCGTCGCCAGCGCGACGTTCGCGGCAAGCACCATCCCGGCAACAATCAGTGCGACCATCCGGCCCCAGGCTGCGGGTTTTCTCCTTGGCACGATCAATCCTCCCGTCAAACCCGGCGCCTCTCTTCGCCAGGAAGACCCGGGGAAGAGATTACGCCGGAGGGTCGCATTATTCGTTGGCACAGATCCGCACCGCCCGGCGGCTCCATCACCCAGGAAGTTTCCAAACGCGGGATCGTTCCCGTGCCATGCTAACGCGAATTCTGTCGTATTTCATCCGGGTGGCGTGAGTGAGGTCGGGTTTCGTAGGACGTTATTACTTTCGGTAGCATGAGACCTGTCTTCGCCGACCCTGCCGAACACCGGTGCTGGTTTTGTCTTGAAAGACTCGCGCGCCGTTCTGCTTGACCACGCGTTGAAGTTGAATAGGCCTCGGGTGGGCGCGACGCCGTGGGCCTCGAAGCGGGAGGTGTGCGATCGTCCTGCCTCCCGGCCAAGCACTGTGATCCAGCCTTGGTGTGCCGCGGCATTGACGGTGGGCCATGGACGACGCAAGACTGATCCCATGAGCGACTACGCGATCCGCCGTGACCTCGTCGCCCGGTGCCTCGAGATGAACGCCACCGGCCTTAACCAGGGAACGTCCGGGAACCTCAGCGCGCGCCATGACGGCGGCATGCTGATCACGCCCAGTGGTATTCCCTATGATCAGCTTCGCGCCGTCGATATCGTCCGCGTCGAGATGGACGGCCGCTATCGTCACCCGTTGGCCCCGTCGAGCGAATGGCGGATTCACCGCGACATCCTGGCGTCATCGCCGGCGGTCAACGCGGTCGTGCACGCGCATCCCACCTACTGCACCGCCCTGGCCATGCGCGGCATGGAAATCCCGGCGGCCCACTACATGGTGGCGATCAGCGGCGGTCATTCCATTCGCTGCGCGCCCTATGCGACCTATGGCACGCAGGCGCTGTCCGACGCGGCGGTCCGCGCCCTGGCCGGACGAACCGCCTGCCTGCTCGCCAATCACGGTCTGATCGCCACCGGCCCATCTCTGGCAAAGGCGATGTGGCTCGCGGTCGAGGTTGAAACGCTCGCCCGCCAGTACGTTGTCGCGCTACTGCTGGGCGGTGCGAACATCCTCGCCGACGACGAGATCGAGCGCGTCGTCGAGCGGTTCAAGGAGTACGGCATGAAGGCCGCTCCCGCGGCGGCGGATCGCCGGCAATCGCGCCGACGGGGGGCGCCGTCTCGCCCCCTGCGATGGCGACGTCGACGCCCACCCGCTACGCGTTGACCAGCCAGCACTGGACGACGATCACTTCAGCTCAGTCTTGCGGCGATCGCATCGACGCCGGCCCGGGCGCAGACCTCGTCCTTGTCGCCACCCGGAGCGCCGCCAACACCGATGGCGCCGACGACATCGGGGCCGGCCTGCAGCAAGGCGCCGCCGGCGAGCAGGAACACGCCCGGCAGGGACTGCTGCGCGCTTCTCGCCGTGACATTAAGCCGATCGGAAAGCGCGCCGTTCAGCGTTTCGCCGAAGATCGGCCCCAAGGTGACGATGCTGTAGGCTTTTCCCCGACTGCTATCGAGGGTATGTGGCTGGCTGCCGTCGCCCTTGGCAACGGCCTTGAGCAGCCCCGAGGCATCGACGACGGTGGCGGTGACATGATAACCGCTGCGCTCGCACGCGGCGACGGCGGCGAGTGCCGCCTCGTTGGCAAGCGATAGTGGCAGCGTGCGGACCGTCGGCAGCGACTGGCCGAACGCGGCGCTGGCCGATAGGGCGGCAACGGTGGCGAGCATCACCACGGCGGGCGTCTTGTGTGTCATGGGCGCGGTCTCCTGGCGAAGATGAGTTTCGGGCACATGGCTTGCCCGAGAAAAATCAGCCGGCGCGCGGCGCGGTGTGAACGCGGCCGAGGAAGTCGCGCACCAGGCCGGCAATCTCGTCGGCGTTGCTTTCGAGGGGAAAGTGTCCGGCGTCGAGCAGGTGTACATCGGCGTCGGGATTGTCGCGCCGGTAGGCCTCAGCGCCGGCGGGCAGAAAGAACGGATCGTTTCGTCCCCAGACGGCGAGCATGGGCGGACGGTGGGTGCGCAGATAGGCCTGGAACGTCGGATAGAGCGCGACATTGCTCTGATAGTCGGAGAACAGGTCGAGCTGGATTTCGTCGTTGCCCGGCCGTTCGAGCAATGCCTGGTCGAGCGTCCAGGATTCTGGAGCCAGATGCTCGGGATGCGGTGCGCCGTGTTGGTACTGCCAGCGCGTGCTGGCCGGGGAGAAAAACCCTCGCAGCGCGGCGCGGTTTTCCGCCGACGGGTTGCGCCAATAGCTCTGGATCGGATCCCAGGCGTTGCTGAGGCCATCCTCATAGGCGTTTCCATTCTGCGAGATCAGCCCGGTGATCCGCTCGGGATGGTTCACGGCCAGCCGGAAGCCGATCGGAGCGCCGTAATCGAAGACGTAAAGAGCGTAGCGGGTGAGGCCCACAATCTCGGTAAACCGCTCCATGATCTGGGCGAGATGCGCAAACGTGTAGGCGAAGGTCGCGCGATCCGGGGCGTCCGAGAAGCCGAAGCCGGGAAGATCCGGGGCGATCACCCGCCAGCGATCGGCGAGTGCCGGGATGAGGTTGCGATACATGTGCGAGGACGTTGGAAATCCGTGCAGCAGCAGCACGGCGGGCGCATCCGCCGGTCCGGCTTCCCGGTAGAAGACGGTAACCCCGTCCACGTGCGTGGTTCGATAAGCAATGGTCATCGCGGCATCCTTGGTGAGATCAAAGCACCGTCGCGTCGCTGATCGACGTGACGGGAAGAGAGTGGACCTCACCGTGTTACGGATGAATGCCAAGCGTTCGACGCTCTCTATTTCATAGAATGCAACAATGCTGGCCGATTATCATGGCCGATCATTACCGACGTGCGATCCTTCGCCGCCAAATCGCGCGCGCAACGCTGCGGTCGCGCAATCGATGAACAGCCGCACTTTCGCCGACAGGTGGCGGCCGGCCGGATGAACGATGTGGATGGGAAGCGGCGGGGGCTCGTTCGTAACCAGGATGCGTTTGAGCCGGCCGGCGACGACGTGTGCGTCCGCCTGATAGGAGAGCATGCACACGATCCCCAGCGCCGCGAGCGCGGCATCGATCGCGGCGTCGGTGGTATTGACGATCACGCGTGGCCGGACGGCGACGGCGTGGCGTCTCTCCCCATGCTCGAACGTCCAGCGCTCGGGGATCGGTGTTACCCCGGTGCAGGCGATGCAGCGATGACGACTGAGGTCCTGTGGCGTTTGCGGCTCGCCAAAGTGCGCCAGATAGTCGGGGCTGGCGTAGACGCAACGACGGACATGCCCGGCCAGGATTGCCCGCAGCGAGGAGTCCGGAAGATGGCCGAGGCGCACGCCGACGTCGAGGCCCTCATCGATCAGCGAGACGACACGATCGAGGAACAGCAACCGCGTGTCGACGTCGGGCCAATTGGCGAGAAATTGCTGAACGATCGGCAAGACGTGCAATCGTCCGAACATTACCGGCGCGGTGACGTTGAGCACCCCGCGTGGTTGCTGTCGTTCGCCGGATGCCGTCGCCTCCAGTTCGGCGAAGTCGGCGAGCACGCGCCGGCACGTATCGAGATACCGCGCACCGACATCGGTCAACGCGACCGCGCGGGTGGTGCGGTTAAACAGCCGGCTCGCCAGCCGGCTCTCCAGCCCGGCGACGGCGCGAGTGACCGCCGCTGGCGAGCGTCCCAGCGCCCGCGCGGCGCCAGCAAAACTGCCGTGTTCGGCGACGGCGGCGAAGATCGCCCAAGTGTCTAGCCGATCCATGAACGATTATTCCGCTTCGAGCAATAGAATGCATCGATTTTGCCCGATTAAAACAAACTTGAACATAGCCGATGCTTCGGGAGATCAGCGAGCATCGTCCAGGGGCGGGCTCGCCGAGTGAGGGAGTTGGTCATGTCACACCGCGCCGTTGTTCATCGCGTCCTTCTTGCAGGCAAGGCCGGGCAAAGCGAGACGCCACCTGGTCTGTCCTCCTCGTCGGCGCGGGACTGGCAAAGGCCATGGCGATGACGGCGAGCCCGACGCACGCCGCGCCGTCTGCCGCCGATAGTGCGGCCCGCGTCGTGTCCGTTCAGGTCGGCCGGATCGCTCCGCTCGGACCGGAGGGCGTGCCCAGCGGCTTTGTCAAACGGCCGGTCGATCGGCCCGTCGCGGTTACGGACCTCGGTCTTGCCGGCGACGAGCAGGCCGACCTGCGGGTTCACGGCGGCAGCGAAAAAGCCGTTTATGGTTATGCGCACGCCGCCTATGCCGAATGGAGGGAGACATTTCCCGAGCATGGCGCGATGCTCGTGCCGGGGGCGTTCGGCGAGAATCTCACTATCGACGGAACCGACGAGGAGCAGGTCTGCATTGGCGATATCGTCCGCGTCGGTACGGCGACGCTGCAGATCGCGCAACCGCGCCAGCCGTGCTTCAAGCTCGCCTTACGGTTCGCCGATCGCCGCATGCCACGGGCGATGATCCGCAATGGCCGGTCGGGCTGGTACTATCGTGTCCTGGCGACCGGCGTCGTTGCCGCGGGCGACGGGCATGCCGTGCTGGCGCGACCGAATCCGCATTGGTCGATGGCCCGCTTCAACCGCCTGCTCGCAGCGAAAGCGTGGCCGACGAGCGATCTCGCCGAGCTTATCCACCTTCCCGGCCTTGCCTCGGGATGGCGGGACATCGCCCGCTCGACACTCGCCGACGCAAGCCGGAACACATAAGGCTCAGGGTCTTTTGTCAGTGCGCCTTCTTCTTGCTTCTTGCGACACGGGTCGCGCTCGTTTTCCGGCGCAAGTCGGCTGTGTGTCCCCGCCGTGAGCGGCGTTGCGGGAGCAGGCGGGCTCCCGCAACGCGCCGACCGGTGAACGATCCGCTGGGGATTCTTGGATCCGAAACGGAATCTCAGGCGGTTTCGTACTTGTGGAAGCCGCGGCCAGACTTGCGGCCGAGGTAGCCAGCGTCGACCATCTGCTTGAGCAGCGGGCTCGGACGGTACTTCGGATCTTCGAATCCGTCGTAGATCGTCTGCATCACGTTCAAGGTAATGTCGAGACCGATGAGGTCGGCAAGTGCCAGCGGGCCGATCGGATGATTGGCGCCGAGCTTCATCACCTCGTCGATGTCCTCGGGGCCGGCGAGGCCCTCGTAAAGGCAGTTGATCGCCTCGTTGATCATCGGGATCAAGACCCGGTTGACGACGAAGCCGTAGCTGTCCTTCACCAGATGCGGCTTCTTGCCGATCTTCTTGCTGACGTCGACGATGGCATCGCAGGTCGCGTCCGCGGTCTGCAGCGCGCGGATGACTTCGACGAGCTGCATCACCGGCACCGGATTGAAGAAGTGCATGCCGATCACCTGGCCCGGCCGCTTGGTCGAGGCGGCGATCTTGGTCAGGGAGATCGACGAGGTGTTGCTGGCGAGAATGGCGTCCGGCTTGACCAGGGCGTCGAGCTCGCCGAACAGCTTGGTCTTGAGCACTTCGTTCTCGAGCGCCGCCTCGACGATCAGATCGCACTCGGCCAAGGGGCCAAGATCGACGGTCGTTTGAATGCGGGCAAGGGTTGCATCCTTGGCCTCGGTGGTGATCTTGCTGCGCGACGCGAGGCGCTCGAGGCTCTTGCGAATCGTCCCGAGGCCGCGGGCAACGAACTCTTCCTTGATGTCGCGCATGACGACGCTAAAGCCCGCAGCGGCGAAAGCCTGGGTGATGCCGTTGCCCATGGTGCCAGCGCCGACGACGCCCACTTTGCTGATTTCCATCATTTTCCTCCCCTGCCGTCTGATGATGAGGCTGTCCTGTGCACGGCAGCCGCCGACGTTTGCTTCGAGGTGCGCGGCGCGACGGGCGCCGCGCGCAAGCATCATCTCGCACGGCGGACGGTCCAGCGAAAGGAGAAATCGATGTCGATGACGATTCGGTCGGTGTGACGGCGGGCCATGGCGCACGCTCGGGCGCAAGACAGGGAATCATTTCCGATACAGGCTGCCGGTGAGCATGGTGGTTTGCCAGCGCCTGGGACGATCGCAAGCTTGATTCCCCACTCATACGTCCCGAGCAGATCCGGACCTGCCCGTCCTGGGCGGAAACGCGCTGGGCAATCAGGTTGGTAGCGTGGACTTGCAGAACTGCTGTCGGTATCGTCGCGCCGATTTTCAATGAAAGACGGAGCGGAGATGGCGAAAGTTCTGCTGATGATTTTGCTGGGGACGACGCTGAGCGGCTGCATTGTTCCGATCGTCGAAAGTGTCGATGCCACCGTCGTCGGCGAGAATCCAGACGGGATATGGTTCCGCGAGCCGTCGATTGGTTCAGGAAACATGCAGGAGAAAGCGGATAAGCACTGCGCCAAGTACGGGAAGCAGGCGGCGTATCGGGGTACCTTGCTTCAGAACAACCCCTACGTTGTTCCCGTCGTCGCTTACAATTGCGAGTAATATATGTACTATGTTTTTATCCTGATGGTTTTTCGTTCTTATAAAAATGAGATCTATTCCGGTTTTTGATCAAGCACAGACATATTACCGTCAACCACGCGGACCGTGGGCGTCACGACGCGGGCCGTCCGTGTCTACGTCATGCGTTCGCGGGATCGATCCGATTGCGCTGTGATAACCTGGGTGCCGACGGCAGGTCCCGCGACGAGGCAGGATCGCGGTACGGACGAGGGCGAGGCGACCATCAACGACGCGAACGGGCTCGGACCGCTGGTTGATATTCTCTTTCTCGCCGTCACCGGTTTCATCGCCTGTCACGCGATCCGCCATCGTCGCGCGTCGGGCGAGACTGATACCGTCCGCCTTCTGTTCGGCTGCATCGCCGCGCTGTTTTTCGTCAAGGTCTTGTTCGACGACCTGCTGGGGCTCGTGCACTTTTGAGTGTGGTGTGCCGGACGGCCGCCCGTGCGCGACCTGTCGATCGCGCGACGAGCATTCGCGGCACGGTCGCGATCGGACACCGTGTTATTGCTCGCGATGGCGGCGAGGACGGATGGTGGGCCCGGCAGGACTCGAACCTGCAACCAGACCGTTATGAGCGGCCGGCTCTAACCAATTGAGCTACGGGCCCGGGGGCGGGTGGTCGACCCGCGCGCCGGTGACCGCGATCATAGCGCGGATTTCCGCCCGCGCACCCCTGCAAAGCGCATTTGCCCTTGCGCTTTGACGTCGTCAAGAATGCGCAGAAGCTGGCGCAGCGGCGCGATGCTGTGAGCGAAACCGAACGACGTCGAGAAGTGTCCGGCGGATGCGCGGAAGACGTTCTCCTCCGGCAATGCCCAGGAGCGGACCAGGGTCTCGCCGCCGGCGGCGAGGGTGACGTCATCCGTCATGCCGATGAGGACGACGATCCGCTCGGGCGGAACCGCGGGACTGCTGGTCGGATCAAGCAGCGGGCGCCAGTGGGCGATATCGCTGCTCGTCCATCCTGCCGCGCGAATCGCTGCCGGTACACCCAGCGCACGCGTCAGACTGCCTTCGAAGGTGACCGCGGCGAGCGAATGCGACGGCGCGACGAGGAACAGCGCATCCGGTCGCATCTCCGCCGGCCAGTTGCAGGCGGCGACGGCGGCCAGTTGCGCCGTCAGCGCTCCGAGGCTGACTCCGCCGACCGCAACCGGACCGCCACCTGTCGCTCGCGCCCAAGCGACGAGCAGACCGATTTCGATGACATGGGCATGGAAGTAGTCGAGCAGTCCGCCCGGACCACGGCCGAGGACCGGCTCACCGCCGTAGAAGCCGCGAAGCCGCCGGCGGCCATGCCACGGACCTTCCGGGCGGATCACCCGCACACCTGAGCCAACGAGCATGGCGAGCGGATTTCGCCCGTCGCCGGTAAACTCGGGCTCCATCCCGATACCGTGGGCATAGATCAGCGACGGCGTACGGGCCGCAGCCATGGGCGTCTTCACCGGCGAGGAGACCCGCGCCCACGCCGTGCCGGCGGCTGCGGTCGTCGGCGCGGCAAAGCGCACCCAGCGATCAACGCCGTTGCCGGCGAGAAAGCCGCGCGAGACGGTGACCGCCGCGGGATCGACGTGGGCCGCGAACGCCTGTTCTAGCTGGGCAAGCCGCTCGCCATGGCGTCGCGCGACGGATCCTTCCGATTCGATCGCCCAGGCGATCGGCGGCAGCGGCGCCCGCATGTGCAAAGGGACGAACGAAGCGCGCAGGTTGCTCACCTTCGCCGCGGCGTGCATTCTCGCCGCCTCGATCCCGGCCAACCCGGCCGCCGGCGCGACCGTCCAGGCGCTGGGGGGCGCCGACGTGAACAGTGCCTCTTCCCAGCGCGCGTCAGCGGCGACGAGGGCGGCCATGCGCAGACTCGTGCGCGACAGGATCGACGGCAGCATGCGGCGGAAGAGGCGCCCTTCGCACGGAATGTCGACGAGAAAGTGATCGACGGAGCCGTCGGCGGCGAGTGCCGCCGCCCACGCGCGCGAGAGCGGAAAATACCACTGGGTCAGGATGCGGAGGGTGGCGGCGTCGAACCACGGCCGCAGCAGCCAGCCGCCAGCGGTGCTGCGCAAAAGCAACCGCAGACTATCGCGCGGCAAACTGCGGCGCTGGGCTCCCGCCCTGGGCATGGGCCTGGATCAGTAGTCGAGGAAGCTTCGCAGCTTGCGCGAGCGGCTTGGGTGCTTGAGCTTGCGCAGGGCTTTCGCCTCGATCTGGCGGATGCGCTCGCGGGTCACCGAGAACTGCTGGCCGACCTCCTCAAGGGTGTGGTCGGTGTTCATGCCGATGCCGAAGCGCATCCTCAGCACGCGCTCCTCGCGCGGCGTCAGGCTGGCCAGCACCCGGGTCGTGGTCTCGCGCAGGTTGGCCTGGATGGCGGCGTCGAGCGGCTGGACAGCGTTCTTGTCTTCGATGAAATCGCCAAGGTGGCTGTCCTCCTCGTCGCCGATCGGCGTTTCCAGCGAGATTGGCTCCTTGGCAATCTTGAGGACCTTGCGCACCTTTTCGAGCGGCATCGACAGCTTCTCGGCAAGCTCCTCCGGCGTCGGCTCGCGGCCGATCTCGTGAAGCATCTGCCGCGAGGTGCGGACCAGTTTGTTGATGGTCTCGATCATGTGCACCGGAATGCGGATCGTCCGTGCCTGATCGGCGATCGAGCGGGTGATCGCCTGGCGGATCCACCAGGTCGCATAGGTCGAGAACTTGTAGCCGCGGCGGTACTCGAACTTGTCGACCGCCTTCATCAGGCCGATGTTGCCTTCCTGAATCAGGTCGAGGAACTGCAGCCCGCGGTTGGTGTATTTCTTGGCAATCGAGATCACCAGGCGAAGGTTGGCCTCGATCATCTCCTTCTTGGCCTTGCTCGCCTCGCGCTCGCCTTTCTGAACAGTGGAGACGATGCGGCGGAACTCGGCGATCGGCAGCGCGGTTTCGTCGGCGACGGCGGCGATCTGTCGGCGCAAATCCGTGATTTCATTGCCGTGTCGGCTGATGTATGTCGACCAGCCTTTGGCCGGCAGCACGCTGATCTGCTCGACCCACTTCGGGGCGAGCTCGCTGTTGCGATAGTGTTCGAGAAATTCTTCGCGCTTTACCCGGCAATCGAGCGCCAAGCGCATCATCCGCCCCTCGAGACCGATCAGCTTGCGATTGAGGTCGTAGAGCTGGGTGACAAGCTCTTCGATCCGCAGGTTGTGCAAGTGCACGTCCTGCAGCAGCGTGGCGATTTCCCGGCGAAGCTTGAAAAAACGCTTTTCCAACGCGGGCTTCGCTTCCTCACCGCGACGGATCACTTCAAGCCTCTGCACCTGGACCCGGTGCAGTCGCTTATAGGCCAGGGTGATCTGCTCGAACGTTGCCAGCACCTGGGGCAACAGGGCGATCTCCATCGCTGCGAGCGAAACATTTTGCTCTTCCGGATCGACTTCTTCCGGATCGTCTTCCTCGCCTGCGTCATCGCCGGCAGAGGGCTCGGCGACGTCAGCCGCGAAGGCGGCGGCGTCAGCGGCGCTGGCGGACGTCCGCACCACGCCTAGCGGTACGACTGGCGCCAGCGGTGCGACGGGTGGACTATTGCCGCCGTCGCCGTCACCATCGACTGCGGATGTGCCATCACCCGGCACGGCTGTGGGCAGTACCGGCGGAGCGGCGCCATCGTAGGTCGCGTCCAGATCGATGATGTCGCGCAGCAGCAGGCGACCGTCGAGCAGAGCTTCGTTCCAGCGGACAAGCGCGCGCATGGTGAGCGGGCTTTCGCAGATGCCGCCGATCATCATCTCACGGCCGGCCTCGATCCGCTTGGCGATGGCTATTTCGCCCTCGCGCGATAAGAGCTCGACATTGCCCATCTCGCGCAGGTACATCCGCACCGGATCGTCGGTGCGGCCCATCTCGTTCTCGTCGACATTTCCCGCCGGGGTTTCGGATTCAACGACCTCCGAAGCCTGCGCGCCTTCCTCGGTCTCCTCGCTTTCGATGACGTTGATGCCGATCTCGGACAGCATCGCCATGGTGTCCTCGATCTGCTCGGAGGACACCTGCTCCGGCGGGAGCGCGCCGTTCAGTTCGTCGTAGGTGACGTACCCGCGTTCTTTACCGCGGGCGATCATGCGCTTGATGCCGGCACCCAGTGAATCGAGAAGCGGGCCGTCCGGTTGCTCGCTCTTCGCATCCGTCGCTTCAGCCACGCCTGCCGATTTTGCCGACATTCTACCCTCGCTGCCTATTTGCGCGCTGCCGCCCACAATTCGCTTCGGCCAAATGCAGCCAACCGGCGTCACCACTCCCGCGCCGCAGCACGCGACGTCGCCGGATCGCTGTCAGAATCTTTCTCGCTCTTACCGGAGCGAATGCCCACCGATGAAAAGACGAAGATTTTCGTCGCGATCGCCTTCGACCGTTACGGCTTCCTCTCTCATCCAGGCTGACGATCGAGCATTGCAGGCCGCTATCGAACTGTCTGTCGTGTGGCACGTGCCCCGCAACCCTCGAATCCACGCGCGCACTCGGTGCCAGATCGGCCCGACCCCGATGCTCCACCGCATGTTGTCAAGTAGCGTCGTCACTTCGCCCCGTCAAGGGTATCCCGAGCCGCAGCGGCGGTACTGTGTTGGTTTTATGGAGGTCAAGGAGTTCAGAGCACACTTCTGTCCCTTCGGATGGCGCGATGGTGACGGCGCGCGGACAACCCGGCGGACGAGTATTTCAGCATGATGTGCGCCGGTAGCTCCGCAGGAGCCGCCAGAAAGCGGCGATCAGTCGTCATCGCCACCGGAGCCTGCGGCCCGCTGGCGGGTTAGACGAGCGAGACCGCCGGCGGTGGCGGTACTCAGCGGGGATAGAGCCGCATTGCGAACCACCGCGAGATTCTCCTCCCAGGTGGCGCGGACCTGCTCCAACGGCGCTGACGGCGCGATCTGGCGATGGGTGCGGATCAACGGATCGGCGAGAACGTCGGCGACGCATTCCTCTTGCCCGGCGGCGGCAAGGGCATCGGCAAGGCGGGTGGCATCGAGGGTCTCGCCACCGGAGAGGGCCTGCACGATCGCCTGGCGCAATTGGTCGAGGTTGAAATCGGTGAAGGCGATGGCGCCGAAACTGTCTTCGACTTCGTGGAAGAACTCGGGATGGTTGAGCATGATCGCCAGCAGCGTCCATTCCGCGGGACGGGCGGCCGCTCCGTCCGCGTGATTTGCGCCGGCGACGGCGGGCGGGGCGCCGATGCTGGCACGTGCCGCCCAGGGCGGCTCCGCGCCTCGGCCTTTGCGTCTTGCCGCCCGCATCGCTGTTCCGGCCCCTGCGTGGATGTTGCCGGTGCCGCGGAAGGCAGCGCGCCGGACTCGGCTGCGGAATGTCTGTTGAAACTGGCGTCGGGCGTCAGCGTCGCTGATCTCCAGGGCGTATTGGTTCAGGCGCTGCTCGAGCGCGGCAAAGTCCTCGGCGTTGTTCAGCCGTCGTTGGCGGGTCGCGGTCATTAGCAGGAATTCGGACAGCGGTGCGGCTTCGACGATGGCGCGGTGCAACAACTGTTTCGGGTAGCGACGGGCGGCGGCATCGGGGTCATCGCCGGGTGCCGCCATCAGATTGGCGAAGCGCAGGCCGAATCCGGGATGGAGCAGGGGCAAGGCCCGTTCCGCGGCGCGCAGCGCCGCGCGCTCGCCAGCGGCATCCGCATCGAAGAGCAGCACGGGTTCGGGCGCGAGGCGCCACAGGGTCTGGAGTTGTTCATCGGTCAACGCCGTGCCCAGCGGAGCTACGACATTGTTCCAGCCCGCTTCGGCGAGGCCGATGACGTCCATGTAGCCTTCGACGACGATGATCGTTCCCGCCGCCGCCGCCGCAGGCGCCGCGTGGGCGAGGCCGTAGAGCATGCGGCCTTTGTGGAAGAGCGGCGTTTCCGGAGAGTTGAGGTACTTGGGCTCGCCGGACTCGAGCAGTCGCCCGCCGAAGCCGACGACGCGGCCACGGCTATCGGCGATGGGGAACATCACCCGGGCGCGAAACCGGTCGTAGGACGAGCGGCCAGCATCCTCCGGCGCGACGAGCAAGCCGGCTTCGATCATCGCTTCGTCGGTAAAACCGTCGCGGGCGAGGGCCGATTTGAGGGCACTCCGACCATCAGGGGCGAAGCCGAGACGGAACCGCTCGATCGCAGCCTCACTCACCGCGCGCCGGCGCAGATACTCGGCGGCCGGGCGGCCCTCGGGCATGCGCAACATCTTGTGAAAATACGCGCTTGCGGCCTCGATCGCGTCGAACAGCGAGCCGCGCCGGCGTTCCCGCTCGCGTGCCTCGGGCGAGGCTTCCGGCACGGTCATGCCGGCGAGCGCGGCGATCCTTTCGACTGCGTCGCGAAAGCCGACGCTCTCCGAGAGCATGACGAAATCGAACAGCGAGCCGTGCGCGCCGCAGCCGAAGCAGTGGAAATGGTCTTCGTAGACGTGAAACGATGGCGTCTTTTCGCCATGGAAAGGGCACAGGCCGAGGAACTGGCGGCCGCGGCGAACAAGTCGGACCCGGGCGCCGATCACCTCGGCGAGGCCGACGCGGGCACGAAGTTGATCCAGAAACTCCGTGGGCAGGCTCACGGCTGGGGTGATCCTTCTGCGGCGGCGATCGGCGTGCGCACGACGGGCGATCAGGCCCGTCAGCCGAGGCCGCGTTTAACCAGCGCGCTAGCCTTGGCGAAGTCCATCTGTCCGGAAAAGCGTTCCTTGAGCAGGGCCATGACCCGGCCCATGTCCTTCAGCGACTTGGCGTCGATTTCGGCGATGGCGGCGGCGATGGCCGCCTCGGTGTGCGCTTCATCCATTTGTGGCGGCAGGAAACGATCGATGATCTCGATCTCTTCCGCCTCCTGTTTGGCGAGGTCGACTCGCCCGCCCTGCTCGTAAAGGCGGATGCTTTCGTTCCGCTGTTTGATCATCGAGCGAAGCAGCCCAAGGATCTGCTCGTCCGTCAATCCAGCCGGATTGCCCTTGCCGCGCTCGGCGATGTCCCGATCCTTGAGCGCCGCGAGGATCAGCCGTAAGGTCGATACGGCGCGTTCGTTGCGCGCGCGCATGGCGGCCTTCAGGCCTTCGTCCAGACTCTCGCGCAGCATGTGTTCTCCCGATCCGTTTGCAGTGACATACTATTTCACTCGACGGCGGATTCGTCACCGAAAAAAGGCGAGCAAAACCAAGCCATTCGTTCATGCGGCGGGTTGACGAGGCGCGTGCGATCGCCTATCTGTCAGACGTGAAGGCTTTCGGTTTCGCAACGGCTAACTGCGCCGCCGCCTTTCAATCAGACAGGATCAGGAGTTGGCGCCCGTGGCGGACGAGATGGGAGCAGGATATGCTGCGCCAGTCATTCAATGCGTCGAAACGCCTTCGGCGCCGCCCCAAGCGGACGCTGCTCTGGTGCTCGAGGACGGCTCCGTCTATTGGGGCCGGGGCGTCGGCGCCGTCGGCGTCGCCATCGGCGAGGTCTGTTTCAATACGTCGGTGACGGGATATCAGGAAATCCTCACCGACCCGTCCTACGCCGGGCAAATCATCACCTTTACCTTTCCCCACATCGGCAACGTCGGCACCAACGCCGAGGATGCGGAGGCGAGTACGCCTGCCGCGCGCGGCTGCATTTTGCGCATGCCGATCACCGAGCCGTCGAACTGGCGGGCGACGCTGCCGCTGCACGCTTGGCTTCGCTCGCACAATCTCGTCGCCATAGCCGATGTCGATACCCGGCGCTTGACCCGGCGTATCCGCGACGGCGGGGCGCCGCGGGGAGCGCTGATTCACTGTCCCGGCGAGACGATCGATACGCTTGCCCTGCGCTTCATGGCGGAGCACTGGCCGGGTCTGGAAGGCATGGACCTTGCCAAGGAGGTCATGTGCCGGCAGACCTACCAGTGGGACGAGCCGAGGTGGACGCGTGGCGGAGGGGACGCCAGTGTGGACAAGCCCCGCTGGCACGTCGTTGCCGTCGACTTCGGGGCCAAGCGCAACATCTTGCGTTGTCTTGCCTCGGCGGGGTGCCGCGTGACGGTGGTTCCGGGCACGGCCTCGATGGAGGAGGTGCTGCGTCATCAACCGGATGGCGTGTTTTTATCGAACGGGCCGGGCGATCCGGCGGCGACGGGTGAATACGCGGTGCCGATGATCCAGGGCCTGCTCGCCCGGCGGGTTCCCCTCTTCGGTATTTGTCTCGGCCACCAGCTTCTCGGCCTTGCGCTCGGCGCCCGGACGTACAAGCTGCATCTCGGTCACCGAGGCGCCAATCATCCGGTCAAGGACCTCGAGACCGGCAAGGTTGAAATCACCAGCCAGAATCATGGATTTGCGGTCGACCGGGGCAGCCTTCCGCAAGGCGTGATCGAAACCCACGTCTCGCTGTTCGACAAGACGAACGAGGGGCTTCGCCTCGACGGCGCGCCGGCATTCTCGGTGCAGTATCACCCCGAAGCGTCGCCGGGACCGCAGGACAGCCACTACCTGTTCGATCGCTTTACCGATCTGATGCGCCGCGCCGCGCCATCAGCGGTTTCGGTCGCTTAAGCGCAGGCGGTGTGGCGCGGCGCGCCCCACCGCCGCTGGTGTCTTGGTTAAACAAATATAACGTCGGCGAGGTGGCTGACGTTGACGAACTCGATGGTATCGCCGTCCCCGGCGAGAACGACGATCAGATTACCGTTGAGAACGAACGAGCTTGTGATCGAGGCTGCGGCCGACGGTAGCTTGACCTTGTCGCCCTCCGCGGCCGAGTAGTCGACGATCAGGTCACCCTCCGCGATGCCGTTCGTCAGTTGCGCGGCGTTGTAGCAAAAGACGTCCGCCCCGGTACCGCCGGTCAGCAGATCCTCTCCGGTGCCACCGATGACCGTATCGTTGCCAGCGCTCCCGCTGACCGTATCGTCGCCGCTGT
The DNA here is from genome assembly GCA_016712595.1 of Rhodospirillales bacterium. Lineage (NCBI taxonomy): Bacteria > Pseudomonadati > Pseudomonadota > Alphaproteobacteria > Rhodospirillales > Rhodospirillales bacterium. The sequence continues at coordinate 718,892 of JADJQT010000002.1, forward strand.
TGCCGTACAGCACGTCGTTGCCGTCCTGGCCGTCGACGTCGTCATCGCCGTCCTGGCCGGCGATGGTATCGTTGCCATCAAGTCCGAGGAGCACGTCATAGCCGTTGCCACCGAGCATGCTGTCGTCGCCGCTGCCGCCGATCAGGGTGTCGTCGCCGAGACCTCCGTCGGTCATAAGGGCAAGCCCGGTTGCAGTCGCATCGAGAATGTCGTTGCCGTCGCCGGCATTGAAGCTGACGGTGGTCAGCCCGGTGCCGGCAAGATCGCCAACGGTCATCAGATCATCGCCGCCACCGCCGTCGAAGGCGACGATTTCAACCGCCGCAAGATCGAGGGTTCCGCTGCCCGATCCGCTTACGTCGATCAACAGACTCGATCCGCTGGCGGCAATGCTTACCATGTCATCGCTTGCCGTGCCGCCGGCGATCGCGAGCGTGTCGGTTCCGTTGCCGCCGTCGATCTGATCACCGCCGTCGCCGATGGCCCATGCGAAGAGGTCGTCGCCGCCGTCACCGTGCATCGTATCGACGCCGTGACGGCCGGTCAGCGTATCATTCCCGTCGCCGCCGGAGAGGCTGTCGGCAAGTTCGCTGCCGGTAAGGCTGTCGTTGCCGGCGCCCCCTAATCCGGTCAGCGCGCGGGTTGCCGCGATGCCGTCGAGCGTATCGTTGCCATCACCGCCGTCGAAGATAACCTGGGTGAGCGAGGTATAATCAAGGGGGCCGACGGTAAGCCGGTCGTCGTTACTGCCGCCGGCGATGACGGCCGTCTCGACCGCGTAAAGGTTGAGGGTGAAGGCGCCGAGGTTACTGCGCGCGAGCACGGCGTCGGTTCCGCCCGCGGCAAGGGTGAACTCATCGCCCGCAGCCGCACCGGTGACGGAGACCTCGTCGATTTCCCCGCCACCATAAACGTAGTCATTGCCGTCGCCATTGTTCCAGATGAACAGATCGTTGCCTTCCTGGCCCAGCAGCGTGTCATCACCCGCGCCGCCAATAAGGACGTCGTCGCCGTTCTGGCCGCTCAGCGAGTCCGCCCCGGCGCCGCCGAGTAGGGTGTCGTTCCCATTGCCACCATAGCCGGTGTCGTTGCCGTCGGACGCGACGATGGAATCGTCCCCGTTCAGGCCGAGAAAAATTTCGTCGGCGACGGTGCCGATCAATGTGTCTGCGGCGTTCGTACCGATCCGTGTTGTTGCCATGATGAGCCACCTGGGAGAGACAAAATAAGACAATAATAGGGCGCAACTGCCTCTATCGGGGTACTAGGCCCTACCACGTCTGTCAAATGTCATTTCGATATCACCATGTGCGGGCGCCGATGCCACAACGGTGCCGTTCCGCAGGGTGGGGGCGCGTTACTTCGGCTCAAGTTTTTACCGGAGACGGGCGCACCTGGGCCTCCCCGTGGTCGCGGGGTTGTCTTCGGCCCAGAAGAGAGCGTATGCATGCGGCATTATCAGGTGCACCGCCGCTCGGCTTGGCAGCGACCCGTTCGTTGCCGACCGCCGCGCGCGTCGATGTCAAGGCAACTGCGAGAGTCCGGGACCCGATCATGCCGAAGCGCGCTGACATCCATTCGATACTGATCGTCGGCGCCGGCCCGATCGTGATCGGGCAAGCCTGCGAGTTCGATTATTCCGGAGCCCAGGCATGCAAGGCGCTGCGCGAGGAAGGCTATCGCGTGGTGCTGGTCAACTCCAATCCGGCGACGATCATGACCGACCCCGGCATGGCGGATGCCACATACATCGAGCCGATCACGCCGGCGACGGTCGAACGGATCATCCTGCGCGAGCGGCCGGATGTCCTGCTGCCGACGATGGGCGGCCAGACCGCACTCAACGTCGGCATGGAACTCTATCACACCGGCGTCCTCGATCGTTGCGGCGTCGAGATGATCGGCGCGACTCCCGGCGCGATCGCCATGGCGGAGGACCGCCAACTCTTCCGCGAAGCGATGGTGCGCATCGGCCTCGATTGCCCACGCAGCCATACGGTTCAGTCGATGGAAGCGGCGCGGTCGGTCGTTCAGGAGATCGGCTTGCCGGTGATCATCCGTCCATCGTTCACCCTCGGCGGCATGGGCGGCGGCATCGCCTACAATGGCGAAGAGTTCGAGCGCGTGGTGGCCGGCGGGCTCGCCGCCTCGCCGACGCATCAGGTGCTGATCGAGGAATCGGTCCTGGGCTGGAAAGAGTTCGAGATGGAGGTGGTCCGCGACAACGCGGACAACTGCATCATCGTCTGTTCGATCGAGAACATCGATCCGATGGGGGTGCACACCGGGGACTCGATCACCGTCGCCCCGGCGCTGACCCTCACCGACAAGGAATTCCAGATCATGCGCAACGCCTCGATCGCGGTGCTGCGCGAGATCGGCGTTGATACCGGCGGCTCGAACGTTCAGTTCGCGATCAATCCCGACGACGGCCGGATCGTGGTCATCGAGATGAACCCGCGGGTCTCGCGCTCGTCGGCGCTGGCGTCGAAGGCCACCGGATTTCCCATTGCCAAGATCGCGGCGAAGCTGGCGGTGGGCTACCGGCTGGACGAGTTGACCAATGATATCACCGGGGTGACCCCGGCCTCGTTCGAGCCGACGATCGATTATATCGTGGCGAAAATCCCGCGCTTTACCTTCGAGAAGTTTCCCGGTGCAGAGCCGATCCTGACCACGTCGATGAAGTCGGTCGGTGAGGCGATGGCGATCGGTCGCTGTTTTGCCGAGACCTTGCAAAAAGGCCTGCGCTCTATGGAAACCGGGCTTTCCGGTTTCAACGACGTTGCCATTGACGGCGATAACGATGCGGTGCTGGCAGCGCTGGCGCTGCCGCGACCCGATCGGGTTCTGGTGATCGGCGAGGCGTTCCGCCGTGGCCTGCCGCTCGAGAAGATCTATTCCGCGTGCCGTTACGACCGCTGGTTCCTAGAGCAGATCCGCGCGATCATCGAAGTCGAAGCGGAGGTCAAGCGCGACGGTCTGCCGCGCAACGCCGCCGATCTTCTGCGCCTGAAGTCGATGGGGTTTTCTGATCAGCGGCTGTCCGAATTGACCGGCAAGACCGTGACCGAGGTCGCCCATCGCCGTCGCCTGCTCGGCGTTGTCCCGGTTTACAAGCGAGTCGACACCTGTGCGGCCGAGTTCCGTGCCCAGACGTCTTACATGTACTCAACCTACGAGAGCCAGCTCGGCGCGATGCCGGAATGCGAGGCATGGCCGACGGAACGCACGAAGGTGATCATTCTCGGCGGCGGGCCGAACCGCATCGGTCAGGGCATTGAATTCGATTACTGTTGTGTGCACGCCGCCTACGCTCTGAAGGAAGCCGGCTTCGAAGCGATCATGGTAAACTGCAATCCGGAGACGGTCTCCACCGACTACGATACGTCGGATCGCCTCTACTTCGAGCCGCTGACCGAGGAGGACGTCATCGAGCTGATCCGCGTCGAGCAGGCGCGTGGCACGCTGCTCGGCGTCATCGTTCAGTTCGGCGGCCAGACGCCGCTGAAGCTGGCGCACGGACTCGCCAAGGCGGACATTCCCATTCTCGGTACATCGCCCGATGCCATCGATCTCGCCGAGGACCGACAGCGCTTTCAGTCGCTCCTGCACCGCCTGGGATTGCGCCAGCCGGCGAACGGCACGGCGGCATCACCCGAGCAGGCGAAGCTGGTGGCCGATCGGATCGGCTTTCCGCTGGTGGTTCGTCCGTCGTATGTGCTCGGCGGACGCGCCATGGACATCCTGCACGAGCCGAACGACCTCGACGTCTATTTCGCCAGGCTGATTTTCGAGAACCGGGTCGGGATCGACAAGGCGGTACAGATATCGGAAAAATATCCAATATTGCTCGATCATTATCTGGAGAACGCGATCGAGATCGACGTCGACGTCGTCTGCGACGGAACGGACGTTTACGTCGCGGGCGTCATGCAGCACGTCGAAGAGGCGGGGGTTCATTCGGGTGACTCCGCGTGTTCGCTGCCGCCGCACACGCTGTCGGACGATCTCGTCGAGGAGATCGAGCGCCAGTCGATCGAACTGGCGCGCGCGCTGCACGTGGTTGGCCTTATGAACGTGCAGTTTGCCATTCGCGATGGCGAGATCTTCATTCTCGAGGTCAACCCGCGCGCGAGCCGCACGGTGCCGTTTGTTGCCAAGGCAACCGGCGTTCCGATTGCCAAGATCGCCGCCCGGGTGATGGCCGGTGAGCCGCTGGCGCGATTCAATCTCGGCAAGCGGCCCCAGCAGGCGCACGTCTCGGTCAAGGAGGCGGTGTTCCCGTTCGCCCGCTTCCCCGGGGTCGATATCATCCTCGGGCCGGAAATGAAGTCGACCGGCGAGGTCATGGGCATTGCCCCCGACTTCCGCCAGGCATTCGCCAAATCACAGCTCGGCGCCGGCATCAAGCTGCCGACGTCGGGGACGGTGTTCATTTCGGTCAAGGACGGCGACAAGGACGCTGCGGCCGTCATCGCCCGGCGGTTGGTCGATATGGGATTCGACCTCATGGCGACCGACGGCACCGCGCGCGATCTCGAGCGTCTGGGCCTTTCGGTGCGGCGGATCAATAAAGTGCTTCAGGGCCGTCCGCATTGCGAGGATGCGATTATCAACGGCGACGTTCATTTGGTGATCAACACTACCGAAGGTGCGCAGGCGATTCGCGACAGCATGTCGATCCGCCGCTCTGCCCTGGTCAAGAACGTTCCCCACTATACGACAATGTCGGGGGCGGCGGCGGCGGTTGAGGCGATCGATGCCATCGCATCGGGTCACGCGCTTGAAGTAACGCCATTGCAGAACTATGGTACCCGTTCGTTTTGAGGCGCCGGGGTGGTCCGTCGGCCGGTGATCGCGTAGCTCCTTCGCGCTCCCGGCGGGCTGACGCCGGCGAGGATCGAACAGCGGGAGCACACGCGAGGACACGGAATGGAAAAATTCCCCATGACCCAGGATGGCTTGGTTCGTCTCGAAGACGAGCGCAGGCGGTTGCGGACGGAGGAGCGGCCTGCCGTCATCCGTGCCATCGCCGAGGCGCGCGAGCATGGGGATCTTTCAGAAAATGCCGAATACCATGCCGCGCGTGAGCGGCAGAGCTTCATCGAGGGACGACTGGCTGAACTCGAGGACATCATCAGCCGGGCACAGGTGATCGATACATCGCAACTCACCGGCGACGTCATTCGCTTCGGGGCCACCGTGCTTCTCGCCGACGAGGACACGGATGAGGAAGCGACGTACCGGCTCGTCGGCAGTCACGAGGCGGATGCTGGCTCGGGTCTGCTTTCGGTCACCTCGCCGCTTGGCCGGGCGCTGATCGGCAAGTCGTTGGGCGACGTCGTCGAGGTGACGACGCCACGCGGGTCACGCTCCTACGAAGTGGTCAAGATCACCTACGGTTGAGGCTCACGATCAGCCAGACAACGCCCATGCGCGAGGACCGCGCGGCACTGCGCGCACGGATCGCCCAGTCCCTCGCCGACGTGCTGAGGGAGACGGACATCCCGGGCCTTCCCGCGGTGCAGCGGGGCAAGGTGCGCGATAGCTACGATCTTGCCGACGGCCGCCGGTTGATGATCGCCACGGACCGGCAGAGCGCGTTCGACCAGATTCTCGCCGCCGTGCCGTTCAAGGGGCAGGTGCTCACCCAGACGGCGCGGTTCTGGTTCGAGGCGACGGCCGATGTCTGTCCCAATCATGTTCTCGACTTTCCCGATCCCAACGTCACCGTTGTCCGCCGTCTTGCCATGCTGCCGGTCGAGGTCGTGGTCCGCGATTACCTCACCGGGACGACGGCCACTTCGATCTGGCCGATGTATCGCGATGGTCGCCGGGTGCTTTATGGCGAGCGGTTTCCCGACGGTCTGCGCCAGAACGAGAAACTGGCGCAGACGATCCTGACGCCGACGACGAAGGGGGCAAGCGGTGCCCACGACGAGCCGGTGAGCGGTGACGAAATCATCGCCCGTGGCCTGTTGACGGCGGCGCAATGGCAGGAGATCCGCGCGCTGGCGTTGGCACTGTTCGCCCGTGGTCGCGCCATTGCCGCCGACCGTGGCCTGATCCTCGTCGATACCAAGTACGAGTTCGGTCTCGATGGTGCGGGCCGCATTACTCTCGCCGATGAGATCCACACGCCGGATTCCAGCCGCTACTGGCTCGCTGCGTCCTATGCCGAGCGGTTCGGGCGTGGCGAAGATCCCGAGACACTCGATAAGGACTTCCTGCGCCGCTGGATTGTCGAGCGTTGCGATCCGTACACCGAGGCGATCCCGGCAATCCCGGATGCGGCGCTGGTTGAGTTCGCCCTGCGCTATATCACGCTGGCCGAGACGATCACCGGCACCCCGTTCTCACCCCAAACGCCTCCCAGAGCGTCCACGAGCGCATACGCAACAACATCTTGCGCTATCTGCGCGCCTGAGCGGACCCGTTCAGACCTGCGCGTCGTCACCGGCGACGCCCAGGCGCTAATTTTACGTCTCGCTCCGGCGACGGGACGCTCCTTCACTCAATCCGACGACGATCGGCACGCAGCGCCCCCCTGACCTTCGGTCTGGCTCATGCCGAGAGGCGTTCCGGCGCGTCTGCTCTTTGGCTTCGATCTCTCACCATGATCGGCAGCTCGGGTTGATTGTCTCCAATATAAATCGCCTGAAATACGCAACAAAAGTGCAATATTGCTGACAAGTAACTGCAATAAATAAAAGTTCGTTGGAAACAAATTGAAGTGTGTTCTTGTGGTATCTATAAGGAAACGCCGATCAACGAGTTGCAATTGATGACAAGTCGGATGTCTATTGTCGCGTGCGTGTTATCGACTATTCATGGTCGTGGCGAGTCCGTTGTCTTGACTGCTGCGGACGATCGCGAACCTGCGCTACGACAATCTCTGGCAACGGGGCGACAGCATCAGCTTCAGCTATCAGGTGGCGCCGCAACGCACATCGGACAGCGAAGTCTTTTCCGGCTCTTATCTGGCACGGATTCCTGGCAGCCGCCTGTCACTGCAAGCCTATGGGCTCAAGCCCGACAGCGATGTCGCCTCGGTCGGAGGGGTCAACGTTGTCGGTTCCGGCGAGATTGTCGGCGGCAGGGCGATCCTGCCTCTGACCATCCAGTCCGGCTTCGTCCAGTCGCTCATCGGCGGCCTCGATTACAAGCACTTCGGCGAAAATGTCGTCCTCGGCTCGGACGAGTCGACGGCGCCGATTACCTATTATCCGTTTACTGTGGGCTATCTTGCCAATTGGAGTGACGAGACGTCGCAGACTGCACGCCGGCAACTTCAACTTCGCCGATGCCAAGGAAGACGGCTCGGACCTGCGGTTTGTCGCCGCCGCCGACGCGACGCCGCTCGCCTACCATATCGAGAAGTACGACGGGCTCGTCGAAGAGGTTGGTCTGATCTGGGTCAACGTTGCGACGCTTGAGCCGGGCGCGGCGACCTCGATCTGGATGTATTACGGCAACGACAAGGCGCCGTCCGCCACGGACGCCGCCGGGACCTACGACGGCGAAGAGGTTCTGGTCTGGCATTTCGGTGAAGCGGACGGGATCGCTCGTGATCAGACGCGTAATCACAACGACGCGCTCACTGCCGGCGTCCGCGACGAGGCGGGCCTGATCAGCTGGGGGCTATCGCTCGATGGCACCGCACCGGTACATCTGCCCGCGTCACCATCACGCGCGATTGCGCCAGGCCAGCCGTTGACCTGGTCGGTGTGGATAAAGCCCGCGGGCGCGGAGCAGACGAGCGTTGTCTACGAGGCGCGCGGCGTCGGCGGCGCCTTCCGCGTCGGGCTCGTGGCCGGCATGTCGTACGCCGAGATCGAGACACCCTCGGGACGCATCCGGACCAGGACCGGCGAACTTCTCGCGGCAGACGTCTGGCACCATGTTGCCGTAACCGTCGCCGATCGCACGGTCGTTTACGTCGACGGCGCGCGCTACGGCGACGCCGAGGCGGTTTTGCCCCAGCTCGAAGGCGAGGCGCTCCTCGGCGGCTCTTTGTCCGCTCCAATCGCGCCGATAACGCCCGCCGGTGGCAACGCGACACCCGCTGCCGCAAATGCCACGCAGGCTGCTGCCGGCACCCCGGTCGTTGCACCGGGCTTTACCGGGCAAACTCAACTACCAGTGCATCTTCACCCTGCGCGGGGGAGCCATCAATGCCTATGTCGATGCCGACTTCACCGTTAATAGCAGCCGCGTGCTGACAGCGCAGGGGGGGGGATATCACCATTTTTACCGCCAATGGCGACATCGGCGCCGGTCGCGGCAAGAAGACGGCGAGCTTCAGCCCGCCGATCCGGCCCTATTACACGCCCGATACCACCGCTGTCGTCGACTACGGCGGGTTGATCACCGGCTCCGGCATCGGACCCTGATCACGCTGCCAGGCGGCGAACCCGCAGATATTTACCTGAGCTCGGCACTAAGGCGCTAGCCGACGTCGCGACAGCCGCCGGCGGTACCCAGCCCCACACACTGCCGTCGATCATCGATGTCGAGGTGCTGAGTTTCGGCGAGAACGGGTAGGGGATAGAGCAGGCGCCAGGACGGGGTGGCCGCGCGGAACCGGAACCGTGACCGGTCTCAGGCTGCGTCGTCCTGTTCACCGCGAGCGCGTGTGCCGTCCTCATCACGGTCATCGGCGTCTGGGTTGTCATGGCCCACATTGCCATGAACCTTGGCAGCCTCATCAGGCGCAAGAGTTTCGGCGGTGATGGGCACACCCGGTTCTGCTTTCGATGTGCGGATCGACAGCGCGGATTTGACATGGGTGACGTTCGGGGCCGCTGTCAGCCGGTTGGTCAGGAACCGCTCGTAAGCGTCCCAGTCCTCGGCCATGACCTTGAGCAAAAAGTCTGTTTCGCCCGCCAACATATAACACTCGCGTACTTCCGGCCAGGACGCGACGCGGGCCTCGAATGCCTGGAGATCAACCTCCGCCTGGCTGCTGAGGCCGACGTGGGCGAAGACGGTGACGTTGAAACCGAGAGCCTTCGGCTCCAGATCCGCATGATAGCCGCGGACATAGCCGGCGCGTTCCAGTGCTCGCACCCGGCGCAAACAAGGAGGCGCCGATATGCCGGCGCGGCGCGCTAGTTCGACGTTGCTGATCCGCCCGTCAGACTGAAGGTCGAACAGGATGCGCTGATCGATCTTGTCGAGCTTCACCCGCCGCACGCCCGCCGTTCCCTTCCCTGATGCTTGTGCCGATGTCCGACGCCCGCGAGCAATTATATTACTCGGCGTAGGCGGTCTTCGGAAGAGCGAGAATTTCCTAGCGATGGGAATATGGCGGAAAATTACCGTACTCTTTGGTGGCAGCAGTGTTGCGCGTGGGATTATCGCCACCTATGCTATGCAAAAGAGCACGCTTGCCGTGCAGAAATCGCTCTTGTGAACGTGCTATCCATGTCGACGCAGCATCACAGTAGGGTCGTGATCCTTGGTTCCGGGCCGGCCGGCTATACGGCCGGAATCTATGCGGCGCGTGCGAATCTCGCGCCCATTCTCGTCCGCGGGTTGCAACCGGGCGGCCAGCTCACCATCACCACCGACGTCGAGAATTTCCCGGGCTACGCCGAGACGGTGCAAGGTCCGTGGATGATGGAACAGATGGATCGGCAGGCTTCGAAGGTCGGCGTGCGGATGTTCGATGACATGGCCGTCGGCGTTGATCTGTCGCGACGTCCGTTTCGTGTCGTCGGCGATAACGGCGATATCTACCTCGGCGATTCACTGATCATCTGCACCGGCGCCTCGGCGCGCTGGCTCGGGCTGGAGGCCGAAACGCGATTTCAAGGGTTCGGCGTTTCGGCGTGCGCGACCTGTGACGGCTTCTTCTTCCGCGACAAGGCGGTCGTGGTCGTCGGCGGCGGCAACACGGCGGTCGAAGAGGCGCTGTTTCTGACCAATTTCGCTTCCGCGGTTACGCTGATCCACCGGCGCGACCAGCTTCGCGCCGAGCCGATTCTGCAAGATCGCCTGAGGCGCAATCCCAAGATTCGCCTGCTTTGGAATCATGTCGTCGAAGACATCCTCGGCCAGCAGGAGCCGGTGCGCGCAGTCCAAGGCGTGCGCGTGCGCAACGTTGACACCGGCGCGATGACCGACCTTTCCGCCGATGGTGTGTTCATCGCCATTGGTCACGTGCCCAATACCGATCTGTTTCGCGGCCAGCTCGACATGGACGCGGACGGTTATCTGACGACGAAGCCGGATAGCACCGCGACCGACGTTGCCGGCGTCTTTGCCGCCGGAGATGTGCAAGACAAGATCTTTCGTCAGGCGATTACGGCGGCGGGGAGCGGCTGCATGGCAGCGCTTGAGGCAGAACGATATCTCGCCCACGACGGCGAGGAAGTCACGGCTCGCGCCGCAGAATAGCGCGACACGCGCGTCACAACGTCGGCTCCGGCCTAGTCCTTACTCTTGAGGGAAGGCCTTCATGTCGGCGGTCGACCATTGGGAGGCGATCGAACCGGCGATGACAATGGATTGGGATAAGCTGCGCGTCTTTCATGCGGTCGCGGAGGCCGGCAGCTTCACGCACGCGGGAGATACCCTCAATCTCAGCCAGTCGGCGGTCAGCCGCCAAGTGAGCGCGCTGGAAGAGAGCCTGCAGGTCCCGTTGTTTCACCGTCATGCGCGCGGTTTGATGTTGACCGAGCAGGGCGAAATTCTGTTCAAGACGGCGCGAGAGATTCTTGCCAAGCTCAACATGGCGGAAGCGCGGATCAGCGAAAGCCGGGAGCGTCCGAAGGGACCGCTCAAGATTACGACGACCATTGCCTTTGGCTCGATCTGGCTGGCTCCGCGCCTCAAGGAGTTTCTGGAGGACAACCCGGATATCGAAGTCTCGCTGGTGTTGACCGACAGCGAACTCGATTTGTCGATGCGCGAAGCCGATGTCGGCATTCGGATGAATACGCCGACCCAGTCGGACCTGATCCAGCGACGGCTGATGACGCTGACGTATCACGTGTTCGCCGCCCCGTCCTACCTGCAAAGACACGGCATGCCGCGCTCGCCCGCCGATCTCGACGGTCACCGGATCATCGTATTCGGCGAGGATGCGCGCCCGCCGGTACCCAACTTGAACTGGCTCCTCGAGGCCGATGTTAAGGACGGAACCAAGCGCAAGGCCTATCTTAAGGTCAATTCGACCTTCGCCATTTTGCGTGCGGTTCAAAACGGGATCGGCATCGGTGCGCTGCCGCATTATCTGAACTATGAAGCCAGCAACCTCGTCGAGATCCTCCCCGAAATCCGCGGCCCGGACCTCGACGTATACTTCGTCTATCCCGAAGAACTTCGCCATTCGAGCCGCATCATGTTGTTCCGCCAGTTCATCTTGCGAAAAGTGGAAGAGTTGACCAACTGACGCGGGCAAGCCGGACGGCGATGCTCCAAAGCGGGTGGCGGGTGAGGCGTTCGCTGCGCGTGCCGCCTGCCGCTCAGCGCGCGGGTCTTGCGGTCATCGCGCCCGCTTCGATCTTCTCGTGTCGCTGCACCTGCGTATGCTGCGGCCTGAAGCTTTCGCCGGTGCGAACATCGCAAGCGGAACCAGGATTTCCGCTTATACGGCGAGAAAGTAAAAAAATCGTTCAACCACGCATGCATAACGCGCATGCGAGAGATGCGTATTTTTTTGCTGGCGGTTACCGCAGAACCTGCTTATATACGTTCCTGACGCTGCACTGCAGCAATGAGTTTTCAGGTTTCGGGTGCAATGCCCGAAAAAAGGGCTCGTCTCTGATGAGTCCTACGTCTCCCAGACGTGAAGCCTCCCTGTTGGACTTGCCGGGCCGGATTTCGGCCCGGCTTTTTTTTGCCTTCCGGCGCTGCAGCGCAATACTGATGTTCCCGCGTCCGAATGTCGATTTGTCAACTTGGCACGCAAGCGCACGCCGTTGGCAGTTCGTGGCGATAGCGCCTCCCACGCCGACGATGGTCGGCTTTTGATCCAAAAAGCGCGAACGCAGGTTGTCCTATTTCGCCTGTTCGTTTATGGTCAAACGACTTGGTGTTCACGGCTGCGCGATGGGGAGGCGCAGGACATCGGGGGAGTGGGCCTATCGAGCCCAGACGTTCGGCGGCCGCGTGCTGTGCGCCGAGCCTGCCGCGCCGGGGCTGACGCGGGCCCTTTCATCTGCACTCACGTTTGACCGTGCACCGTGAACACCACCGTTTTGTCCTCTACCGAAACCGGGCCTGGGTCCGGCGGCCCGCAGCCGGGGCGTCAGCCTCGCGGCTTGGGGAAAAGCTTGTCGTCGAAGTCATCGAGGCGGGGAAAGCGCAGGGGGGGCAAGCGGTCGAGCGCTAGCAGGTGCTCTCGGTAGGATACAAGGATTTCGCGCCGGGCAGCGTCGCTAATATAAGGGACATGGTAGGCGTAGAAAGGCGGCAAGACTTCGAGACCGACGTAATAAAGGGTACCGCGAAGCAGGGGGCGGAGCATGGTCTCGAGCTCGCCGTGAATGGCATCGCGGCCGAACATGTGGGCTCGTCCACCAAGACTCATCGCAATCGTGCCTTTTTTGCCGGCAAGGCCGCCGCGGTCGTAGAAGCGCTTTCCGCCGTAGGTCAGGCCGGAGATGAGCACGCGGTCGATCCAGCCCTTGAGGATCGCCGGCACCGAAAACCAGAACAGCGGAAAGTTGAACAGAAGCAGGTCGCAAGCGATGAGCTTGTCGATCTCAAGGGCGATGTCGCGGGCGAGGTTTCCGCTCTCGTAGGCATGCCGCTGCTCGAGCGCGTAGACGAGGTAGTCCGGGTTCGCCGGCTCGGCGAAGTCGGCCGCCGAGGCCACGGGTTCGAATCCCATGGCGTAGAGGTCGGATACGACCACGCTGTGCCCGGCAGCCGAGAATGTCTCAACCGCGCAGTCTTTCATTGCGGCGGTGAATGAGCGGCGCTCCGGGTGGGCGTGGACGATCAGCACGTTCATGCCGTGGTCTTCTCCTGTCAGAAAAAGTGCTGGAGGGGTGGGCGGGCTCAGTTCAACGACGCGCGCTGGGTCACCACCTCGTCGGCGAGCTTGCCGGACAGTTCCTGCAGATGGTCGAACCGCCATTCGAAGGTTCCGACCCCCAGCGTTGCCGACCGTAGTTCAACGATCAGGCCGTGCATTTCCGCCTGTGGCAGCAGCACCGAAACCTCATCCCATCCGGGCCAGTCGGATCGGGGCTCAAATCCCAAGATCTGCCCGCGACGGCCGCTCGACAGCCGCTGGATACGCGAGGTGAACTCCGCCGGTACCGAAATCCGCACGCTGAAGATCGGCTCGAGCAGAACCGGATCACACTTGGCCATGCCCTCGCGCATCGCCAGTTGCGCCGCCTTGCGGAACGCCATGTCTGACGAATCGACCGTGTGAAAGGTGCCATCGGTCAAGGTTACGGTGATATCGACCACCGGAAAGCCGAGTGGGCCGCGCGCGAGATATTCGCGCACGCCGGCTTCGACGGCGGGAATGTACCGTTTCGGAACCGCGCCGCCGGTGATCGAATCGGAAAAGGCGAAGCCGGCACCGCGCGGCAGCGGCTTGATATCGAGATGCACATCGCCGAATTCGCCGTGCCCGCCGGACTGTTTTTTGTGCCGTGCGTGCTGGCTGGTGGCGCCGCGGATCGTCTCCTTGTACGGCACTTGCGGGCGCCGCGCGTCCACGGGGACATTGAACCGGTTGCGCAGGCGGTCAAGGGCAATGGCAATCTGCATCTCCCCCTGACCCCACATCAGGAATTCGCTGGTATCGGGATCGTGGCCGTAGGAGAGCGAGGGGTCCTCGTCGACGAGTCGCGTCAGCGCGCTGGTCAGCTTGACCTCGTCGGCGCGCTCACGAGCGTGCACCGCCTGAGCGAAGAGCGGTTTCAGTGGCTCCGGCCAGGGCTCGCCCGCGGCCTTGCCGGAAGGCGATAACAGCGATCCGGTCTGCGCCGACTCAAGCCGCCCGAAAGCGACAACCTCGCCGGTCGCGGCCCGTGCCACCTTCTCCAGCTTGTGGCCTTGAAGCCGGTTTACGCCGCTGACCCGTTCGCCGTTCAAGGACATCCCGTCCACGAATTCGCCCTGCCAGACGCGGACGATCGATAGCTTGCCGGTATGGGCGGCGTGCAGCGTCTTGAAGATTTGCGCGCACGACTCCTCGGCAATGACGTTCAGCCGTTCCGCCGTCTGCACCGCGTCCGGGGCTTCGTGGCGCAGCGCCTTCAACAGCCGGGTGACGCCGTGCATGCCCTCGGCCGAGCCGAAGAATACCGGAACGATCAGGTCCTGCTGCAGGTCGCGGGCGAGGCCGGCGTAGATTTCGTCCGGGTCCGGGGGGACGTCCTCGAGAAGTTTTTCGAGCAGGACGTCATCGAAATCGGCGATCGCCTCCAGCATCCCGGCACGGGCCTCTTTCTCGCGGTCGGCATCGATCTCGGGAATCCGGATCAATTCGGATCGCTGCCCTTCGCTCCAACGGAACGCCCGCTCGCTGACCAGATCGACGAAGCCGCTGATCTTTTCGCCGCTGCGGATGGGGATTTCGCGCAGCACCAGCGGCCGGTTGGACAGGCCTTGCAGGGCCTCGAGGGTGGCGCGGATGCTGCCGCCGGCAAGGTCCATCTTGTTGATGAACACGACGTGCGGAATCGTGCGCTCGTCGAGAAAGCGCAGCAGCGGTGCCAAGGTCAGAATCTTCTGCGGTTCCGCCTCGCAGACGACGACCGCGGCGTCGACAACCATCAGCGCGTTGTATGCGTCTTGTGCCAGCTCGATAAAGCCCGGGCAGTCGAGGAACGTCCACTGCTCGCCAAGATATTCCGCAGTGGCGATATTCATCTCGGTCGACATCTGCCGGGCGCGCGACTCGGCGCTGCTGTCGCCGACGGTGTTACCTTCCCGCACGCTGCCTTTGCGGCTGATAGCGCCACACACCGCCAGAACGCTTTCCAGTAACGAGGTCTTGCCGGCCCCGTAGGGTCCGACGAACGCCGCGCATCGGGGTCCGGATGAAGGTTTCTTGGTCAAGGGGGGGTCCTCCCGTGGGCGTTTCGCCTTGGTGTGCCCCGCACCAGCGCAGGGCAAGTGTCGACCGCGTAAAGCGAGCCTAGCGCCGCTTCAATCCGAATCAAGACCGAATGGTGAAAGCGGTGCCAGCACGTGCGTACCATCAAAGCAGCGGTGGCCGGCGGCAATCGCCCACGCTATAAGCCCCGCAGCCCCTTGTTTTCGAACGGAGCCTTCGTCGTCCGATGCGCGCGTTGCAGGATCCGTCGCGGCTGCTGGTTATCGGCTTTGCCGGCGCGATGGTGCTGGGCGGCTTGGTTCTGGCCCTGCCGATCGCCCACCGCGCCGCGCCGGTCAGCTTCATCGATGCGCTGTTTACCGCGGCGAGCGCGGTGTGCGTGACCGGCCTGAACGTGGTCGATACCGGGAGCCGGTACAGTGGATTCGGCCAGGCGGTGATTCTTTTGCTGATCCAGATCGGCGGGGTCGGCATCACCACCCTATCGACCGGTTTCTTCCTTTTGCTCCGCCAGCGCGTTTCTCTCTCCAGTATCGATGCGGTCTCGTCGAGCTTTGTATCCAACCGCAAGCTCGCCTACGGGGCGCTGCTGCGCCGGGTGCTGGCGTGGACGATGGTGATCGAGACTGCTGGCGCGGCGATCCTGTTCGTCGAGGAGAGTCGCCGGCTGCCGCTCGGCGATGCACTGTGGTACTCGGTCTTCCACGCGATCAGCGCGTTCTGCAACGCCGGCTTTGCGCTGCGTGCCGACAACCTGGTGGGTGATCGCGACAACCCTATGATCGTGCTGCCGATCGCCCTGCTGATCATCATCGGCGGCCTTGGCTTCAGCGTGATTACCGAAATTGCCGCTTGGCTCCGTCGGCCGCCGGGCGGGCGGCTGCAGGAACTCAGCTTGCATTCGCGAACCGCGCTCGTGGTCACCGCCATTCTTCTTGTGTCCGGTGCCATCGCCTTCGCCGTGCTCGAACGGCAGAACGTGCTTGCCGGGGCTGGCGCTGGCGACGTCGTGCTGACCAGCTTCTTTGCGTCGGTCACCGCCCGCACCGCCGGGTTCAACACCGTTTCCTACAACGATCTCACCGCCGCTACGCTCTACGTGACCATTGCCCTGATGTTCGTCGGCGGCTGCCCCGGCTCGACCGCGGGCGGGATCAAGGCGACGACGCTGGCGGTGCTGTTCGCGCTCGGCCGGGCGCGCCTGCGCGGCGACACGCACCCGCGGATCGGCAATCGCAGCATCGCCGCCGATACCTTGAACAAGGCGATGATCATTCTCGTCCTTGCCGGGATCGTCGTCATTGTTGCCGTTATCGTGCTCGCCGCCTGCGAGGTGGCGCAGGAGCGGGCGCACAACTCCTTGCAATGGTCCCTGGGCCTGCTGTTTGAGGTCGTCTCGGCCCTGTGCACCGTCGGGTTGACCACCGGCATCACCCCTGACCTCAACATTGCCGGCAAGATCGTGCTGATCGTGTTGATGTTCGTCGGTCGTCTCGGCCCGCTGACGCTCGCGGTGGCCATCTCGCGCCGTCGCCCGCGCCCCGCGATCCGCTACGCCGAAGAGCCGCTGATGGTCGGCTGAGCCAACGAGGTAAACGATGCGAATCGCCGTCCTGGGTCTCGGAGACTTCGGCTTCAACCTTGCCGTCTGGCTGAACGCGCTCGGCAACGACGTCATCGCCGTCGATAAGTCCGCCGCCACCGTGCAGCGGATCATGGGGCAGGTCGGCAAGGCGATCGTCGCCGATGCCGCCGATCACGAGGCCCTCGACGAAATCGGCATTCGCGAGGTTGATGTCGCGCTGATCTCCGTCGGCCGACGCCTCGAGACCACCGTGCTCCTCACCCATTACCTGCGCGAGATCGGCGTGCCGCGCATCGTGGTCAAGGTTGTGGACGACGAGCACCGGCGCATCCTGACGCTGGTCGGCGCCTCCGCGGTCGTTCAGCCGGACCGGGATATCGCCGCCAAGGTCGCCGCCTCGCTGACCTTTCCCGATGTCGTCGACTACGTCACGCTACAACATCAGGCGCGCATCCTCGCCGTGAAGGCGCAGCAGAGCTGGCTGGGGCAGACCTGCGCCGCCATTGAGCGCGACGCTGGCAACCGCTTCCGGGTGATCGCGCTCGACCCCGCTGGCGAAGACCGGCCACCACAGGTTCCCTCGCCCGAAACCATCATCACCGCGGGCGACACGTTGGTGCTCATGGGCGAGCTCGTCGATCTCTTGGGCGAACTGGATACCGCCAGAGGCCGCTGACCGTGGGCGCGCCTGCCTCGCGTCTGGTGCGATGGCTGAGGTGGCGCGCCAGCATCGGCCGGTCGCACACTGGTGATCACCCGAAAGCCGACGATGTTGTCGCGGCCGTCCGCCTCGCCCCAGCCGCGCGCCGACGCGCGTATCTGCTCGGACGAGGAAGAATCCCGCGAGCCACTGCGCAGCACGTGCTTATCGCACCCCTTGCGCGCGACGGGCGGCACTCCCGTCGGCGAGGCATCGCGGTAGTCGCTGCGCCAACAGTCCTCAATTCATTCCCAAACGTTACCGCTGGTATCGAAGAGTCCAAAGGGATTGGCTGGGAACGAGGCGACCGGCGCGGTCTGCTGACCGTCCCGGGTGCTGCCGCAGTCGCGGCAGACCGTATGGTCGTGGCCGACGTCCGCCCCCCCCCATCCTTCGTGATTGGGCTGCAGCCCGTCGCAGCCTTTATCGGCAACGCAGGTCTGCCACTGCGCGAAGGTGATCTCGCTGCGCCCGATCGCGAATGGCTGATCGATCGTGACCTGGTGCTACGGGCGTTCGGAGTCTGCGGCGTCGGCGTCACCGTCAGCCGCGCCCATCGTGAAGCGTCCGGCGGAATCACCATCATCTTTGGGCAGGTCCCGCAATCCTTGAAGCCGGGGGGGCCTTGAAGCCGGGGGGGATCTCGAAACCGGGAGGGGAAGCCGCCGCTTCGGGCGCCGCCGCCGGCGTCTCGACAGCGACGGCCGGCACCGGCGGGGCCTTTTGGTGGATCACCAGATAAGCGATCAGGGTGGCGATGGCGAGACCGCCGATGACGAAAGCGAGGCGTTTGCCGCGGGAGCGGTTGGGCATAACCAACGGGTGCTGCAACGGCTCGGAGGCATTTTCCCCGGCCGAGGACGTCTGCCCTTCCGCTGTCTGATCGTCCGCCATGATTCCGCCCGAATCCGATCTGGTGCGGCGCCTTCATAGGACGGCGCTCATCGGCTGTTAAAGCCAGAACTACCCGCTGTTGTCGTCCTCAGACCAGCGCGGCGCACGCTCGCTGGATGCGCCGGCAGGCTTCCTCCAACGCCGATGTCGCTGTGGCGTAGGAAATGCGGAAGTAGGGGGAGAGGCCGAATGCGGCCCCGTGCACGCAGGCAACGCCTTCCGCTTCCAGCAGATAGGTGACGAAGTCCTCGTCGGTGGCGATCGTCTTGCCGTCGGGGGTGCGGCGGCCAATCGTACCGGCACAGGAGGGATAGACGTAAAACGCGCCGTCCGGGCAGGTGCAATCCAGACCCATGGTCTGGTTGAGCATGCCGACGACAAGATCGCGGCGCTCCTTGAAGACGGCATTGTTCTGGGCGATGAAGTCCTGGGGCCCGTTGAGCGCTGCTACCGCCGCCGCCTGGCTGATTGACGAGGTGTGCGTCGTCGATTGCGATTGGATCATGTTCATCGCCGCGATCAGCGGTTTCGGGCCGGCGGCATAGCCCACGCGCCAGCCGGTCATGCTGTAGGCCTTCGAGCAGCCGTTAAGGGTCAGCGTCCGCTCGGCAAGGCGCGGTTCGATCTGTGCCGGCGTGGTGAAACGGAAGTCGTCGTAGATGACGTGCTCGTAGATATCGTCGCTCATCACCCAGACGCGCGGATGCTCCGCGAGAACGTTGCAGATCTCCCGCATCTCATGTTCGCTATAGGCAGCTCCGGTCGGGTTGGACGGCGAGTTGAGGATCACCCACTTTGTCCGCCGGGTGATCGCCCGATCGAGATCGGCGGGATCGAGCTTGAACCCGCGCTCAGCGGCGCAGGGCACGATGACCGGATCGGCTTCGGCGAGCAGCACGATGTCGGGGTAGGAAACCCAGTACGGCGCCGGGATGATCACCTCGTCGCCTGGGTCGAGCGACGCCATCAGCGCGTTGTAAATCGATTGCTTGCCACCGCAGGCGACGGAAATCTGATCCGGCGCGTAGGTGAGCCCGTTTTCCCGCGCGAACTTGGCCGAAATGGCCTGTCGTAACGCCAGCGTGCCGGCAACGGCGGTATATTTGGTCTCGCCGCGATCGATCGCGGCCTTGGCGGCGTCCTTAATGTGCTGTGGCGTATCGAAGTCGGGCTCGCCCGCGCCAAGACCGATGACGTCGCGACCCGCGGCCTTGAGCTCGGCCGCCTTCTGCGTGACCGCGATGGTCGGCGACGGCTTGATGCGAGCGAGGCGTTGGGCGAGAAAGGACATCTGAAAGCTCCGGTCGATTGCACATATGAGCAGGAGAGTAAGCCGCCGGCGGCAGACCTGCAACGGCGTCCGGCCGCCGGTACAATTATGTGACGAGTGTGCGATGATCCCGCCGGAAGACGCCGGGCCGACGGCTGATTTGCCGGGCGCGGCCGAGATCGAGACGATTTTTGCCGCTGCTGTCGCGCGCTGGGCTGCGGCGTGCCACGGGCGGGTGGACGACTTCGCTCGTGCTAATTTCAGCCTCGCCGGCACCTTTCGCCTCCACCGGCGGGCCTTCGGCCTCGATCTGCTGCGCGCCCCCGCCAATGTCGCGCTCGTTCCGGTGCATCTGCTGATACAACTCGCCGCGAGCGGACTGGGACGGATGCGCGTCCGCAGTGCGGCGCGCTGGTTGCGTCGCCGCAACGTGTTCCTTGCCACCAGCGTCGCGCGCGAGCTTGTCTGGCGGTTGCACGTCGATCTGTTGGGGCTTCCCTGTCGTGACCGGGCCCGTGAATCGACGAAGGACGCCCTGGCGGAGGCGCTCCTCGCCGATCCGGCGCTCGCGGCCCGTTTTGGTGCGGCGTCGGCGCGCGTCCTGCGCCATCGCGACGATCCCTTGGTACGTCAACGGCTCGGCGCCACGCTCGACACCTACACGGGCGCGCGCACCGCCGCCGCCGAGCTGGTAAACAACATGATGCTGGCGGGCGCCGGTGCCAGCGCTTTTCAGAAACTGACGCCGGGCGCCTTGTCGCTGGGCCCGCTGCTCGCCGGCCTTGTCGCCCAGCACCTCGCCATCGCCAGCTTCCCCCTGGGCGCGAGTCTCGGCTCACTATGGTACGGCGTCGTCGTAGCGCAGCCTTCGGCCGCGCTCGTCGCCGGGGTGACCGCCGGCCTGATGCTGGGCGCGGCGATGCTCACCGCGTTCGCCGGCATCGTCAGCGATCCGCTGCAGCGGGCATTGGGTCTGCATCAGCGCCGGCTTCACCGCCTGATCGATGCGCTGGCGCGGCAGCTCGGTGGGGATGGCGAGGCCTCGTTGCGGTTGCGCGATCACTACGCCGCCCGCCTGTTCGATGTCATCGACGCACTGAACACCGCCGCGCGTCTCGCCGGCTGAGGCGCCGTTCACGGCTCTTCAGTGGTGACCAGAACCGAAGTCTGCGCCGCGACCGGCGGGAATGTCTCGACTGACCATACCGGCGTGCCGGTGGCGGTCACGAAATTGACGGTTGTCGCCGTCACCACCGGACGCACCGCGGTGAGCGTCCGGCTCTCGCCGGGCGCGAGCGAGGCAATCGTGGCGATCGGTTGAGGAACGAACTGGTCGTCGATAACGGCGACGTTGGTCAGGCTTGTCGTCGCGTCGAGGTTGGCGAGCGCATGGCAGTAGGTCACGTCGGCCCCAAAATCGACGGTGATCTCGGCTGCGCCCGGGCATGGGTCGACGGTCGCGGTGACGCTCAGACCGAGGCCGGGGGCAGCCTTGATCATGGTGATTTCGCCGGCGCTGCAGGCCAATGGTCGATAGAACGCATCATGGCCCTCGCCCGTCGCCGCGTGCGTGCCGAACGCTGCCTCGCCGGTGATCGAGACGAAGTCGGAGGTCTCGCCAGCGCCGGTCTCGTCAAGCAGGCCCGGCACGACGCCCAGGATCGCGTCGGAGATGGCGACACCGTCGAGGTCGATGTTGGTCTCGTTGCGGACCTGATAGCACCACAACACCGGCGTACCAGGGGGAACGGCCAGCGGATTGAGCCCCGGACAGGACGCGCCGGCCACGACGGCCGTGGCGGATACGACGATCGCGCACGTGCCGGTCAGGGGCGGGGGTGCCGCCGCGCCGTCCCAGGCGGCGAGGCCGATCATCAGCCCGCCCGCTGCGCTCGCCCCGATGCGACGCATCATCATGTCTCGCGCCTCGTGGTTGTCTCGCTGACATTCCGTCACCCGCGCCGTGCAACCGCCAGACGTACCCGACCGCCAGCGCCCGGCAAAGCGACGGTTTTACGAAGATCGTCCGGTTGTTGGTTCTCGGCGGCGACCTCGCCACTGGCAACCCGGCTGGCGCATCCCTATAAACGAGGCCATGGTCGCGTTTACCAATCCCGCCATCTTCATGCCGGCCAGGCGGCCGCCGGTGGCGTTCACCCGTCGCTTCGCGCTTGCCTCAGGCTATCGACCGGCCGGCGACCAGCCGCAGGCGATCGCGGCGCTGATCGCGGGACTCGAAGGCGGCGAGCGCGATCAGGTGCTGCTCGGCGTCACCGGGTCCGGCAAGACGTTCACCGTCGCCAACGTCATTGCGGCCGTCCAGCGGCCGACGCTGGTACTGGCGCCCAACAAGATCCTGGCGGCCCAGCTCTATGCCGAGATGAAGGGATTTTTCCCCGAGAACGCCGTCGAGTATTTCGTTTCGTATTACGACTACTACCAGCCGGAAGCCTACGTTCCACGCACCGATACCTACATCGCCAAGGATTCATCGATCAACGAGCAGATCGATCGGATGCGCCACGCCGCCACCCGGGCGCTGCTCGAGCGCAACGACGTGATCATCGTCGCCTCGGTCTCGTGCATCTATGGCATCGGCGCGGTCGAAACTTACGCGCAGATGGTGTTGACGCTGGCGACCGGGCAGACGATCGAGCGCAAGGCGCTGCTGCAGCGGCTCGTGGAGTTGCAGTACAAGCGCAACGATCTCGCCTTCGCCCGTGGCTTTTTCCGCGCGCCTGGCGACATTGTCGAGGTGTTCCCCTCGCACCTCGAGGACCGGGCTTGGAAGCTGTCGATGTTTGGGGACGAAATCGAGACGATTTGGGAGATCGACCCGCTGACCGGCGAGAAGCTCGGCCGGCTGGATGAGATCGTCATCTATCCGAACAGCCACTACGTAACGCCGCGGCCAACCCTGCAGCAGGCCGTTCCCCGTATCAAGCAGGAGCTGAAGGCACGGATCGAGGAGTTTGTTCGCGACGGCCACCTCCTCGAGGCCCAGCGGCTGCAGGAGCGCACGACCTACGATATCGAGATGCTGGAGACCGTCGGCGTATGCAGCGGCATCGAGAACTATTCGCGCTACCTGACCGGCCGCAATCCCGGTGAGCCGCCGCCGACCCTGTTCGAATACATTCCCGAGAACGCCTTGCTCGTCGTCGATGAGAGTCACGTCACCGTCCCTCAGCTCGGCGCGATGTTTCGCGGCGACTTCCAGCGCAAGTCGACACTCGCCGAGTACGGCTTCCGCCTGCCGTCCTGCGCCGACAACCGGCCGCTGAAGTTCGAGGAATGGCGCCAGATGCGCCCGCAGACGATCTTCGTCTCGGCGACGCCCGGACCGTGGGAACTGGAGCAGACGGGCGGGGTGATCATCGAGCAGGTGGTCCGCCCGACCGGGCTGATCGATCCGCTGTGCATCGTCCGGCCGGTGGAAAGGCAGGTCGACGACCTGATGGGCGAATGCCGCACCGCCGCTGCCGCCGGTGGTCGCGTCCTGGTCACCACCTTGACCAAGCGCATGGCCGAGGACCTCACGGAATACCTGCACGAGCAGGGCGTGCGCGTGCGCTACATGCATTCGGACGTCGATACGCTCGAGCGCATCGAGATCATCCGTGACCTCAGGCTGGGTGCCTTCGACGTGTTGATCGGCATCAACCTGTTGCGCGAGGGACTCGATATCCCCGAATGTGTGCTTGTCGCCATCCTCGACGCCGACAAGGAAGGCTATCTCCGATCGAAAACCTCGCTGGTGCAGACCATCGGTCGCGCGGCGCGGAACGTCGACGGCCGTGTCATCCTCTACGCCGACAAGATAACCGACTCGCTCGACTATGCGCTGCGGGAGACCGAGCGCCGACGCGAGAAGCAGATGGCCTACAATGCCGAGCACGGCATTACCCCCAAGAGCGTCAAGAAGGGCATCGCCGACGTGCTGCAAAGCGTCTATGAGGCGGACTACGTCACCGTCGATCTCGGCGCTGCCGGCGCGACGGCCGTTGTCGGCAAGGATCTCAAGGCGGTGATCGGCGAGCTGGAAAAAAAGATGCGCGCGGCCGCCGCTAATCTCGAATTTGAGGACGCGGCCCGGTTCCGCGACGAGATCCGCCGGCTCGAGGTGCACGAAATGGGCCTCGATCGGCCAGGGATGGCACCACCGCCGCTGCTCGCCTCCATGGATGACGCGTCGGCGAAAGCTGGCGATCCGTCCCGGGCAAAAGGCCGGGCCGGATCGCGCCGGCCCGAACGGAACCAGGGGCGGCGGTAGGCACCCGGCCGCGGCGCCTCGTTCCGGAAAGCAGGTGTTCTCGCGCATGCCGGGTTTCCGGCGCCGGTAGGCAACGAAAGCTCAACCTTCGGTGGGTTGCGACCACGGGTTGGTGACGCGCCACGGTGGACAGTCCGGAATTTTCCTCAATTGACGATTGGGCAATTTCCAGGCAATTTTATTGCAATAGACAATTAGTGACAACGAGCGAGGACTCGCCGGATGCTGCCGAATCCGTTTACCGCCCTCTTAAAACTACAACTCAGCCTTGTGCGCGATGGCATGGCGCTCTATAGCGCTCTCCTTGAGCCGTGGCTGGCCTTCGAGCCGCAAAACACGCGCCAGGGCGGGATGGCACCCGGCCGCGGTCTCGTTCCCGTTCGGATTCCGGTGAAGGTCAATGCGAACACCATCGCGTCCGACAGGTCCATTCGCCGCTAGGTCTCGGGCAGTCTTCTTGAGTACGCCGAACGTGGCGGAGTATGCGGCGGAGGTTTGCCGTGCACGGGCACGTGGCGCTTGTGGCGCAATCTTCTGCCGCTTAAATTGCGGGCGAGGACGAGTAAGGTGGCACCTGTGCCTCGCTCAGGTTGACGTCTCACGTCGACGGACGTCTGGATAGACGCTGGACCACCGGCAAAGCGAGGCGAAGAGCACGACAGCAAAGACGCGGGCGTGGCGGAATGGCAGACGCGCCGGACTCAAAATCCGGTTCTGGTGACAGAGTGTCGGTTCGACCCCGACCGCCCGCACCACTTTTTTCTGGTCGAGATTGCCGCGAAGCGGACCGGTTTCGGGCTGCTCGCCGCTCTTTGATAATCGCCGAGACGCAATGGTCGAGGCGGATGATGCCATTGCTGGTAGCCAATATTGCGCGAAACCAGTGGCAGGATTTGCTGTGTGGAACGCGCCAGGGTGCCTTGAACAGGACTTAACGTCGTCCTAGCGCCGGTCATCGGCTGGGAGCCGTCTGGGAACGCGCAGCGCCTGCGGGCGACAAGGTCTTCGCGCGAGCGGCGCATTAAACCTTCAGCTGAACCTTCGTTCAATTCTCAATCTAGTTCCGGGTTCGTGATACGATAGCGCACGCTCCAATGCATTTTTTCCGCATAGTACACGCGACGGCTGTTTTCGTCAGCCGATAAAGGGGGGGAGGTTGAAAAGGCGAACGCGCCGGCTGCTGATATTTGGATTCGGCGGCAGCTTTCTTGCGATCGTTCCGATCGTCGTCGGCCTTGGATGGACGTACCTTGCCACCGTCGAGCAGGCACAGGAGCGCATTGATGTGCTGGCTCGCCAAGTGGCCGACAACGTGCACGATGTCTTGAAGACGGCGGTGGAAGCGCTGACGGACGTCAGTCAAGTGGCACAGCAAGGCTGCACCGACGCGCTCATACTTGCAATGCGCACCAAGGCGGCCGCGCTCTACGCGATGCGCGACATCGGTTACGTAACAAGCGACGGCTTCCTCACCTGCAACTCTTACGGGCGGCTGGACCCACCGCGCGCCGTCGGATCGCCCCGGACGATCGAGCCGGACGGGTCGGATTTCGTCATAACCCCGCCGGTGGCGACCGTATTCACGCCGGGCAAGTCGATCATCATCTCCCAGCGACTGCCAAATGGGGACTTCGTCAATATCCTCGTGCCGCCGGAAGTGCTTTTAAGTCCGCTAAGGCCGGGGGCTCTCGGCACCGGCGGTTCCGTCGAAGTGACCATGCAGGACCTTCCGCTCGCCGTCCTCGGCCGGCCGTCGCGCGCGCATGAGCAGTTATTCCGCGCCGAGGAAGACTCGGGGATATTCGGCGTTCAGATCGCGATCGCCGCCGACCGCGTTTCGGCGCTCGCGGAATGGCGGCGTCTGGCGGCGATCAATGGCGTGATCGGTGGTGCCGTCGGTTTCGTCATCATTCTCGTCGCTGTGCGGCTCGCCATTCGGCGGCCCTCGATGGGTGACGAATTGCGCGAGGCGCTCGATCAACAGGAGTTCATCGTTCATTACCAGCCAATCATCGACCTGCATGCAAATCGCTGCGCCGGTGCCGAGGCGCTCATCCGTTGGCGTCACCCGAAACGCGGCATCCTTCCGCCGGATGTATTCATCGCCCTCGCCGAGGAGACGGGGGTGATCGTGCCGATGACACGTTGGCTGATGCGCCGCGTGGGAGAAGAAATCGGCGAGCTGCTTCGCGCGGATGACGGGTTTCACGTCGCGATCAACCTTGCGCCGGTCCATTTCCTTGACCTGGATGTGGTCGCCGACGCCAAAGCGGCAGCCGAGGAAACCGATATTCGACCGCGGCAGATGCTGTTCGAGATTACCGAAAGAGGGCTTGTCGATGACACGTTCTGCCGCGAGGTGATCGAGGGGCTCGCAGAACTCGGCTCACGCGTGGCGATCGATGACTTTGGAACCGGCTACTCCAACCTCGCTTACATCGGGATGTTCCGGCTCGACTTCCTGAAAATTGACAAGGCGTTTGTCAAGACGATCGGCTCTGACGCGGCGAGTGCGGGCCTTGCCCAGGTGATCGTCGACATGGCGTCCGCGCTCGGGCTCAAAGTCATCGCCGAAGGCGTGGAGACACGGGATCAAATGGCCTTTTTGCGCGATCGGGGCGTGGGCTTAGCTCAAGGCTGGTATTTTTCGCGGCCGCTGCCGGCCGTCGACTTAGTCGGTTACGTCCAGAAGTTTCGCTGACACGCTGGAGCTGAACATGAAACCGGGGCAGGGCTGGGTTTCGCAGATCCTTGTAAGGACGGGCGAGACGGCGTCGGCGGGACACGAGCGCCTAGGTCATGAACGAGCGGCGAGACCGTCGTTTACTTGAGGGCGGTGGTTCTCTACCCTTTATACCCCATTAAGGGCGCGGTATGCCGCGATGATAGGGAAAGATAGACCTGCGGAACACCGAGACCGCGACGTGGACCGGGCAGCCTTGGCCATGCTGCACGCGAGGATGCCGGTTATTCTCGGCGCGAACCTCGTCAACGGCACGCTCCTCGCATGGTTTTTTGCGCATGATATCAATACTTGGCTGCTTTGGTCCTGGTTCTCGGCGCTGCTGCTGAGCGTGGCCGGCCGAGCGGCTGCCTGGTACAGGTACCGTAACCTGCCGGCTGGGGATTGGAGAGGCTGGGAATTCGCGGCCGTCACCGGCTCTACGGCCAGCGGCCTGTTGTGGGGTATCGCCGGAGCGGTGTTCTTTCTACCTCAATCGGTCATCCTGGCGACGCTGACGGCCTTTGTGCTGGGCGGAATGGCCGCCGGTGCGCTGGCCCTGTTGACCGCTCATCTACCCGCGTTTCGCCTTTATGTCGTTCTGTCTCTGTTGCCTTTCTGCCTGCGACTGGTCTGGGAGGGCGGAAACGAGAATCTGGTAATGGCGGCGATGTTCCTGACGTACATGATTGCCGTTCTCGTGGTTGGCCCACAAATGCACAAGGCGATCATCGAGTCCCTGGACTTGCGTTTCGAGAACCGCAAATTGCTCCGCAATCTTGAGGATCGGGTCTCCGCGCGAACGGTTCTTCAGGCGGCGGTGGTTGATTTCAGTCAGCGCGCGCTATCCGGCCTTGCCCTCGATGTGGTTCTCGCGGAGGCGGCCGCCATCGTCAGGGACGGGCTTTCGGCGACCGGCACGCTCATCCTGCAACGGCATCCGGACAACGTTTTGATCGTACGCGCGCACGCCGGGCCGCCGGGTGAGGACTGCCCGGAGACGCGTTTTATGGCGGACCCGGATTTCGTCGCTAGCCGCGCTCTCATGTGCGGCGAACCGCTCCTCGTGAACGATGTCGCCCGCGACCCGGCATGGAAAGTCTGCCCGCCCTTGGCCGGTCGCGGTGTCCGCAGCATCTTGTGCGTGCCGATCTGGATCGACGGTCGTGCTCAGGCGGTACTGCAGGCGTGGAGCACCGGGCCGCAGAGCCTTGCCACGGACGACATAAATTTCGTTCGCTCCGTGGCGACGACGGTCGCCGCCGCGGTGCAACGCCGACGTGCGGAGGATCAGGCCCAGCGGCTTGCCCGGCACGATCCCCTGACCACACTGCCCAATCGCACGCTTTTCCGCGAAGACCTCGCGCGCTCTCTAAGCCGATCGACGCGATCCGAACGGTGCGCGGCGGTACTGCTGATCGACCTTGATCACTTCAAGGACGTGAATGACTCGCTTGGACACCCGACGGGTGATCTCCTCCTGGTCAAGGCGGCAGAGCGGCTGCGGCAGACCGTGCGACGGGAGGACCCACCCGCGCGCCTCGGTGGCGACGAGTTTGCCATCGTCCTTTCGGATCTTGAGAGAGCCGAGTCCGCCGCGATGGTTGCGGACCATATCGTGCGGGCGTTCAGCGAACCGTTCGATTTGGACGGACACATCGTTCAAGTCAGCGCCAGCGTCGGCATCACCATATTTCCGGACGACGGACAAGATCCCGACCGTTTGCTGCGGAACGCCGACCTCGCGCTGTACCGAGCAAAGGAGAACGGGCGAGCGGGCTACGAATTTTATTCGAAGGACATGACGGCAATCATCGAGACCCGGATGACGGTCTTGCGCAATTTGCGTGGCGCTATCGAGCGGGGGGAATTCACCCTCGTTTATCAGCCGCAAATCTCGCTTGGCGATGGTCGGATCGCGGGTGCCGAGGCGCTTCTGCGCTGGCACAACGGCACACAGGGTATCGTCATGCCGCGTGAATTTATTCCCATCGCCGAAGCCAACGGACTGGTATCGTCGATCGACAACTGGGCCATCCGGCGTGCCTGCGCGCAATCTCGTCAGTGGAGCGGGAGCGGAGCGGGCAGGGTGGTCACCGCGGTCAACGTATCCCTCGTCCATTGGCGGCGGCGAGATGCGTTTCCCGATCTTGAGCGGACGTTGACGATGTGCGATTGCGACTTATCGTCGATCGAGCTTGAGATCAGCGAGCGGGCGTTTCCGTTAACCGGGGAGGGGGAACTGGCCGATTGCATCCGCCGGATCCGCGCTCTCGGCGTTTCCATTTCAATCGACGACTTCGGCACCGGTTACCTTAATCTGGTACGCCTGCGCCAGCTCCCGGTCGACCGCATCAAGATTGATCGCTCTCTCATCGCCGGTGTGGGCAGCGACCTCAATGCCGACGCGATCGTGCGGGCGATCATCGTCCTCGGCCATAATCTCGGCCTGCAGGTGGTCGCCGAGGGCGTGGAAACCGAGGCACAGCTCGACCTTCTCCGCGCTGAAGGCTGCGACTTCGCTCAAGGGTTCCACCTGGCTCGACCGCTGTCGGCGGAGGCGCTTTGGGAGCGGATATCGGATGAAGCCACGAACGGCTGGGTGCGCACGGCGTCCTGACCACGCGCAAGAACGTGCGCGCCGGAGCCCGATTGGAAAGGGGGGGCTACTCACGGAGCTCTGCAGACCCGGACGCGATAAAAAAAACGGGCGCCACGAGGAGCGCCCGCTGGAGAAAGGGACCCAAATGCGTCAGAGGATGAAGTCGATCGCCAGATAGTCAGCGGCAGTGGTGGCGCCGTCGATGACATAAATCTCGACGTCGGCGACCTGGTCGCCATCGACATCGCCGAGAATGCGGGTATTGGCGCCGTCGTTGATCACGCGCAGCTGCCCGGCGCCGGTGAAGGCACCGACGGAGATGAAGGCGAACGCCTGATTGCCGGCGACGAGGGTATTGGCGTCGATGGTTGACAAATCGAAGCGATCGCCGCCGCCGGCGCCAATTCCGTCGACACCATCGACCGTGTCCCGCCCCCCGACGCGTGAATCGCTGACGGCATTGAAATCGAAGATGTCGCTGCCAAGACCGCCGACGAGCAGGTCGCGGGCTTCGCTGCCCACCAGGCGGTCGTCTCCGCTGCCGCCGAACAGCGTATCCAATCCGCCACCACCGAGCAGCGTGTCGTTATCAAGCCCGCCATTGAGCGAATCGTTCTGCGAATCGCCGACCAGCAGGTCATCGTCGTCCCCACCGAGCAGCGTATCATTGCCGCCGCCGCCGCGCAGGGTGTCGTTCTCCGTCGCCACGCCGCCGACGGCGACGTCGGGGTCGCCTTCCATGAAGTCGGCGCCGTTGTTGCCGAGCATCGAATCCGCGCCCTCTCCGCCGCGGATCGTATCGTTGCCGACGCCGCCGATCATGAAGTCGTCGCCGTCGTCACCCGTCATGCTGTCGTCCGCGGCGATGCCCGCGAGTGTGTCGTCGCCGTCGTTGCCGACGAGTGAATCGAAGCCGGCGCCGCCGTTCAGGCTGTCGGCTCCATCACCGCCGAGCAGCGAATCGTTGCCGCCGCCGGCGTCGAGGGTATCGTTGCCTTCATCGCCGGTGGCGGTATCGTTGCCGGTGCCGCCAACAAGCGTATCGTTGCCGCCGTCACCGTCGATGAAGTCATTGCCCCCGCCGCCGTCGATCGAATCGCCGGCATCGAGCGAACCCGCGACGGTGAAGAAGGTGAAGCCCTTCAGGTTATCGTCGCCGTCGCCGCCGAGGATGGTGTCGGCATCGCTGCCACCGCGGATTGAATCGTTGCCGGCGTCGCCAGAGATCGAATCGTTGTCGTCGTACCCCTGGATCGAATCGTTGCCGTCGCCGCCGAAGATGGTGTCGTTTTCCGACGTGGTCGACCCGATCGGGCTGTCGTTGCCATCGCCATCGATGTTATCGGCGCCAGCGCCGCCGACCAGCCAATCGGCGCCGGTGCCGCCGTCGAGGGTATCGTCACCGAGGTCACCGTTGACCGTATCATCGCCGGTGCCGCCGAGCAGCGTGTCGTTGCCGCCATCACCGTCGATGGTGTCGTTGCCGCTGCCGCCGTCGATCGAATCGCCGGCGTCAAGCGAGCCCGCGACGGTGAAGAAGGTGAAGCCCTTCAGGTTATCGTTGCCGTCGCCGCCGAAGATGGTATCGGCATCGCTGCCGCCGCGGATTGAATCGTTGCCGGCGTCGCCGAAGATCGAATCGTCGTCGTCGTACCCTTGGATCGAATCGTTGCCGCCACCGCCACGAATGGTGTCGTTCTCGGATGTGGTGAAGCCGACCGGGCTGTCGTTGACGTCGCCGTCGATGTTATCGGCGCCCCCGCCGCCGACGATCGAGTCCGCGCCCGCGCCGGCATCGACGGTATCGTTGGCGTTTGTCGTCCCCGGAAATGTGAACGGCGGAAACGGCAAAGGACTGGTCACTACGCCTGCGGACGTGGAACCGACCAGAATTGTATCGTTACCCGATGTCCCGGTAACAGTGCTCATAATCCTACTCCCCGTTAAATCCCAGTCAAAACGGCCATCCCGTGCACGCTAACCACCAGCTGTGAAAAGAAAACATCTGGGCGCCAGCGGTCCGTATGAGGATAAAATGCCTACCGTGTATTCGGCAAGACAGGGCAGGCGCTGGTCCGTTTTGATTGCCTCCATGGAATCTTAGATCAAATTGACTTCACCAATACGTCTATATTCGAATGAATATATTTCAATTGTTTCTATGTGTGTGCGCATCAAGCTTTCTGGCCGTATACGCGATAATCTTATGGCTGCGTTTCGATGGCCTGCTTAGGAAGCAACGAACATTCAATTGAAATGTCCGTGCAACCATCACCACTCCCATTGGACTGGCAGCTCTACGCGTCGACTGCGCGCAGGAGAGAACGGTGCTGCGCGAGGAACGCGTTTGCACCCGCATCGCCGCTGGCACCGCGATCCACCATCCGAGTAGCGGTGGGGCGGGAACCTGATATTGTCCCGGCGAAAATATCCCGCTAACATGCGCCGTCGTCGCGGGCACAACCCTAACACCGCGGACGGATAACGCGGAGGGGTGCCGGAGCGGTCGATCGGGGCGGTCTCGAAAACCGTTGTGCCCCTTATAAGGGCACCGTGGGTTCGAATCCCACCCCCTCCGCCAGTCGCACTCCCCGAAACGCTCTCCGAGGCGATCCGCCAGCCGGAAAAACGCGTTGTTTCAAAGGGGTTTGCCGCCGCCCCTGAGAACCACGCCGCCCAATCGAGGCCCCGACCGTTCTCTCTTCAGGCCCCTTTCTCTGAAAGCTGGGAACTGCGCCAATTTAGTACTCAGGTTGTGACTTCAATGCTCTCAATGACTTGCGGGACTGCTGGCCGGGTACCAGTTCGACATCGCAATCGCTATGCAGTACGTGTCCCGGGAACGTTTGGCTATGGCCAGGCGGCGGGAACCTGACTGCCTGAACTGGGCCGGCGGGAGCGACTACGATGGCGTGTCCCTTATCGGCAGATCCAACAGGACAACGCCGGCGGTA
Source organism: Rhodospirillales bacterium (assembly GCA_016712595.1). Classification (NCBI taxonomy): domain Bacteria; kingdom Pseudomonadati; phylum Pseudomonadota; class Alphaproteobacteria; order Rhodospirillales; species Rhodospirillales bacterium. The sequence goes on from JADJQT010000002.1 coordinate 750,926, forward strand.
CAGTTCAAGTGGAAAATAGAAACTGAATGAAGGCTCATTTCGTACCAACGAACTCGCCATCGCGCCTTAGCGTAACATGGCTATTATTTATCATCATTCCAGTTCGCGGCTACCAATGCCGACGACTCGCTGGGTTCCCCCTGCCTTTTGACTTATCCGCCATGCTTTTACGGTCTGGGATGATAACAAAAATGGACGGATTTCTTCCGTATGATCTTCTCGCATCAAGAGTACGCAACCGCGGCCGATGGCCGATGTCTCGGCTAGGTCGGTGACGACGCCCCCATCACGCCAGCGCAGCGTCTGAGCTACCACGTTACCTTCTGAGTCTCGGTACGTGAATGGATCATACGTTCCTGGACGCCAATTGAGTAAGCTGGCGATTACAGGACATAACATCACGACATTGTTGCCAGTAGATCCCGCTATGTCAGGTACCGCGTAAACCACCGCACCTTCAGCCGGACCTTCATAAAGGGGCAAGACGCTTCCAATGATGATGACACGTGGCAGCTGTCCAAGCAACGATGACAAATCCGTATCGGTACCGCCGTGATCTGGTCCTGTGTACTGTTCGATAATCCGCTCGTCCTGAAAGTGGCGTCGCTTGTGAACCGCTGTGGAGGCGAGCACGACGTAGCCTTGAACTGAAGGAGTCACCGCATCTTCCAGCGCGCGCTCAATCCAAGCGGAGCAGTCTTCCGATCGGTAAAAGTCAGGTATTGCTGCGCACGGGACACCCCTTGGCCTCGGTGAAGGCGGCATAGTGCTGATCGCGGGGGCGAAGTCGCCGGCAAGACGAAGAACGGAGCGGACAGGCCCGGGATCAATGGCCTCGGCTGCTTCCAACTCGCCCACGACTCGACGCATGGCATGGAACGCGGCCGTCACGCCGAGTTTGCGAAATGTCGATCTCAGGCCGAGGCGATCAAGCCGGCCGAGCTGCCGTTGTATGGCTTCCGGCCCGAACGCGTCCTTACCGCCCGTTTGCCGCATGAGCTGCGCGGCCCTGGCGCGAAGGTTGGCCAACTCTAGATCGCTCACACGGGCTGTCAGTCTGAGCGCGTCCTCAAGGGGCCAAGTCCAGGCGAATGGATCTTCAGTCCAAAGGCCTGAGGAGAACGTGGACGCGCCTGAAGGCGGTTCAAACCTACTTGACTGAGGATTCGGCGGAAGCATTAGGGTATAGCTGGGCGGCAGCGGCCGGCGCTTGGTCGTCGACCGTCGTCCCCACGCGCTCGCCAGAGAAATGGCGGTCCGACGTACGGCGCAATCCTCACTGTCGAACATTTCAGACAACCAGGGAACAACGGCGTCGCGCAAAGGGACGCTGTCTCGGCACTCCCACGCAATCTGGACCGCTTCGAGGGCGTGGTGACCGCCCGCTCGCCAGAGCCGTGGCAGCAGTGCTCCGACGATCGCCGCACCGCCCGGTGTTTGCGTCAATTCGAGCGCAGCCGCCCGAGCCATCCGCGCCAGATCGATGCTTGTGGTGTCGACCGCTCGGTACAGTACGTCGGCGAGGGTCTGCTCGTCCCCGTCCGGCACGTCGGAAACCAGTTCCGGTTCGCCGCCGAACCTGTACTCGCGAAACCGGCTCAGTTGGTTCTGAAGCACCAGCCAAGCGTTCGCCCAGGTCGGCTGCGGTGACAGGAGTTCAAGAACTTCACAAAGTTCCGGTAGTAGGAACTCGACGGACTCACGGCCGTGCACCAGGTCGTCGACAAAGGCATCGAATGCGGCACGCCGGGCAGTTTCACCACTAATCTTGACGCTCAGTCGGTGGAACCGTTTTTTGGCGTCACCCCGCAATATGGCGCTCCAGTCGCCTCGTTCGTCTGCGAGCTGCTTCAGTTGGGCGAGATAGCACATCGCATCCTGTCGTCGCCCTGCCGCCAGCGCCGCCGTAGCAACCGCGTCGACGCTCCGTTCGTTGTTGCGCAGCGAAGCTGTGCATTCGTAGAGCGCCTTCACAGCCTCGTAGTCGCTCTCCGGAGCGACACGCTCGAAGGCCCGTGCTGCACCCCAAGAACTCTTGTCGCCAACCCCAGCGAGAGCGGAGTCTAACTCCTCAAGCGTACCCACCGCTGCGAACGGGTCATCGGAATTGCTACTAGTCTCACGAGCCAGCAGTTCGACGCTCCAGCGCGCCACGGCAGCCGCGCCGTGGTTGACCCTGCGCTTCTTCGCTGCCGTGACGACCTCCTGAAGCATGTTGTTGCGTCTGAACGGATGACTGTCGGTTTCGAGGCTAGTCACAGCGTGGCGAACTACGCTTTCCACCTGAGCAGCGGGAGCTGTGCCGATCAGCTGCGGGTAGATGCTGCGATCGTGCTCGTTCGTCCATGGTAGAGCGAGGCGTCCGAAGATGACCCCTGCCGCAGCAGTCAGATCCGGACGGCCCTTTACCACGCCGCGGACCAGTGCCGAAACGAGGCCCGGCCAACGCGCCATGTCGATCTCCTCGATGAGATCGGTGGCGACTCGCGCCCAAGCCGCTCCAGCCTGGGCCGCTTGTGCAAGAAAATCCGGTGCGACGCGACCGCCGGCGCCATCACCCTCAGTCTTTGCCATTCCAGCAAGCAGGCGCCCCAAGAATCGCAGTCGGTCGGGCCTTCCGCTCGCGTCCTCCTCGCAGGCTCTTGTCAGAAGATCTCGCCAGAGGACGTACTGCGCGTCCTTCTTCGCCGGTCGGGAATAACCCAAGCCATCTGTGTGCATGTCGGCCAAAACCGCCCGGGCTCGCTCTTCCATACCGATAGTGAAGAGCACCGAGGCGGCACGCGCCGCTTCCGCCAGCTGTTCGGATGGTGTCTGCTCGATGCCCTGACGGTCATACGCGAGGCGGAGCTCCGCGCGGGCGGCGTCGTGGTCATAATCGAAAGTCACCAGTGCGTAAGACCGCCTCACTGCGGAGCGGCCAACGCGCCTCGGCGTGCCAGCAAGCCGCTTGTCTATGCCTTCCACAAAGCGAGCGAAAATGTCTTCGCCCAGCGCGGCGGCCGTGTTGACCATCTCTGCTACGACTTCGTGGATTACCTCATCCAAGCGCCAGCGCTCGGAGTCGTGGTCCCTCGTGCCCGTGGCGTGCTCCAGAAAATCAAGCGTTTGACGGAGCTCCTGGAGCGGCTCCACACAGGGGGCACTTCCTCTTCGAGCGTCACCAAGCAGCCGGCCCAGGGTTTCGAGGCGCGATTGGTACGACGCGAACAGTTGCGATGGCGGGCTTTGGCCGGCCTTGAACGGCATGCCCAGCCAAGCGGCAATCTGGGCGTGCATGATGATCTGCCGCGACGCGCGCCAGAAGTCATCGCCACTGTAGGAGACGTCTTGCCCGGCCAAGGTCGGTGACGGAACGCCCTCCAGGTATCGCAAAGCAAGGTCGAGTCGTCCTGATCGGGCTGCAATCAGGGCCGCCTCGCTGCGCCATGCGGGTTCAAGCTCGCCAACCACCTGTAAGGCCGATTCCAAGCGTTCGGTGACAAGGCCGGTGTCATCAGCTTGGAATGCCGACCGGACGGAAAGGAATAGAAGCAGACCGCGGTGCTCGGAGCCGATCTGTAGTTTGTCCAAAAACCCGTCGGGCGAGAGGTTGGGAGTCCGTTCCAGCTCACCCCGGGCGGCAATCAGCTTCAGTTGCGTCCGGTACGCATCGATATCGATCTCCGGGCCCGACCGGTCACGGGAGGCACGAAGCCGAGCCAGTGAGGCCAGGAACTGGTCGGATGTGCGGAAGACGAGTGCTCGCTCCGCCCAGTCGCTTAACCCGTTCTCCTCTGAGTGGCGATCAAGCGGTTTTGACCCGAAGAGCTTGTCGAGCGGCTCGATCTGATGAAACAGCTTGCGGCCTTCGGCTGCGTCTCCTTTGCTGAGGAAGGCATCCACCAGTTCGTACCCCTTGCCAGCCGACAAGGAGACTTCCTCCGCCTGAAGCAGACCGAGGGCACGGTGAAGTTCGCCCAGATTCACATAAGCGTCAAAGACCGCATCGCCGAGCGCCTCGGTTCGCATATAGATCTCGTGGAGGGATAGGATTAGCTCGACGAGCAGATCCGGCCGACGAAGTGCTCCGGCCGCTTTGAACGCAAACCGGATATCGTCGCGGATGTCGCCCGGGTTGCGTCCTTCGATAAACTGGGTGCGAAACCGCTCCGGCCGGGCCAAGCTTACGACGGCGCTTTGATCGCCGGCCCGCGCCCGGTAGCGGAGCTCCATCCATCGCTGGGGGTCCCCACTGCCTGCGCATCGTGCCATGTCGGCCAGCGCGCTATAGCGCCTTCGGACAGCGGCCTCATCGACGCGGCCATGGCGCAGGCCCGTGCGGTCTCGCAAGAACAGCCGGAAACTGTTGTGAAAGATCGCCCAGGCCCCCCGGTCACTCACCAGAAGGTGGCCTGCCGCGGTCCAGGCCACGTCGGTCGCGTGCGAGCCGACAAGGGCGTCAAGGCTGACCGGAGTTATCGCTCCTTCGGCGAGCGCGACATACGCCAGCGCCTGTTGGGCCTCGGGGCTCCTCTCTAGGTCATGCCAAACCCGCTCGTAAAACGCATCGACATCCCCGCCGTAGGCCGGCCCGTTGCGGAGCCATTCCTGCCGCTCCTCAGGCGTGACGGCGTTAAGCAAGCCCTCGACTAGGTAGCGGGTGGACAGGGGATGGCCATTGGAGCGGGCATACACGTCATCGCGGTCGACGTCGTCCGGTACGCCAGCCGCGTCCGCGAGGAGAGCGACCGCCTCCCGAGAAAGCGGCGAAACCTGGACGCAACGGTCGGCCCGTTGGGCCTCATCCGGGACCGATGGAGGAATTCCCTCCAAATCTAGCCTCTGAGTCCCGAGGACGAAGACGACGCCGTCCGGTACCGAATGCGGCAAAGGTAGCACTCGTAAGAAAGAGTGCTCTGGCCGTTCCTCCCGGGGGACGTGATCGAGGCCGTCGATCACAATCAGCGTCCGGATCTGTTCTTCCTGGAATCGCTGACTTCCCTCCCTCAGCAACGCCTCGAGTTGCCCCCGAAGCTCGGCCAGTTCTGTGCCCGGCATGATGTTGATGCCGAGGTCGTGCTGCTTCAGCTGCTTAATGACATCATTCAGAAAGTCGAACGCTTCGGCACGCCCTAGTCCCTGCCCTTCGTCCGGTACGAAGGCAAGATAGCGGATGACAATGGCTCTGGGAGTCGGCAGAAGCCCTGCCGCCAACAGCGTGGACTTGCCGCTACCGGGAGGTCCGATCAAGCTCACGTAACCCGAAATCGTTCGGGATAGCGCCCGCTGCAGAGCATCCTCGGTGGGAGCATTGGACTGGTACAAGGCATCGACTGGAAAGGCGTGCCCATGCCGAAGGTGGAACGGGTCCTGCCACCCCAAGCGCGTTAGGAGTTCCGCCGCTGACCAGCGGTCACGGTCAGCGCGGTCAGCAACCAGACGGGGTAACAAGGCGGCAAGTTCCGCGAGCCGCCGATTATCAAAGTTACTGCAGTTGCCCAGGCCCAGGGCGCGCCCTTGGCCGCCGACATGGAAACGCGTGTTGCGCCAAGCCGCCTCGAATGAAGGGGCATCAAGGCCGGATGCTGCCTGAACGTCATTTACGAAGAGTCCGAAGGGGGACGTCCGCCAGTCTGTTAGTGTCCAGACCGATCGGTGCGCTTCATGCGCCCGGATGAACGCCGCCGAGGATACCGAATCTCTGGCGCCTGCAAGATTGTCGTCGGTTCGCGGATAGTCGTCACAAGCGTAGATCGTCTCGACAAGCGCGTCGGGGTGATTGGCACTGAGCTTGCGCCGGGACTCCACCATTCGCCCCAGCAGATTCTCGCCGCCCAGCAAGATTGTCCGGATGCTGAACGGCTCCGGATCGCGGCTGGTCTTGACTTGATGAGCCGTGATGCGGTCGTGAAGGCCGAGAACCACGTCGTCGAACGCGCCGGCTCCACGATCGGCCAATCCTACCCATTGCAGGTCGCCAGAGGCGAGCGCTTGGTAGATTACGCGAGCGCCAAGGTCATACTGGGGGACATAGCCTCTTTGCGCCCGTCTTTCGCCTTCACCGGGCGGGATCTTTGGCCTCCTACCAGTTGTCCGATCGTTCATCGCAAGCCGGCCTCATGCACACGAAGGCTCGATGTCGAAAGGACATTGTCACATGTGTGCGGCCGATCTTGCCCGAGAATTAGGTCTCCAAGCGTTAGCGGCCACATGCGAAGACGCGAGACCGAGAGCGATGTCGCCAACCCACAAGCAACCGCGAATCCAGGGCAGCATGAATACAAAACCCTAGGCCCCGCCCCAGACGACGGATGCGGGGGCGCTGGTTGCGAAACTCATGGATGCGCGGTCGAGGAACTGTCGCATGCAGCTGTGGGACGATGCCGAGACCGAGGTGACGCTTCACCGCCACGCTACCGCAATCCGCCACGAAGGGCCCGGCCAAATCGCCTAAATTACCGGCGAACCGGCGATCTTCGGAGTGGCGACTCGGCGTGTTTCATGCGGAGTGGGCAATCGCAAGGCTCGCGCGCTGCTCGGCCCACCCGCTCGGCATCGCCCGCGTCAGGTCCTCCAGCTGCATCCCCTTCGGCTGTCGGCCGTCGAGGACGGCTTCGACGATGTCGGGACCGAGGAGTGTCAGACGGAGCAGGCGGTTGACGAAGCTGCGGGTGACACCCTCGGCTTCGGCCAGTTCGCCGGCCGATCGATACCGGCACTCTTCCAGCATCGCCTTCCAGCGGTGCGCCCGCGCCAGCGCGCGGATCAGCGTCTCGTCCGGCCGTGGCTTTGCCGGCGCCCAGGCGTCGCCGCCATCCGGGGCGATGATCACTTTGCGCCCACCGCGGCGCTTCCAGGTCATCGGGATGCGGACGGTGACGGTCTTGCCGTCGAACTCCCAGTTCTCGCCAGCGATCGTCCGTTTGAAGGTCATGCCGCTTTCGCCTTCCGAGATCGAAGTTCCTCGACCAGCGTCTGCAGCCCGTCGGTCCGTAGCCGGACCCGCATGTCCTCGGCCGACAGGTCGATTCGCTCGACCAGCAACCGGACGATGCGCGCCTGTTCCGCCGGGAACAGCTCGTCCCACAGCGGCGCCAGTGCGGTGATGCTCTCGACGACCTGGCGCTCGGCAATCGCCTCGTCACCGTCCCGCTTCGCCGCCGCGCACGTCCGCGCGATGATCTCCGGCGTGCGCAGCAGGTGCCGCACCTGCGCGACGACCGCTTCCTCCACTTCGGCTGCCGGCACGCTGCGCACCGGGCAGTCGGCGTAGCCCTGGCGCATGGCGTCGGTGGCGACGTAGTAGCGATAGAGCTTGCCGGCCTTTCTCGTGTGCGACGGCGTCATCGCGTGCCCGCCCGGAGCGAAGATCAGGCCGCGTAGCAGCGCCGGCGTCTGCGCGCGCGTGCCGTTCGCGCGCGCGACCCGATTGTCGGCGAGAACGGCATGAACCTTGTCCCAGCTCGCGCGGTCGATGATCGCCTGGTGCTCTCCAGGGTGGCTCGTCCGCTTATGTACGGCATCGCCGAGGTAGGTGCGATTGCCGAGGATCTTGTAGATCGCGCCCTTGTCGATCGGCTTGCCCGGCCGGTGCTTGCCGTCCTGCGTCGTCCAGCATTTGGTGGTGTGGCCGGCGCGCCGCAGCTCCTGCGCCAGCGTGGTCGCCGAGCCGACCCGCAGGAAGCGGGCGAAGACGAGCCGGACGAGTTCCGCCTCCGTCTCGTTGACCACCAGCTTGCGGTCGACGACGTCGTAGCCGAGCGGCGGGATGCCGCCCATCCACATGCCGCGCGCCCGCGAGGCGGCGAACTTGTCGCGGATGCGCTCGCCGATCACCTCGCGCTCGAACTGCGCGAACGACAGCAGGATGTTCAGTGTCAGCCGGCCCATCGACGTCGTCGTATTGAACTGCTGGGTGATGCTGACGAACGAGACGTTGTGCTTGTCGAAGACTTCGACAATGCGGGCGAAGTCGGTCAGCGAGCGTGACAGCCGATCGACCTTGTAGACGACGATGACGTCGACGGTGCCGGCCTCGACATCGCGCAGCAGGCGCTGCAGCGCTGGGCGCTCCATGCTGCCGCCGGAGTAGCCGCCGTCATCGTAGCGGTCGCCGACCAGGATCCAGCCCTCACTCTTCTGGCTGGTGATGTAGGCCAGCCCCGCCTCGCGCTGCGCGTCGAGCGAATTGAACTCCATCTCCAGCCCCTCTTCCGAGGACTTCCTGGTATAGATGGCGCAACGGATCTTGCGGACGGGTGTTTTCACTTCCCACTCCGGTGATTGCGCAGACCCCAGAAGAGGGGCCCACTCCAGCGCGTGCCGGTAATGGCGCGAGCGACGGCGGACAGCGACTTGTACTTCCGGCCCTGATACTCGAAGCCGTCGTCGAGGACCGTGGCGGTGTGCTCGACGCCCTGCCATTCACGGATCAAGCGCGTCCCGCTGATCGGCCGGTCACCCTTGCGCACCGACAGCTTGCCCTTCAGCCGCCGATCCTCTTCCTCGACCAGCGCCTTCAGCTTCGCCTCGGCACGCGCCGAGAGACCACCCAAGGCCAGTTCCTGGATGCGGTAGGCGAGCCGCTTGACCAGGAACGGCCGGTTGTAGGGTGGCGGCTCGCGATCGTAGAGCTCGCGCCACAGCTGCTTGAGCTCGGCCGTCGATTTCTCCGGCAGCGCCGCCACCTTGGCCAACGCACTGTCATGCATGGTGTTTTCTCCGTCCACGAAGGGTTCGGCCATGCACGCTCTGCCGGGCGGTGAAGTCCAGGGAAAGCTCTCCGGTATCTGCGACTCGCGGTTCGCGTCGTCGCGCGCGCAGCCGCAGCAACCCGGCCGCGAGGATCTCGCCGACCTCGCGCAGGCGCTCGTCGGTGCTCATCCGGTTGGGGTCGAGCGCGTTACGCATGGAAGCTCCTGAGGGGTCAGCGCGCGGGTCCATGCCATCGCGCCGATGCCCACGAGCGGCGTAACGGAGTGACCGGCTGCGACAGCACGATCCGAATGCTGTATATAGGACTTTATTCTTAATTGCAATCCCGCTATGCTACTGCCGCGGATCCCGGCGCTGCGCGCAGGCCCTTGTGCGCCTGCCGGAGCCAGGTCCGATCGCTTTGCCCCAGGGACCTTCCGCCATGCTCATTCGAACCGAGACGGCCGCCGCTCGGCGCCGCAGCCGCCGATGACCGGCGCGCAAGGCGGGCAACCCTCGTCGGCGCCGCTCGCCGAGCTCTGTCGGCAGCTCGACCAGCGCATCGACGAAATCGCCCGGCGGCTGTTGGGTGAACCCAACTGGGCGCTGTCGACACGCGCCCAGCTGCGCTTCGGGCGCAACGGCAGCCTGGCGGTGGAGATCGCCGGCGCGCGCCGCGGGCGATGGTACGATCACGAGCAGAAGCAGGGCGGGTCTGCGCTCGACCTCGTCGTCCGCTGCACCGGCCTGTCGCAACGCGAAGCCGCCGAGCGGGCGGCCGCCAAGCTGGGTCTCGCCGTCGAGCGGCGCTCGCCGCCGCCGCCGCGCCGGCGGATCGTCACCGCCTACGACTACCGGGACGAGACCGGCGCGGTGCTGTTCCAGGTGGTGCGCTATGCGCCGAAGACCTTCCGCCAGCGCTGCCCGGACGGCCACGGCGGCTGGAGCTGGCGGGTGCGCGGCATCCGCCAGGTGCCCTACCGGCTGCCGGAGCTGCTGGGCGCCGCCCTCGACGTCCCGGTGTTCGTCGTCGAGGGCGAGAAGGACGCCGACCGGCTGGCCAGCCTGGGTCTGGTCGCCACCTGCAACGCCGGCGGGGCCAACACCTGGCCGGAAGCACTCACGCCGGCTTTTGCGGGCCGCACGGTCTACATCTTGCCGGACAACGATGCTGCCGGCCGCAGCCATGCGCAGAAGGTCGCCGCCGCGCTCGAAGCCGTCGCCGCCAACATCCACATCGTCACCTTGCCGGACCTTACGACCGGCGGCGACGTCTCCGACTGGCTCGATGACGGTGGTGACGCCGCTGAACTGCTGCAGCTGTGCCGGGCGGCGCCGGCGTGGAAACGGAACGGTGCCGATTCGCAGCCGGAAGACCCGGTCCTGCTCCCCTACTGCGAAGAAGCGATCACGCTGGCGTTCTCCGAGCGTAACATCGACCACTTCCGCTACTGCGACGTGCTCGGCAAGTGGTTCGAGTGGGACGAGGGCCGCTGGCGCGAAGACGACAAGCGACGCGTCTTCACGCATGCCCGCAAGCTGTGCCGGGAGAAGTCCGGCCAGGCGCTCGCCGACGTCGAGCATGAGCGGGCGGCAATGCGCATCGCCAACACCGTCGCCGCTGCCCGAACGGTGGCGGCCGTCGTCAACCTGGCACGCGCAGATGGTCGGCACGCGACGGCGCCGGCGGATTGGGACGCTGACCCGTGGGTGCTGAACACGCCGGCGGGAATCGTCGATCTTCGATGCGGGGAATTGGGTCCGCACAGTCGCGCCGCTCTGTGCTCGAAGATGACGGCGGCCGCGCCTTCACAGTCCGCCTGCCCGCGCTGGCGGCGCTTCCTCGACGAGGTCACCGGCGGCGACGTCGAGCTGCAGGCGTTCCTCGCGCGCGTCGCCGGCTACGGCTTGACCGGCAGCACCCGCGAGCACGCGCTGTTCTTCCTCTACGGCACCGGCGCCAACGGCAAGGGCACCTTCCTCAACATGCTGACCGGCATCCTCGGCGACTACGCGCAGATCGCCGGCATGGACACCTTCACCGAGAGCCAGACCGACCGCCATCCGGCCGAGCTCGCCGTGCTGCGCGGCGCCCGCGTCGTCGCCGCCCAGGAGACCGACGAGGGTCGCCGCTGGGCGGAGAGCCGGATCAAGGCGTTGACCGGTGGCGATCCGATCACCGCGCGCTTCATGCGCCAGGACTTCTTCACCTACGCCCCGCAGTTCAAGCTGCTGATCGCCGGCAACCACAAGCCCGGCCTGCGCAACATCGACGAGGCGATCCGCCGCCGCTTCCACCTGCTGCCGTTCACCGTGCGCATCCCGCCGGAGCAGCGCGATCCAAAGTTGAGCGACAAGCTGCGCGAGGAGTGGTCGGCCATCCTCGGCTGGGCGATAGAGGGATGCCTGGAGTGGCAGGCAGGGGGACTGAACCCGCCTGTCGCCGTGGTCGATGCCACCGCCGAGTACTTCGACGACGAGGACAGCTTCGGCCAGTGGCTCGGCGAGTGCTGCATCCGCGATGCGCGGGCGCACGAGACGACCCGCGACCTCTACGCCGCCTGGAGCGCCTGGGCCGATCGTGCGGGAATGTTGGCCGGCAGCGAGCCCAAATTCCGCGGGGCTCTCAAAGCTCGAGGCTTCGTCGCCAAGCGCGAGGCAGGAACCGGCCGCAGCGGCTTCGTCGGCGTCGGGCTGCGGCGAAGGGATTACACCGATGACCGGAGATATGGAGACTGAGGTGCGACCAGCCGCTGCTGTGAGAGTACGTGAGAGTACTCTGGTTATCGACGCTATACGCGCGCACACACACGTATATACGTCTATATAGGGAACCGCCTCACGTACTCTCACAGCCACTTGCTTCGAGCCTCGGCCAAAGCCAGTTCGGCTTTGAGCCTCCCGAGCCGAGCGGTCGGCACGTGCACCCGGTTTGGATCCGACACCGCCGGCTGGCGACCGCCGGCTTTCGATGAACACACTCGGCAACGGAGGACGATGTGCGGACCCGATCTCGCGCAACCACGAACCCACGCCGACCCGACGCGGAAGATCATCCGATGAGCCACCGCCAGCACGCGTCGGCATCGTCCCCCGCGCATCCCATCGTCAGGCGACACGGTGATCTTCTCGTTCCGGTGTACGAAGCCGATCCGGATGGCCGGCCGGTGGTGCATCATCGCGTCGTCGATACGATCGGCCGGATGCTGCGCAACGGCAGCATCAGCCGCGAGATGCACGACGCCGCGCGCGACTTCGCGGCGACGTTCACCATCGCGCAGTTCGATACGATCACCTGCATGTCGCTCGATCGCGTATCCGGATCGCGCAACGCCGCCGATCCGACCGATGTCCAGCTCGACGCCCGACGCCGCGTCGCCGGCGCCATCGACGCGCTCGGCGGTTTCGGCAGCCCGGCCGGCGGCTGCGTCTGGCACGTCGTCGGCCTGCAGTGCTCGATCCGCGAGTGGGCGATGCGCCAGGGCTGGGGCGGTAAGCCGATCGGCGAGAAGCAGGCGCACGGCATCCTGGTCGCGGCGCTGGGCGTGCTGGTGCATCACTACGGTTACGGCGCGATGAACCTGGTGTGCCCACGATCCAGGTCCTGGGAGTAACGGCAGGTTTATCCCACAATCGCACGTTCGCCGAGCCGTGCGGATGCGTCGGTTCTGTACCCGGAACCGGCCATTGCCGCCGCCCACAGGCACCGTCGCGTATTCGTCTTTGGTGGTCAGGTCCGGATACTTACTGACTACGTGTTGGCATCGGCTCCGCCATCCCAACCAACACCGCGGCACGCTGGCGGCCTGACCGTGACGACACTACGTTCAACCCCGAACCCCTCGGTGGGGCTGACCAAAGGAATCAATGGAGGCGTGCGATGACGATCGAGGTGTATTGGGGCAGCGGCAGCCCCTTTGCCTGGTCGGTGCTTCTGGCACTCGAAGCCAAGCGAATTCCCTACGAGTCGCGGTTGCTGTCATTTTCCGCGGGCGACACGAAAAAGCCCGCGTTCCTGGCGATCAACCCGCGCGGCAAGGTGCCGGCAATCCGCGACGGCGCGTATACGCTTGCGGAGTCCATTGCCATCCTCGCCTACGTCGACGCCAAGTATCCCGAGCCGCCGCTGTTCGGCCGCGCGCCGGAGGAAACCGGTCGCATCTGGCAATGCATATCCGATGGCATGAGCTATCTGCAACCGGCGGCAGAGAAGGTCATCCACCCCCTGTTCAGGGGCGGCATCGCTGGCCGTGAGGATCAGGTGCGCGAGGGCGCCCGTGAAGTCGAGGAAGAGCTCGCCCGCCTTGCTGCCGTCCTGGGAGACCGTCCGTACCTGGCGGCGGACACGCTCAATGCGGCGGATTTGGTCATCTACCCGAAGCTGGCTCTCTTCTTCCGTATCGCGGCACGAGATGAACTGAAGGTCCTCGACCTTGGCTTCGACGGCTGGCGCCAGCGTTGGCCGGCGATTGCGGGCTGGTTTGACCGCATAGCAGCGCTTCCCGGCTTTGACCGGACCTACCCGCCCCACTGGCGTGAGGGCTGAGGCCCGGCCTGACGGTGATGCGGGCTCACCGGCGCGCAGAGGACCAACACGTCAGCGCCCAAAACAAACGCGGCCCCACCTCGCCGCAACAGCCGCAAAATCCCATGAACGTCGGATCGCGGTTCTCGAAAGCGGATGCTGGCGGTGCCGCTTTCGGAGATGAGCGGACACTGCATGGGGAGTCTCGTGCGAGCGGCATGCAGAGGATAGTGTAGAGTAAGAAGAGGTCACGTCTCCGTTTTCATACTTGAGCGGCCATGATGGAGATGCGCCACCGATGGGGGGATGGCTGTTCTTGATGTTCGTCCTGCTCTTGGCGGTACTTCCCGCCTCGGCGCAGGTTACGCAGCACACGACCGGCTGGTGCAGCCCTAACGTCGCCGGCACGGATGGTAACGTCACCATCGTCTGCCACGGCGTCGATCCGAAAGCGCTTGCCCGCCTGGAAGAGCTGCTGGACAAGAAGGATCTGGAACTCGCCGACAAGATCAAGGAAGCGAATGAATGGGTGTCTAAGTATCGCGAGCTTGAGGCGGGGCTCTCCTCGGTCGGCGACGACAGCAAGGAGTCGGGAGAAGCAGCCGAGCTGATCAAGCAGGGCAAGTTCGAGGAGGCAGGCGGCATTCTCCACCAGCTTATCGCGACGCAGGAGACCCAGGTTGCCGAGCTGGCGCGGAACCACTACAACTGGGCGGAACTCTACATGCTGCAGTTCGACCCGTTCTCAGCGCTGCCGCACTACCGCAAGGCACGCCAATATGCACCCGATAACGCCGAATACACGTTCGCGCTGGCGCACGCTTTACAAAGGAGAACGAATTCGGCGACGCCGAGGCGGCGTACAAGGAGGCCCTCGCCCTTTACCGCAAGCTGGCCGCCGCCAACCCCGCCACCTACGAGCCTCATGTCGCCGCTACCCTGAACAATCTGGCGAATCTGTACAGCGCCACGCAGCGGATGGGCGACGCCGAGGCGGCGTTGAAGGAGGCCCTCGCCCTTCGCCGCAAGCTGGCCGCCGCCAACCCCGCCACCTACGAGCCTCATGTCGCCGCCACCCTGAACGATCTGGCGAACCTCTACCGCGCCACGCAGCGGATGGGCGACGCCGAGGCGGCGTACAAGGAGGCGCTCGCCCTTTGTCGCAAGCTGGCCGCCGCCAACCCCGCCACCTACGAGCCCGATCTCGCCGGCATCCTCAACAATCTGGCGAATCTGTACAGCGACACGCAGCGGATGGGCGACGCCGAGGCGGCGTACAAGGAGGCATTCGCCCTTTACCGCAAGCTGGCCGCCGCCAACCCCGCCGCCTACGAGCCCGATCTTGCCGGCATCCTCAACAATCTCGCCGGCCTCTACCGCGACACGCAGCGGATGGGCGACGCCGAGGCGGCGGGGAAGGAGGCGCTCGCCCTTCGCCGCAAGCTGGCCGCCGCCAACCCCGCTGCCTACGAGCCCGATCTCGCCGAAACGCTGAACAATCTCGGGCACCTCTACGGCGACACGCAGCGGATGGGCGGCGCCGAGGCGGCGTTGAAGGAGGCCCTCACCCTTTACCGCAAGCTGGCCGCCGCCAACCCCGCTGCCTACGAGCCTTATGTCGCCACCACCCTGAACAATCTCGCCGGCCTGTACAGCGACACGCAGCGGATGGGCGGCGCCGAGGCGGCGTACAAGGAGGCGCTCGCCCTTCGCCGCAAGCTGGCCGCCGCCAACCCCGCCACCTACGAGCCCGATGTCGCCGGCACCCTCAACAATCTCGCCGGCCTGTACAGCGACACGCAGCGGATGGGCGACGCCGAGGCAGCGTTGAAGAAGGCCCTCGCCCTTCGCCGCAAGCTGGCCGCCGCCAACCCCGCCACCTACGAGCCTCATGTCGCCGCCACCCTGAACGATCTGGCGAACCTCTACCGCGACACGCAGCGGATGGGCGGCGCCGAGGCGGCGTACAAGGAGGCGCTCGCCTTTCGCCGCAAGCTGGCCGCCGCCAACCCCGCCACCTACGAGCCCGATGTCGCCACCACCCTGAACGATCTGGCGAACCTCTACCGCGACACGCGGCGGATGGGCGACGCCGAGGCAGCGTTGAAGAAGGCCCTCGCCCTTCGCCGCAAGCTGGCCGCCGCCAACCCCGCCACCTACGAGCCTCATGTCGCCACCACCCTGAACGATCTGGCGAACCTCTACGGCGACACGCGGCGGATGGGCGACGCCGAGGCGGCGTACAAGGAGGCGCTCGCCCTTTGTCGCAAGCTGGCCGCCGCCAACCCCGCCACCTACGAGCCCGACGTCGCCACCACCCTGAACAATCTCGGGTTCCTCTACCTCGACACGCGGCGGATGGGCGACGCCGAGGCAGCGTTGAAGGAGGCACTCGCCCTTCGCCGCAAGCTGGCCGCCGCCAACCCCGCCACCTACGAGTCCGATGTCGCCGGCACCCTCAACAATCTGGGAATCCTCTACCACGACACGCAGCGGATGGGCGACGCCGAGACGGCGCACAAGGAGGCACTCGCTCTTCGCCGCAAGCTGGCCGCCGCCAACCCCGCCGCCTACGAGCCCGACGTCGCCGGCACCCTGAACAATCTCGGGTTCCTCTACCTCGACACGCGGCGGATGGGCGACGCCGAGGCAGCGTTGAAGGAGGCACTTACCCTTTACCGCAAGCTGGCCGCCGCCAACCCCGCCGCCTACGAGCCTTATGTCGCCACTACCCTGAACAATCTGGCGAATCTGTACAGCGCCACGCAGCGGATGGGCGACGCCGAGGCGGCGGCGAAGGAGGCGCTCACCCTTTACCGCAAGCTGGCCGTCTATGAACCCAAAGTATTCGGCAACGATTTTGCCACGACCGTCCGCGGCTTGGTGCTGTCGTATCAGGAGTCCAAGGGACGCGAGCGGGTCGGCTGCCACGATCTGGAGCAGGCGTCGAAAGTCGCGAGCGCTCCCGATCTCCTCAAGTTTCTCTCCACCGTTCGCGCCCGGCAATGCGCCGCCGCCGTGGACGCAGGACGCTAAGCAATGCATCAATGGATCGATGTCGTGACTGATCCGCTCGGTCTCGCAGGATTCGCCCTATTCCTTCTGTTTTCAGTCCTAAGCCTGCAATCACGCGGACATAGTTCGCTGCGCGGGTTGTTCGCCGGGCTTTCCCTCGTAGCCGTTCTTGGCGGCTTGGCGCTTGCCTATGTTCAGCACGCCGACAATGGACGGGATACGGCCGGCGCGCCGGATACGACGGACATCCAACAAAAAACCAGCGGCCCGGCTTCACCCAACGTCGCTGGTACGAAGGGCGACGTGAAGTTAAACGTCAATATTGGTACCGAAACACCGCCGCGACCGTGATCGCTTGAAGGAACAAGGCTGTTCGGCATCGCGCATGGGCGTGCCCGCCAGAGGTCTATCCTCGTTCTTTCCCTAGGGTGTAGACTCAAATCAGGTACCAGAGCCGTATCGCGGTGATGGCGACGGCGGCGGCGAAGTTTCTGGCGAGTTTGTCGTAGCGTGTCGCGATCCGGCGGTAGTCTTTGAGGCGGTTTGAACCGCGCCGGGTTTGCCGGAGGCATGTTTGTTTGAGTTCTACGCAGCCATCGGGGTTGCCTCAAGCTGAGTGTAGTACGCGGCTTCCGCCTCGGCCGGCGGGATGTTGCCGATCGGCTCGAGGAGACGGCGGTTGTTGAACCAGTCGCTCCATTCGAGCGTGGCGAACTCGACGGCTTCCAGTGTGCGCCAGGGGCCGCGGCGCCAGATCACTTCGGCCTTGAACAAGCCGATCACACTCTCGGCGAGGGCGTTATCATAGCTGTCGCCGACGCTGCCGACCGAGGGCTCGATGCCGGCTTCGGCGAGGCGCTCGGTGTACTTGATCGAGAGGTACTGGCTCCCGCGGTCGCTGTGGTGCACGAGCCCGCCGGGCGCGAAAGGACGTCGGGCGTGAAGCGCCTGCTCCAGGGCGTCGAGAACGAAGCCCGCCGGCGCGCTGCGGCTGACGCGCCAGCCGACGATCCTGCGTGCATAGGCGTCGATGACGAAGGCGACATAGACGAAACCCATCCAGGTCGAGACGTAGGTGAAATCGGACACCCAGAGCCTGTTGGGCGCTGGCGCCTCGAAGTCTCGGTTCACCCGGTCGAGCGGACACGGGGTGGCCTTGTCGCTGACCGTCGTCCGCGTGGATTTGCCGCGGATTACGCCCTGCAGATCCATGGCCTTCATCAGCCGCACCACCGTGCAGCGCGCGACGTCGAAGCCTTCGCGCCGAAGCTGACGCCAGACCTTGCGAACACCGTAGACCTGAAAATTCTCGTCGAACACGCGCCGGATCTCGATCTTCAGGGCCGCGTCACTCCGGGCCCGTGCCGATCGCTTTGCCGGATCGGCCCGCCGGGTGACGTGGGCGTAGTACGTGGACGGGGCGACCGGCAGCACCTTGCAGATCGGCTCGAACCCGAAAGACCCACGGTGATCGTCGATAAACGCGATCATGGTTTCGACCGGCGGTCGAGCTCCGCCAGGGCAAAATAGGCGCTGGCCTTGCGCAGGATCTCATTGGCCTGGCGCAACTCGCGGTTCTCTCGCTCCAACGCTTTGATCCGCTCACGCTCTTCGCTCGTGGGGCCCGGCCGCAGGCCCTGGTTCCGTTCGGCACAGCGCACCCAGGTGAGCAGCGTCTGCCGCGTGCATCCGATCTTCGGCGCGATCGAACCGATCGTCGCCCACTGTGAGGGATATTCGTGACGGTGCTCGAATACCATCCGAACGGCGCGCTCGCGCACCTCAGGCGAAAACTTCGCAGCGGTCTCGGGCTTATCCATTGCTCCATCCTCTCAAGGTTCGGAGCCTCCGGCAAACCCGGCGCGGTTCAGTTGAAGGCGCGCTCGATGAGGTTGCGTTGGGCGTAGAGTGTGCGGTCGAGCGGCTGGGGCGCCTTGGCGGTACTGCGGAACGGGATGACGGCGCGCGACCCGCGTTCGGCCAGGGCCGACCGCAGCCTGCTGGCGTCATAGGCTTTGTCGGCGATGACCGTGGCCGCCGGCGCCGGGTGTTCGAGCAGCAGCGGATCGACCCCGGCCATGTCGTGTTCGTGGCCGCCGGTCAGGACGAAGCGCCGGATGCGGCCGAGTTCGTCGACGATGGCATGGAGCTTGGTGGTGCGGCCGCCGCGCGACCGGCCGATCGCCTCGGCATGCGCTCGCGCCTCGGTGCCGAGCCCCCTTTTTCCGCCCCGGCCGCCGCGCGATGCGCCTTGATCGCCGTGCTGTCGATCATCTCGACGCTCGCAGGGCGGCGTCGCGCCAACTCCTCGAACAAGCGCTGCCAGATGCCTTGCGCCGCCCACCGGTTGAAGCGGTTGTAGGCCGTGGTGTGCGGGCCGTAGCGCGCCGGCAGATCATCCCAGGGGATGCCGGTGCGCAGCACGTAGAAGATGCCGTCGAGCACCTGCCGATCGTCCCGACGTGCGCCGCCCTGCCGGACCGGCGGCAACACCGGCTCGATGAGCCGCCATTCCTCTTCCGTAAGATCAAACCGCATGAACCAGGCTCCCGGCCGTTTCAGAGCTTGAATCACGACCGCCCGCGCAGCACAACCGATTTGAGTTCAGAGCCTAACTCGCGTACGGCCCACAGGGACTTGCCGTAGGACGAGTCGGCGCAGCCGAAATCGGCACCACAGCGGACTTGGGTGGGAGCCGGCCCCAATTGACGCAATTGGCGAATAACGTCGTAACGGCCCAACTCTGCTCGGCGGTCCAGCGCGAGATGGTCGGGCTTCCGCGACGAGGCCCGCTGGGGCCCCACGTCCCGCCCATCGCCATGAAGCTGTATAGGCCAACAGTCCTATTTCGCTTGACACGCGGCCATAGACTTGGTATAACCACCGGAGATTAGGAACTGCGCCAGGACAGACCGCCATCGCGGAAGGTATCGAGCGCATCGTCGGCACCGCAAGATGTACGGGTCCCTTCCCGCGAAAGTGGTAAATGGGGGTGGCCAGCCCGATACCTCTCCAGCGACAGCCGCAAATTTTGGGAAGCCACCCCCCGGCCAGAAGCCACCCCCCGGCCAGAAGCCACCCTCAGCCAGAAAAACTTGATATAACAAAGAGTTAGCCTGGACTCCAGGGTGGCTTCCGAGTGGACTCCGGAGTCCGGCTTCCAGCCGGGGTCCAGGAAGCCACCCGGGAAGCCAGGAAGCCACCCTCAGCCAGAAAAACCTGATACTGCAGAGAGTTAGCCTGGACCCCAGGGTGGCTTCCAGGTGGACTCCGGAGTCCGGCTTCCAGGTGGACTCCAGGAAGCCACCCGGGAAGCCAGGAAGCCACCCTGGAGTCCACCCGGAAGCCAGCCGACCAGAGCCGCCAGCCTTTCGCTTCTCCCTTTCGGATGTAACGACGATGCTTCCATTCCTGCCCGAGCAGATCGAGCAATGGCCGATCGCGCGGCTGAAGCCGTATGCGCGCAACGCGCGGACACACTCGGACGATCAGATCGCCAAGATCGCCGCCTCGCTGGTCGAGTACGGCTGGACGGCGCCGGTGATGGTGGCGGACGACGACGAGATCGTCGCCGGTCACGGCCGGCTGCTGGCGGCACAGCAGCTCGGGCTGAAGCAGGTGCCGGTCATTCGCCTGGCGCACCTGACGCCCGAGCAGGTGCGTGCGTATCGGATTGCCGACAACCGGCTGTCCGAGCTGTCCGGCTGGGACGAAGAGTTGTTGGCGGCCGAGCTGCAGGCGCTCGACGCCGGCGGCTTCGACCTGGGCCTCACCGGCTTCGAGGGCGAGGACCTGGACCGGCTGTTGGCCGGTCTTGACGAGGATGATGGCCTGGCGAATGAGGACGTCGTTCCCGAGCCGCCGGCCAACCCGGTCTCGCGCAGCGGCGACCTGTGGCTGCTGGGCGAGCACCGGCTGCTGTGCGGCGACAGCACCAAGGCCGAAGACGTGATCCGGGTGATGGACGGTCGGAAGGCGATCCTGTTCGCCACCGACCCGCCGTATCTGGTCGACTACGACGGCACCAACCATCCGTCGAAGCAGGGTTGGCCGGACAAGAACAAAGATTGGGGCGACACCTACGGCGTCAGCTGGGACGACTCCAGCCAGGGTCCCGAGCTCTACGAAGGCTTCGTCCGCACGGCAGTGGAGCACGCGATCTCACCGAACGCGGCCTGGTACTGCTGGCACGCCGTATCTGCTCACCCCCCTGGCTATAAAGCTGCGGGCGTGGTCTGGAAGGTGCCGGCGAGGAGTTGGGCGATGGCTTGCCGGGCGGTTTGGCCGTGGAGCCCTGCGGTGCTGGTGACGGATCGGTATCCGGCGTGGATGTGTGCGCCCCATTCGGAGCGAAAGCCGCCGGTGACCTTGCGGAACACGACGGACGGACGGATTTCTCGCTCGCAGGCGTTGTTGGTGGCTGGCACGTCGGGGTCTTCGAGGAAGACGAAGAACTTCGTCCGCCACGCCTTGACTGCGGTTTGCAGCTCGCGGCCGGCGGGATGCGCCGCGGGTGTGGCCACGAGCGCATCGAGGCGGCGTTCGGCGCGGGCGTGATAGGTGGCGAGGGTCGCCGGCCGCAGGGCATCTCGCCGTCGGCCGATGCGGATCGCCCAGCGCAGCAGATCGCGCAGCCGGGGCGCGAAGACGGTGTCGCCGCAGTCGATGGCATACTGGACGTCACGCAGGAGGTGGGCGAGACAGACCTGATGCGCGGGCGCCAGATCCTGCTGGCCGGCGTAGCGGTCGGACACCCAGACCGCCGGCCGGTGCTCGCCCAGCACCTCTTCGGCGACCGCTTTCGCCCGGCGGGGTGCGATCTGGTGCAGCACCGCCTTGGTGGTGACGAACACCCAATGCCAGTGGGTGGCGCCGTCGATGCGGGCGGTGGTCTCGTCCGAGGCGATCACCCGGGCGGCCAGCAGCCTTTCCTTGATCGCGGCGCACGCCGCCGTCATCGCTGTTTCAGCGCGGCGGAAGGCGTTGGCGATGGCACCCTCGGAGATCACCAGCCCGAACAGCTCCGCCATCATCCGCGCCAGCCGCTCGAAACCGACATGATGGCTGTGGTGCAGATACAAAAGCAGCGCCTGGATTGACGCCCCAAAGGGTGTTCCCAGCGGCATGCCGTCCGGCGGGGCGGCGCGGAAGCGGCGGCCGCAGGCAGCACAGCGCCCGCCGAACAGCTCAACACGGGTCACCACCGGTGCGATTGGCGGGATGTCGATGTGATCGTAGCGATGGCGGCAGATCTGCCTCTGGCCCGAAACGTCGGCGGCACAATGCGGACACGTGGTGGCCAGCCGCTTGATCGTCTCGTCCGGCACCTCGCTCAGCGATCGCGCCGAGCCCGGACGCGAGGGCCGCAGCTTGCGCCGCTCGCCATGCTTCTTGTCCCCGCTTCCGCCCGGCTTGCGGTCCTGCGACGGCGGCGTGTGGCTGTTCCGTGACGTCTTCTTCGGCCGCGCCAGCAGCGCCTCGAGTTCCGTAATCCGCGCCGCCTGACGTTCGATCAGCGCTGCCTGCTCGGAAAGCAGTGCGTCCTTCTCATCGTCGCTCAAGCGGTATCGGAACGGCAGAGTCATCCATACCTTGACTCACATCCAGCCCGACCCCGCAACCCAAAAATCGCCAACCACCTGAGCAGATACGGCACGCCAGCCGCCGGCAGGCGATGGTCGAAGGGGTGTGGGAGAAGTTCGGCGCGTTCGTCCACCAGCAGATCGTCTGGGCCAAGGACCGCGGCATCCTGACCCGCTCGTACTACCTCTGGCAGCACGAACCGTGCTTCTTCGGCTGGCTGCGTGGCCACAAGCCGCCGCGCCTGTCCGACGATTATCCGAGCACCGTCTGGACCATCCCGACGGTCAAGGTCGGCGAGAAGACGGAGCATCCGACGTCGAAGCCGATCGAGGTGTTCGCGCTGCCGATGCGCCAGCATGCGCGGCCGGGCGAGATCTGCTTCGAGCCGTTCAGCGGCTCCGGCTCGCAGATCATCGCCGGCGAGCAGACGGCGCGGCGCGTCTACGCCATCGAGATCAGCCCGGTCTACGTCGATGTCGCCGTCAAACGCTGGCAGACGGCGACCGGCAAGCAGGCGGTCCTGGAGGGCAGCGGACGAAGCTTCGACGAGCTGGCCGCGGAGCGGCTTCGAGATGCGGCATGAGCAATACCGCCGGGCGGCGAGCCCGGCGATATCCTGCGTGAGCGGGGGTGGATCAGTCGGCGAGGTGGTACACCCGCTCGCCGCCATCCTTCTTCTCCGAGGTCACGATGAGGCCGCGCTTCTTCTTCAGAGCGCCGGCAAAGGCACCCCTCACGGTGTGTCCAAGCCAGCCAGTCGCTGCCATGATCTGGGCGATGGTCGCACCTTCGGGTCGGCGCAGCATGTCGATCAGCATCGCCTCCTTGGTGCCGTCACGATGCTTGCGAACCTTGGCGGGCTGCTCCGCGCTCGGTTCCGGCGCGGCTCCGGTGGCCAGGGGCGCGGCTTCGTCCACAACCGTGGTGGTCGCGTTCTCCGCCGAAGCCGGCTCACCTGCGGGCACCGGGGCGGCACACGCGGTCTCGATGTCGGTGGCATCGTCTTCGAGCGGCGCGATCAGTCCGGCCGCTTCGGCGGCATCGTCCTGCAGGCTGGTGCGGAACGACTCGGCACTCATCCGTCCGTCGAGAAAGCCGCCGGCGGCGGCGAGCAGGTCGTCGAGGCCGAGACCGAAGCGTTCGGCGTGCGCGCCGATGCGGCGCAGCGCCGCGTCCTTGCTGTTGGGATTGCGCGGCTGGCCGTCGAGTGCGCTGAGGATGGCATTGAGCTGCAACTTGCCGAGGTCGGTCATGGTGGCGTCCTTTCGGAACCAGTGCGCGGCGACGATCGCAGCGCTGCTACCACCCCCAGCCCCGGCGGCCGATGCCGCTGCGGGGCGGATCGTCGAAGGGTCCCGGGCGGGCCGCAACGACCAGCGCATCAGGGCGCAAGCGCACTCGGACCTCAAGTCTAATCCGCTGTCGTTTCATTGCTTTTTGACCCGGATCGGATTCGCTCGATGAGCGGCGAGCGTCTCGGCATGAGCGAGCGCGAGTACGCGCGGCACGCCGGCGTCTCGCGCGGCGCGGTACAGAAGGCGCGCAGCTCGGGTCGGCTGGTGCTGCATCCGGACGGCTCGGTCGATGTGGCGGCGTCGGACGCCCGCCGGGCGCAGGCGACCGATCCTTCGAAGCAGCGCAGCCATACGCCGTCATCACCACCGGGCTTCCGGCCGGTCCCGGAGGCCGCCGTTGCGGCGGTCGGCGAGACGCTGAAGGAGCAAGGGCTGACGGCGCCGGCAAGCGGCATGACCTTCCTGCAGGCGCGCACCGCCAACGAAGTGCTGAAGGCGCGGCTGCGGCGGATGGAGGTGCAGCAGAAGGAGGGCGAGCTGGTCGACCGAGCCCGCGCGGTGGCGCTGGTGTTCCGGCTGGCACGCCAGGAGCGCGACGTCTGGCTCGGCTGGCCGGCGCGCGTCGCGTCGCTGATGGCGGCTGAACTCGGCGTCGAGGCGCACACCCTGCAAACGGTGCTGGAGAGCCATGTACGAGAGCACCTCGCAAGCCTCGCCGAGGTCCGATGCGACTTGCGATAGCGGCCTCGGCACCGGCCCGGATCTCGATGCCGGCTACGACATCGACTTCAAGGGCGGACCGGAGCTGCTGCGCGGCTGGCGCGACGGCCGCAGGCCGGACCCGGCGCTCACCGTCTCGGCGTGGGCCGACAGCCACCGGCTGCTGAGCCCGCGCGGCGCCAACGAGGCCGGGCGCTGGCGCACCAGCCGCACGCCCTATCTGGGCGAGATCATGGACGCGCTGTCGCCCTCGCATCCGGCACAGCGGGTGGTGGTGATGAAAGGCGCGCAGATCGGCGCCACCGAGGCCGGCAACAACTGGATCGGCTACGTCATTCATCACGCGCCGGGGCCGATGCTGGCGGTGCAGCCGACGGTGGAGCTGGCGAAGCGGTTCTCGCAGCAGCGGGTCGACCCGCTGATCGACGAGAGCCCGGTGCTGCGCGACAAGGTCGCGCCGGCGCGCTCGCGCGATGCCGGCAATACCCAGCTGTCGAAGGAGTTCCCCGGCGGCATCCTGGTGATGACCGGGGCGAACAGCGCCGTCGGCCTGCGCTCGATGCCGGTGCGCTACCTGTTTCTCGACGAGGTCGACGCCTATCCGCTGTCGGCCGACGCCGAGGGCGAGCCGGTGGCGCTCGCCGAGGCGCGAACGCGGACCTACTCCTGGCGGCGCAAGGTGTTCCTGGCGTCGACGCCGACGGTGAAGGGGCTGAGCCGGATCGAGCGCGAGTTCGAGGCCTCGGACCAGCGGCGCTTCTTCCTGCCGTGCCCGCTGTGCGGGGCGCCGCAGTGGCTGAAGTTCGAGCGGCTGCGCTGGGACTGGGGGAATCCGGCGAGCGTTGCTTACGTCTGCGAGGTCTGCGACGGCAGTTTCGGCGAGCATCACAAGACGAGGATGCTGGCCGCCGGCCAGTGGCGGCCGACGGCGCGGTCGGCGGATCAGGGCACTATCGGCTTCCACCTCTCGGCGCTCTACTCGCCGCTCGGCTGGTACTCATGGGCGCAGATTGCGCGGGACTGGGAAGCGGCTCAGGGCAACGACGAGGCCAAGCGCAGCTTCAGGAACACCGTGCTCGGCGAGACCTGGTTCGAGGCCGGTGAAGCGCCGGACTGGCAGCGGCTTTATGACCGCCGCGAGGACTACCCTCTCGGCACCGTGCCGGCCGGCGGGTTGCTGCTGACCGCCGGCGCCGACGTGCAGAAGGACCGCATCGAGGTCTCGATCTGGGCCTGGGGCCGCGGCCTGGAAAGCTGGCTGGTCGATCACCTGATCATCGACGGCAGCCCGGCCGAGCCGGCGACCTGGGCGGCGCTGTGCGAGCTGCTCGGCCGCACCTGGCCGCACGCCGGCGGCGCCGAGCTGCGTCTCGCCCGCCTCGCGATCGATACCGGTGGCCAGTACACCACCGAGGTCTACGCCTGGACGCGCCGCCAGAGTGTCGGCCAGGTGATGGCGATCAAGGGCGTCGACGGCTTCGACCGGACGACGCCGGTGGCCGGGCCGACCAACGTCGATGCCACGGAAGGCGGGGTGAAGATCAAGCGCGGCGCCCGGCTGTGGACGGTGGCGGTGGCCACGTTCAAGAGCGAGACCTACCGCTTCCTGCGGTCGGCAGCGCCGACGGGCGAGGAGTCAACGGATTGGTATCCGGCAGGCTTTATCCATCTGCCGCGCGGCGTCGACGCCGAGTGGGTGAAGCAGCTGGTCGCCGAGCAGTTGGTCACCGTCAAGACCAGGCGCGGCTTCACCCGCCTCGAATGGCAGAAGTTGCGCGAACGCAACGAGGCGCTCGACTGCCGGGTCTATGCCCGGGCGGCCGCCTGGATCGCCGGCGCCGACCGCTGGCCGGAGCGCAAGTGGAGCGAACTGGAGGCGCAGGTGGCGCCCAAGGCTCGCGACGAAGAGACGAGCGTATCGACGCCCGAGGCCGACGAGCCGTTGCCGACGGCCGGCCGCCTGATGGCAGCGCCGCGCCGCGGCCGGCGCGTGTTCCGCTCCAGCTACGTGAGCTGACCGATGACCTTTGAGGAGATGACCGCGCAGCGCGACGCGCTGCTGGCGGCCCGTTACCGCGGCGTCCGCACCGTCGAATACGACGGCCGGCGAGTCACCTATGCCACCGACGTCGAGATGGCGGCAGCACTCGCCGATCTGGAAAAGCGCATCGCCCAGGCCGAGACCGGCACGCCGCGGCGCAGGATCTTCACCTCGGCCACGAAAGGTCTCTGATGCCCGGGGTGCTGACGCAATGGCGCCGTCGCGTCGGCGCCTTCATCGGCGGCTTCGAGGCGGGACTCGCCAACCGCCGGCTGAAAGGCTTTCAGCCGAGCCGTGCGCACCTCAACACGCTGATCGCCGCGGCCGGCGCCGACATCACCGCGCGCGCCCGCTGGTTGATCCGCAACAACGGCTACGCGGCCAACGCCATCGACAGCTGGGCCGGCAACGTGGTCGGCGCCGGCATCAAGCCGTCGTCGCTGATCGCCGATGCCCAACTGAAGGCAGCGGTGCAGAAGCTGTGGCTGGAGTGGACCGACGACGCCGATGCCGACGGAATGACTGACCTCTACGGGCTGCAGCGCCGCGCCGCCCGCGAAGTGTTCATCGCCGGCGAGGTGTTCTTCCGCTTCCGCCCGCGCCGGCCGGAGGACGGGCTGCAGGTTCCCTTGCAGCTGCAGATGCTGCCGGCGGAGATGCTGCCTATGGCGCGACAATCTGGATGAGGCGGCACCGTCATCCGCCAGGGCATCGAACTCGACCGCATCGGCCGCAGGGCAGCCTATCACTTCCTGCGCCGCCATTCCGGCGACGTCACGGATCCCGGTCTGGCTGGCGAGACGGTGCGCATTCCGGCGTCGGAGATCATCCACGTGATCGATCCAGTCGACGCGGGCCAACTGCGCGGCGTCTCGAAGTTCGCGCCGGCGATCGTCAAGCTGCTCCTGCTCGACCAGTACGACGATGCCGAGCTCGACCGGAAGAAGGTGGCGGCGATGCACGCGCTGTTCATCACCACTCCGGCGCCGGCCGAGCCGTTCGACGTCGCCGAGAGCACGAACGAGAATGGCGAGCGGTCGCTAGATCTGCAGCCGGGGCAGATCGTCATGCTGGAGCCGGGCGAGCAGGTACAGACCTCCGATCCCGCCGACTCCGGTCAGACCTACGAGCCGTTCCAATACCGCACGCTGCTGCAGGTCTCGGCAGCGCTTGGCATTCCCTACGCGTATCTCTCCAACGACATGATCAAGGCGAACTACTCCAACGCGCGGCTGGCGCTGCTGGAGTTCCGCCGCCGGACCGAGGCTTACCAGCACGCGGTGATGGTCTGGCAGCTGTGCCGGCAGGTGTGGGGGCGCTGGATGGACGCCGCCGTGCTGGCGGGCGTGCTGGCGCTTCCCGACTACGACCGGAACCGCCGGGCGTACCACGCCTGTTCGTGGTTGCCGCCGAAGTGGGACTGGGTCGATCCGCTGAAGGACGCCAAGGCCGAGATCGAGCAGATCGTCGCGGGGCTGAAGAGCCGCACCCAGGCGCTGGCCGAGCGCGGCTACGACGCCGAGCAGGTCGACGCGGAGATCGCCGCCGATCAGGCGCGCGAGCAGGCGCTGGGGTTGAGCTTCGGGGTACAGGCTTCCACGTCGGATATCTCGAACTGTATCGGTTCAGACCTGGTCGGACAGGTGTCAGATTTGGGAGTGCGTCCCCGAGCCTCTGACAGGTCCGATCAGCAGGCGACCTGATCGATCAACTTCTCTCTGGCCATTGGCAGGCTGTCAAGGAAGGTCTGCATCGGCGTTTTGCCGTAGCACCATCGGCCCTGGTGGGTGCGGACCTCGTTGTACTGGCGGAGCCACTGGTCCAGATCGGCTTGCAGCTCGGCGATGCTGCGATAGAGCTTTTTGCGGAAGGCGACCCGGTAGAACTCGTCCAGCATCGTCTTGTGGAAGCGCTCGCAGATCCCGTTGGTTTGCGGGCTCTTGGTCTTGGTCCGGCTGTGATCGATGTCCTCGATCGCCAGGTAGAGCTCGTACTCGTGGCGCTCCGGGTTGCCGCAGTATTCGCTGCCGCGATCGGTCAGCACCCGGCAGAGCGGGATGTCGTGCTCGTCGTAGAACGGCAGCACCCGGTCATTCAGCAGATCGGCCGCCGTGATCGCCGTCTTGACGTCGTAGAGCTTGGCGAAGCCACCTTGGCGTAGGTGTCGATGAAGGTCTGCTGGTAGATGCGACCGACCCCCTTCAGCGTGCCGACGTAGAAGGTGTCCTGGGCACCGCAGTAGCCGGGACAGGCGCTGTCGAACTCGCCATGCGCCTCCTTGTCCGCCTTCGTCTTCTCCAGCGCCGCCAATTGGTCCTCGGTCAGGATAAGGCCGTCCTGCGCCACCTTGGCTTCCAGTGCCTTCAGCCGTTTCGCCATGGTGTTGAGGTCGTGGCGGACCCAGGCGCCCCGCGGACCCCGGTGGGCGAGACCCGAATGCCCTCCTTGGCCAGCTCGTTGGCCATCCGGGTATGTCCCCAGGCCGGCTGGTCCAGGGCGAGTTCGAGGATGCGCCGCTCGACAGCCTCGACCACCCGGTTCTTCGGGTTCGGCACCCGGCGTGACATCTCGATCAGCGCCGCCTCGCCACCCTTCTGGTACAAGTCCTTGAACCGGTAGAAGCTGTCACGGGAAAATCCCATGATCCGGCAGGCGTGGCTGACGCTGCCCAGCTGCTTCGCCAACTCCAGCACGCCGACCTTGTTGCGGATGATCTTCTCGTCTCGCGTCATCGTGTCGTCTCCTCGCTTCGATACTCCAATGTCTACGCTCGGAGACGACACCCCCACCATCGCAACCTGTCAAATTTGATCTAAACGGATACATGTGACGCGCGCTGTCGTCACTTCGCGCAATCCCGCACTCGATCCGCGCCGCCAATCGCCTGCAGGCGAGCCTGCGCGGTGGCTTCGATCCAGGGCCCGAGCTTCTCGGAGGTCAACGTCAGCATTGTCGAGGCTCCGCTCCGGCTCGCCGTATGGCGGAAAATCGCGATCCGGAAATCTCCATTGGTGCCGGCGAGGTAGCTGTCCACCCTCTCTCCGAGCGCGCTGGTTCGCTTGCCCGTCGGCGGGAAGGCGCTGCCGCGCAGACCGGCGTGCACGGCCGTCGATGCCTCGTCGAGCGCCCCGCCGGTATCGCCCACAACGAACGCCACGGTCCGGCCGGAGTTGGCATCAAGAACGATCCCTGCGTCGCCCGGCGTCGCGTCCCAGGGCATTTTACGGAAGGCACCGGGAATGACGAAATAGGCTGTGCGCGCTGGGTCGAGCTGTGCCGCCTGCGAAGCGCTCCAGCCGGCAATCGGCGCGCCGGGGGGAGGTGCCACGCGAACTGACGTTTCGCTGACGAACCAGTCCTGCCTGGGAGGTGGCTGAAGCCTAACGGAAGGCGGGGAACAGCCGCCGCCGCCAAGGCCGATCGAGCACATGGAGTCGCCCAGCGTCTCCACCTGGGCGCCGTTGCGCGACCACGCGGCGAAGGCTGACTGGCAGGCCTTGAAGCAGGCTCCCCGATTGCGACCGCGACACTCGGGAGGGCGCAGCGGCGCCAGCCCGTTGCAAATGCCTTCCAACCCCTGATCGCGGACGCCATACGCCTCCGGCGAGCCGTCGTGATCGAGCTGCAGGTCGTGGCTTGCAAAAAACAGGGTGTCCTTCGCGATCACGATGCGCTTGTTCGCGATGCGTGGTAGTTCCTGACCGTCTGGGCACGAGGCGGCACGAGCGGCGCCGCAGGCGAGCAGAATTCCAAGGATAGCGGCAAGTGCAATACGCATCGTAGTCCCTCATCTTACCGGTGTATGCAAGCATCGGGGTGGTAGTGCGCGAAGACCTGCGCGAGCAGCAGCATGTTGTGATCTCCCTGCAGAGCCTCGACAAATCGCGCGCGGACATAGTCGCGCCAGCGATCGTCACGAAGCTTCGGATCGAACGAGGCGGAGGGATCGAGGCACTTGACTTCGGCGATGTCGCCGCGCGCGACCCGAGCGTGCTCGCTGATCCAAAGCGGCGGCTGTTCCAGAGCGGCTTTGGTCTGCTCGGACGTCGGCGATGCCTCGCTGCCGTTTGTCCAACCGTCGACTCTCGCGGTCAGGCCATCGCGGAACGCGTAGCCTTTCATCAGCCTGGCATCCATGTCCTCGAAGACGATCCCTGCGATCGG
The DNA here is from genome assembly GCA_016712595.1 of Rhodospirillales bacterium. Classification (NCBI taxonomy): domain Bacteria; kingdom Pseudomonadati; phylum Pseudomonadota; class Alphaproteobacteria; order Rhodospirillales; species Rhodospirillales bacterium. Next base: position 780,945 of record JADJQT010000002.1, read on the forward strand.
GAACTGGGCGCTGGACTGCTGCAGGATGCCGGCGGGTCCGGTCTGCAGGAAGGCAATGCAGCCGGCTAAGTCGGCCCCGCCAGCCCACAGGCAGCTGTCGATGATCCATCGCGCCATCCGCGCCGGGGTCGGAAAGATCACGTCGGCCGTCGCTTTCTTTACGCCGCGGATCTTCGCCTTCGGGCTAGTGGACTCAACGTGGTAGAGGCAGCGCATTGGCCGTTCCGGTCCGGCCGGGATGACTTCGTATCCTGGCGCGGCAATCTCGCTGCAATCCTGGCGCATGTAGGGAGGACGCTTAGCAAGAAACTTGGTGAGTTCGGCCACTTTTCCTTGCGGCAGGGATGTGGGTGGCGGCCCGAGGCGCGAGTTCAGCCCGCCGACCGAGTCAGGCATGGCATTTTGGCCGGAAGTCTCTAAGGGAGGCGCCGGCGGTGTCACGGTGGGCGATGATCCTTGCGAGAGCTGGTAGAGGTCGAGCGTCGACGACACGGAGTCGCCAGGCGACTGGTAGTTGTTGGCAATTCTAACCACTCGGCCGACATAGCTGGGATCGGGGTTGTAGCCGCCCTGTTGGATGCGCTGGACCCAGTGCTGTACCGCCTCGGGGACCTGCGTGCCAGCCGCTCGTTCGCGCGCATAGGCGAAGGTCGCGCTCGCGTACTGCTTGTGGGTAGCCTCAGTCCCGAGTCGTCTACCGACATAGTCGAGTGCCGCTGCCCAGTTCGGGAAACGGCGGTAGTGATTACCCGGATCGGAGGCCGGCTGGCAGGTTAGGACATAACTGGCCGTATCGGTCTGCGGCGCCTTCCAGCCGAACAGGTTGTTGGCGAACTGCGCCGTACGAGTGAAACCATAGCCGCTCTCCAGCATCGACATTGCCGCGAGCCCGGCTGCCGGGACTCCATGATGCTGCTCGGCGAGTCGCGCGGGTCCGGCGATTTTCTCGAAGAAGGCGATGCGTTCCGCGGCGCTAGGATGACCTGGTTCCGGGTCATAGCAGCCCCAATTCGCGGCGTCCGGATTAGGGGCGCTCGACGCTGGAACCGTGTGGGACAGCAGGATCGCCATTACCAGCGCGGAGCCGTATCTGATCCGAATTTTTCTGACGGGCATCTCCTTGCCTCCTACCGTCAATGTGGTTTGCGAGAGCGGCATGTTGCCCGGGCCGTCCCGCAAGGGGTTCAGGGGATCTCAGACGCCGCGCTGCCGGTGCCGTTGATGAAGGCGTCGAGCTTTTTGCGCGCCTCTCGCCGGACTCGCGCTTTGAAGTATGGCGTCCAGCTGATCAGCGCGTACGGTAGGCCGAACGCCTGCCACGTCCAGGTGAAGATGCTGCCGCGATCGTGCTGCTTCGCTATCCTGCCGTTCTCGATCGTGAATGTCGATCGAATGACATAGTCAACGGGCCGCATGTCTTCTTCGAAGGTGTAGGCAACGCGATACCGGGCGGTGACGGTATTGCCGGTCGTGTCCCTTGGTGTGGTGTAGGAGCTGTGGGTAAGTAGCCGGCCGCGGCGACCTTCACGAGTCAGGCGGCGGGCGGCTACTTATCCACAGCGGTGGTCATCGCGGAATCTCCGGTAAATTTTTGGTCGCCAAACCGATCAACCGTACCGAGTGTCAACGCCGGTTGAATTTTCCCGAGAAGTGCCGGGCGAAAAATCCCTGGTTGGCGGGGATCGGTGATCAGCCGGTGTGTTGATCGAGGCTCCTGTTTTTCGGTGGCCGGCCGCGGCGGCGTGGTGCTGGCGCGGCCGGCGTGGTGATGGGCGTTGTGCGGCGCAAGTGCTCCGGAACGAGGTCGGCGTGCTGGCGGAGCCGGTAGCTCGATCCCTCGATCTGGATGACGATCGCGTGGTGGAGGAGTCGGTCGAGCAGCGCGGTGGCGACGACCGGATCGCCGAACACCTCGCCCCATTCGGCGAAGCCGCGGTTGGAGGTGAGGATCATCGCGCCCTTCTCGTGAGCTCCGCGTTGACCAACTGGAAGAACAGGTTGCCGCCGCCGGGGATGACCGGCAGGTAGCCGATCTCGTCGACGATGAGCAGCGCGGAGCGGGCGAGCCAGCGGATGCGCTCGCGCAGGCATCCCTCGCGCTCGGCCTTGGCGAGCGAGGCGATGATGTCGGCGAGCGTCGAGAAGTAGACGCTGCGGCCGGCCTTCACCGCCTCGACGCCGAGTGCCACCGCCAAGTGCGACTTGCCGGTGCCGGGCTGGCCGAGGACGTGGACGACCTCGTTGCGGTCGATGAACTCGAGCCCTCGCGAGGGTCAGGATGCGGCTACGGTCGAGCGACGGCTGGAAGGAGAAGTCGAAGCCAGCGAGCGTCTTGACCGCGGTGAGCCGGGCCATCACCAGCGCCGTCTTGATGCGCCGGCTCTCGCGCAGGGTGAGTTCCTCGGCGAGCAGGGCATCGATCGGCACTGTCACGGGAACGTTGGCCTGCGCCACCGCCGCGGGTAGCCTGCGGGGATGCAGCCTGTCTCGTACGCCCGTCACCAATTCCCGCCGAGCGTGATTCAGCACGCGGTGTGGCTCTATCTTCGTTTCCAGCTCAGTCTCAGGGACGTCGAAGATTTGTTGGCCGAACGCGGCCTGGACGTCAGCTACGAAACGATCCGTCGCTGGGTGATGAAGTTCGGTACGGCTTACGCGAAGCGGCTCAAGGCGGGACGCCCGAAACCGGTCGGACGGTGGCATCTCGACGAAATGTTCGTCTCGATTGGTGGTCGACCAATGTATCTGTGGCGCGCTGTGGATGCCGAAGGGGAAGTGCTGGACATCCTGGTCCAACGCCGCCGCAATAAGCATGCTGCGCTTAAACTTCTTCGCAAGCTGTTGAAAACGCAGGGAATGAGTCCCGACGCCATCGTGACGGACAAGCCGAGATCCTATGGGGCAGCACTTCGCGCGCTCGGCATGCAGCGACGACACGTAACTGGTGGCCGTTCGAACAATCGCGCCGAGAATTCACACCAGCCCGTGCGACGACGAGAGCGGGCGTGGCTGAGGTTCAAGAACCCGGGGTCAACCCAGCGCTTTCTGTCCGCTCACGCTGCCGTCTACAACACGTTCAACGTTCAACGTCCAACGCCATCTGATCTCGCGCCGAACCCTGCTATCTTCCGTGCCACCGCCTTTGCTCAATGGAGCATCGATACGAGCGTCGCGTGAACACACGCGAGCAGCTTTCCCCAGTTCGAGCGTCTCGTGAAGATGTGACAATGCCCTGCGCCACACTCACGGCGGAGCGACACGAAAGCGCGCTCTCCTTGTTCGCCGGCTACTGCCGTACCCTGACTACCAATGACGTGATTGGCGAGCTTCGACGAGCGCCGCACGCGGGGCGCCGAGTAGCTCAATAAGCCTCTCTGTAGCGACGGCAGCGCTCGTCGCGCTCCACGTCGACCATCAGGTTCAGCTCGCAGCGCTTGTGGGCGAGATAGGCTGCGTACAGGGCCGGGGAAAACCAAGTCCGCGTCGCTTGGTCGGCCGCAAAGGCGTCCAGAGCTTCGTCCAGCGACTGCGGTAGCCGATAAATGCACTGCCTGGCTCTCTCCTGCTCGTCGAGGAGCTGAGGGTCTGCCGTTGTGAGTGGGGGGGCGGGCATCCGATTCAGAATGCCGTCGAGGCCTGCGTAGACCAGCGCGCCCAGCGCGAGATAGGGGCTCGCGGTCGCATCGGCGGCGCGAAACTCGATGTTGAATTGCGGGGCGATCGGTGTGCCTTTCGATTCCAGGACCGGACAGATGCGCACGCAGGCCTCACGATCACGAAAGCCGGCATTTGTCCAAGCGGCGCTCCAGCGGTGCGGGAGGAGCCGCAGGTAGGAGATGACGCTGGGTGCGGTCACGGCACATATTGCCGCCGCATGATGCAGGATGCCGGCGACGAAGCGGCCGCCGGTCTCGCTCAGGCCGTGGGGAGCGTCGGCATCGTACATCACCGGTCGCCCGGACAGATCGACCAGACTCATGTGAACATGGACGCCGTTGCCGACGATGTCCGGTGTCACCGCGGGCGAAAAGCTGATCCGATGCCCGAGGACCCTCGCCGCGGCCCGGGCCAGCTCGCGAACGATCACAGCACGGTCGGCCGAGGTCACGCCCGCGGCGGGCGCGTAGGTCACTTCGTACTGGCGGGGACCGTACTCGGGCAGATAGGATTCGGGCTCGATGCCGGCCTTGTGCAGAGCACTGACAAAGACCTCGCCGAAGATGGAATGCCGGCGCATGGCATCGAGGCTGTACGCGGAGCCAAGCCGTTCGTCGGCACCCTCGTAATAGAATTCCTGCTCGAACGCGCTGACGAGACGCAGCCCGGCTTGCTGCTCAAGGGCGGCAAGCGCGTCTTTCAGAAACGTCCGCGGGCAACAGTCCCAAGGCCGACCGTCCGTATGCACCACGTCACCAAGGAAGAAGTGCTCGCGGGGATGTTCCTCGCCGAAGTCCACGTCGACTTGCGTCGCCGGATCGGGCAGCAGCAGAAGATCGCCGAACGGCCCCCACGGACTTTCGGCAATGGGTCCGAAGGCTGTCAGCATGATGTTGGTCGGTGTCCAGCCGATGCCTGTCCGCAGGCGTTTCGCCAACTGCGAGACCGGAAAGCCTTTGCCGCGCACCTGTCCGGCGATGTCGCAGTAACAGAACATGACGAGATGCTCGCGCCGCATCGCATCCTCCGCTCGGCTTCAACAGGGCGACTCACGTCATTCCCACCCAAGGGAAGGGTGGCGCACCCATCGGCACTTTACGCAGACCACGCTAACACTGCCAAGGCTGTCGCGCGGAGCCTTCGGTTCAATTCAATGTCCCGCGAGCAGCAGAGAGCGCGGTTCCATCCGCGTATCAAGCAACAATTTGCCAGACATCGGCTTCCGTCCGCGTCGCGAGAAGGATGCGGGCGAGAACGGTCATGCCACGATTTGTCACCGCAGCCACGAACCGCTCCATCGTCTTCGTCGGTCCATGGCTGCTCGGGCAGGTTGTCATTCCGTCGGGAGTCTTGGACGTTCGGATCTTCCGGGTCCGCCGGCTGCCTCGGCCTGCCATCGGGCCTGCCGTCGCCATCGCCGCTCGTTTCGAAGCTCAATCGTTCCGCGTGAAACACCTGCCCGCTGCTGTGGCGGCGCTATTGAAGGAGGCCACCATGCCCGACGACGAGCCGGCAGCGCCGTCGCAGATTCTGGCAGACGTCGAGGAGGACGACGCGACCGCGGTGCAGGTCGACCCCACCGTCGAGCCGCCCGCGGCGGAAGCCGAAGCCGATGCTGCGCCGCCACTGCGCGCCTCGGCTCCGACGGTCGCTGCCGAGGCGCGCAGGGACGCCCAGGCGCACACGAGGTGAGCGAACTGTGCGTGCTCGCCGGCTTCGCCGATCGCGCCGCCAGGTTCATCACCGCCGAAACGTCCGTCGAGCTGGTTCGCGAAGCCCTGCTGGAAGCGCGCCCTGATCTTCCCCCGGGAAAGTGGACACCGGGTTATGCGGCCTGAAGCTCGGCTTGCTCGGGGGTGCGGTAGCCGAGGGTGGAGTGGAGCCGCTGACGGTTGTCGTAGGTTTCGCTGTAGGCGAACAGGTCGCGGCGCGCCTCGTGGCGACTGGTGTAGCGGGTGTGGTGGACGAGTTCGGTTTTCAGGGTGTGGAACCAGCTCTCCATCGGCGCATTGTCCCAGCAGTTTCCCTTGCGGCTCATTGACGGCACGATCCCGTTCGCGCCCAGCACCGCACGGTAGTCGCCAGCGACATATTGACCGCCGCGGATGCCCTTCTGTTTGTCAAGTGGCGATCTGCGCCTGATTGATCTCCTGCCTTCTTTGGCGGTTGAGGCGATGGCGCGTTGTCTTGCCGGAAGAGGCTGGGACCGGGCTCACGCCGCAGAGTGCAGCGAAGCTTGCTTCGGACTGCAGGCGCTCGGAGTTGTCGCCGGCGGTGAGGAGGAGCTGCGCGGCGGACGCGTGACCGATGGAATTCCGTGTCACCAGGGCGGGAGCAAGCTCGTCGACGATGGCGGCGATCATGGCATCGAGGTCGGCGATCTCGTCGTGAAGTTCGAGATATCGGCGAGCGAGAGACTTGAGCGCGATCCGATAGGCAGTTGCCACATTGCGGTAGTCAGTCATGTCCGGGCGCCAGGCCGCCAGCGTTCTGATGAGTTGCATGCGGGTCAGCTTGCGCAGCGTGTCCCGCAGCTCGTCGGGCGCACAGACGACCGTGTTGTGGATCATCTGCAGCGCGACGCGCCGGGCGGCAACCGCCGTCTTCCGGCAGGCTTTGAGGACACGCAGGGACTCGATCATGCCGTCACGGGTCTTGGGGGTGACGGTGCGCTTGCCGGCGAAGGCGGCAAGGGCGGCATTCTGCGCATCAAGATCGTCGTTCTTGCCGCGCTTCCGACGATCCCCGCTGTCTGGTGTCGTGACCTCCAGGACCTCGACGCCGGTGTTCTGCAGGTAGCGAAGAAGTCCCGCGCCGTAGGTGCCTGTTGCCTCGACGCCGACCCGCCGAAGCTGGCCGAAAGAACGCATCCAGGCGAGCATCTGCTTGTAGCCGTGCCGGGTCGTTGGGAAGCACTGGCCGCCGAGAACCCGGCTATGTTCGTCGACGACGGCGGCGACATGGAGATCCTTGTGTGTCTCGACGCCGCCGACGACGAAGCCGTTGGTGGCGCTTTGCTCGACATGCATGGCAGAACTCCGGAGGGAGAATGTAATGGCGATTCCGCCAACACCGAATGCCTGGACAGGACAGTAACGCGACAGAACGTCAGGCCCTTCTCGGGTCACATGCATCGGCAAGGCGAACCTCGCCGCCAGGTGTTCCCGAGCGGCCGACAGATCCGGGGAAAGACACGGATGGCGGTCGATCGGAGTGCGGGTCAGGCCGCACCGAGGCACCTTGCGGCACCAGCCATCCTAAACGGTCGATCGCTGTGAGGGTCAGGCCGCCCAGGAACAGCTCGCCGGTGCACACGTACTGTCGGAGTGGTGGATCAATCCACGACCGGGCCGCTGCCGCTGGATCGCCATCGTCAGCGCGGCGATCGCCAGCTCCTGGCGGAGGTGATCGCGCATCGCCCGGCCCAGCCACAGGCGGCGGGCGGCGCCATCGCGGTCGATGCCGCGCTGCTGCGCACCTCGGGCCAGGCGGGCCGACCACTGCCGGAGACGGTGCAGCGGCAGATGGAGCAGGCGTTCGGCGCCGATTTTTCCGCGGTGCACGTGCACGAAGGCCCGCAGGCCGAAAGCATCTGCGCCATCGCCTTTACCGTCGGCACCGATATCTACTTCGCGCCCGGCCGCTTCCAGCCACAGACACCGGCCGGCCAGCAGCTCCTCGGCCACGAACTCGCCCACGTCCTGCAGCAGCGCGCCGGCCGCGTCCGCAACCCGCTGGGCTCCGGCCTTGCCGTCGTCCAGGACCACGCGCTTGAAGCCGAAGCCGACCGTCTCGGCCACCGCGCGGCCGCGCATCGGCTCATCGCGCAGCCGAAAATGGCGCGGGACGCGGCGCAACCGACGGTGCCGGTGACAGGACCCCGTGCGATCGGCACGGCTCCCCGCTATGTCCAGCGCAGCGCCGGGAGAGCGTCAACCATTCAGCGGGCTCCTTGCCCTTACTGTGGCGTTGAGGCGCAGGCGGGACCGAGCCCTCTGGGCGGTTGGTCGAATGGCCACGCATTCGCGTGTCCGCTCTATCAAAGAACATTTGAGACTCAAGGGGATAGAGCCGCTAATCAGAATAGGCCGCTTCGACAGCGATCATACTCATACCGAAATTTACGGACGACGCTCGTTGATTCGGGCAATGGTCTTTACGTTCCTCGCGTTTACAAACAAAACGCAGCAAAATCGTTGAACAAAGCTGCTTTCTGGCTGATTCTAGTGACGTTCGCGATAGTCGGGTGGTGGCGATGTCAGATTTGGTTCGATCGACGCTGGCTGGGATCAGGACGGTCGATGACATGGTGCGAGCGTTCAGCGACGAGGAGCGCTGCCGCCGCCTGATGGAAAGCATGATCTGGCCGACCGGGCGGGTCTGTCCGGCGTGTGGATACCGACGTTCGATCGCGCTCGCCGGGCGGGATATGGGGAATTGGCGGGCGAGACCCGGTCTCTACCAGTGCTCGAACGGCAGTTGCCGGTTCCAGTTCACGGTGACGACACGAACGCCGCTGCACTCTACCAAGCTGCCGCTCGCCACTTGGTTGAAGGCGCTGTGGCTGACCCTGCAATCCGATAAGGGGCTGTCGTCGGTGCGCCTGGCCGAGGCCCTCGGCGTGAGCCAACCCACGGCTTGGCGCATGGGGCACGCCCTGCGGCTGATGATGGCGCGCGAGACCCAGCTGGAGGGAACGGTCGAGATCGACGAATTTTATCTTGGCGGCCGTCCGCGCAAACAGCGGGACACACCGCCGGTCGGCCGTGGCCGGAAAGGCCAGAAGCGGACGACCAAGGCGTGCGTCCTCGCGGTGGTCGAACGACCGCGTGACGCGGAGATCGGGACGGTCGCGGGTGGCGCACGGGCCTCGGTGGTGGTCGACCTCTCTGCCGTCGAGACCGAACGAGTCCTCGAGAAGGAGATCGACGTGGCCGCGACCCATCTGATGAGCGATGCGTGGAGCACCTTTGCCGCCGTCGGCCAGAGCTTCGCAGCGCACGATACGGTTCAGCATGCCAAGCGCGAATATGCGCGCGGCACGGTCCATGCCAATTCCGTCGAGGGGTTCAATTCCCGCGTCCGCCGTACCGTCGCCGGCGTGTTCCATCATATCAGTCCGGAGCACGCCGACCTCTACTTCCACGAGATGGGCTTCCGGTGGTCACAGCGCGTCGTCGCGGGCCAGACCACCCGCCGGTCACCCCGTGGACGGGAGCACGTTCGAACCCTCTGGGACCGCATCCCGCCTGCTATGCAACTCGTTGCGGTCCTCAGAACCGCCGTCGGCCGCCAACTCCGCCGAACCCGCAACGGCAGCATCTCGATCAAATCGCCAATCGCTGCGTTTTGCTTATAAACGCGACGTTCCTCAAACAACCGTGCATCGCGTGCACCATCACGACAATATAAACAGTGGACAAGATCCCTTTACGCACGAAATAGCCTGGAATAGGCTTTAGACGTTTTCTGATCGATGCTGGACCGATCCAGTTGGCCAGCGCTTTGGTGCTGTCTGTCCCGAAAGCCCGCCGCGGGCGGGACCGCTTACCGATTCCAACGGGATCATCTGTGGTTACGGCTCCATCGGCATTCGTATGCCAAAGGGCTGGAATTCAGCTGACGTAGACCGCTGCTCATCCCCGCCGCCCGGGCGCGGCGCGCCTGTTCGTGCGTGGATTTCGGGCATGATATGTTGGATAGGCGATTGTCCGAATTGGCTGATCTGGCTTCTCTTCGCCGGCGTGCTCGTCGCCGTCACCTGGGACGGCACCGGCGAGGACGACCGGCGACGAAAGCGGGCACGGGCGGATCTCGCCGCTCGCACCCGCGGGTTCGTCCGACGCTACATCCAGACGTCGTAGTCAACGCCGCCGACAGTCACCTCGCCCACGTTGTGCAACGGCGCCTGCACGTCGGCGAGGAAAACGATGCCGCCGTTGCCGTCGTCGAAGCGGACGCCGGTATAGGTCTGCGAGTAGTAGTCGCCAAAGGACACGTTCAGTTCCCCCACGGACTGGGTCAGGGACAGCCCGTGTTCGATCAGCAGGCGATCGCTGCCTTGCGTGAAGTCGAGGACGACGTCGTGGCCGTCGCCCTGCCGATACGCAATCCGGTCGTTGCCCGAACCGGTGCTCAGAACGTCGCCGCCGGCCAGGGCCGGCCCGCTGTAGTAGTCCGTGAGCCAGTGGCCATCGTCAGCGCCGCCGGAAAGAAAGTCGTCGCCGCTGCCGCCTTGCATCGAGTCGCCGCCGTCCTGGCCCAGCAGCCGGTCGTCACCACTGTCACCTGACAGGGTGTCGCGGCCGTCGCCGCCCCGCAACACATCGTTGTCCGACCCGCCGGAAAGCCCATCGTTGCCGGTTCCGCCGTCGAGCGTGTCACGGTCCCGCCCGGACGACAGAGAGTCGTCACCGCTCCCACCCTGGAGGAGGTCGTTACCGCTGTCGTCCATGATATTATCGTTGCCGGAACCGCCGTTCAGGTGGTCGTCACCCCGCCCACCGTCCAACCGGTCGTCGCCGGAACCGCCGAACAGCGTGTCCGACTGGGCGCCGCCCGACATCCAGTCGTCACCGCTGCCGCCGACCGCACTGTCCCGGCCGTCGCCCCCCTCCATCGTGTCGTCGCCGGAATCACCAAACAGCCGGTCGTCGCCAGCGTCTCCCTCCAGCGTATCGCTGTTGTCCCCGCCGCGGAGCAAGTCGTTGCCAGTGCCGCCCCCGATGGAGTCTTCGTCACCGCCTCCAAACAGGCTGTCGTCGCCAACCGAACCGTAAAGGGTGTCGTCGCCGGCAAAGCCGCGAACGACATCGCCCGCGCCCGACCCCGCGGCGGCGAGCAAGTCGTCACCCGCCGTTCCAATCATCGTGCTCATCTGATCCCCCACACCGCGCCGGCGACTGGAAATGCCCCCGACGAGTCGGCTAATTATTAGCACAACCCGCCGCTCTTCTCAATCTGAGAGAGAGAGTCGCAGGCCGAAATGCGCGCAAAGAGACCATCATTGCCTGCCCCACCCGCCCCGTCGCTCGACGTTGCCTTGGCGAGATCCCGCGGGCGTCTCTGGAAGGGCACGGGCGAGGCCGCTCGCGGTTGCCCGTCGGTACCGGCTCCGCAAGACCACGGACCGTGACACGGAACATTGTCTCGACGGATCCATGATCACCAGCCATGGTAAATTGGGGATGAGACAGGGGTGACTCGCCGCGCGGGGATGCCCACGCAACCATCACATGCCGGACGGTCCTTCCTCCCGGTCTCGGCGCGAGCCGCGCGCACGCGATGCCGACTCACCGTGCCGGCAACGGGGCGATCGGACCCCAGGGGAGAGGAGCAGGAGAGATGAACAACAGACTGCGTATAATCCTCGCCGCCACCCTGCTGGCGACAACGGCAACCACGGCCGCGGCGAGCGAGCCGGAGTGGATCAAACAATTCGGTGGGACGCGCGCTGGTGATTTGGATTCTGCTACCGGGGTCGCAATCGGCGCGAACGGCCGGGTGCATGTGGTGGGCTGCACCTCGGGTGCGCTCGGCGGCGCGTATAAGGGCCGGGGAGACTCCTTCGTAATCACTTTTGAGCACGACGGGACTGAGCTGTGGCGGCGCCAGCCGGGCACGTCAGCGCAGGATTGCGCCTACGCCGTCGCCACCGACGTGGACGGCGGCGTCACCGTGGTGGGCTTTACCTCGGGCGCGCTCGGCGGCACCTTCAAAGGGGGCTACTCCGACGCCTTCGTGATCAAGTACGACCGCGACGGCCGCACTCTGTGGACGCGCCAGCCGGGCACAACCGCCCTCGACATTGCCAATGGCGTGGCCACCGACTCGGACGGCAACATATTCGTGGTGGGCGAAACTGATGGTGCGCTCGGCGGCACGAACAAGGGTCACTCGGACGCCTTCGTGATCAAGTACGACCGCGACGGCCACACCCTATGGAAACGCCGGCCGGGCACGACCGCCCTCGACATTGCCACCGCCGTCGCCACCGACACTAACGGCAACGTCACCGTGGCGGGCTACACCTACAGCGCGCTCGGCGGCACCTTCAAAGGGGGCTACTCCGACGCCTTCGTGATCAAGTACGACCGCGACGGCCGCACCCTATGGACGCGCCAACCGGGCACGACCGCAATGGATCGTGCCAACGGTGTCGCCACCGATCCCGACGGCAATATCTACGTGGTGGGCGAAACCTGGGGTGCGCTGGGCGGCACCTTCAAAGGGGGCTACTCCGACGCCTTCGTGATCAAGTACGACCGCGATGGCCGCACCCTGTGGACGCGCCAGCCGGGCTCACCTGAGCGAGATTGGGCCAGCGGCGTTGCTACCGACGCCGCTGGCAACGTCCACGTAGTTGGCACAACGACCGGCTTGCTCGGCGGCCCCAAAAAGGGCGACTTCGGCGACTTTGATGCCTTCATCATCAAGTACGATCGTGACGGCCGCAACGTCTGGAGGGACCAGGCGGGCTCCGATCGTTCTGACTATCCTCAAGGCGTCGCCGTCGACGCTGACGGCGACGTCTACGTGGCGGGCGGGACCAATGGGTCGCTGTCGGGCAACGCCAATACCACCAACACTGACGCCTTCCTGATCAAGTACGGGCCCAATGGGCCGCAATAGCGGCCGGGCCATGAATGGGTGCGCACCGCTGCGCGGGATGCACCCAAGAGGGCACGCGATTTCCGCCGGCGCGATGCCCTGATAGCCCAAACTAAGCAGGATTCCCTTGGGCGATCCACATATGGCAGGCTCTGGTGGAGGGATCACTGGATTTTGGTGTTGTCATGGCGGGTCGTCCTCGGGTAGTGGCGACGGCGGAGCAGTGCGAGGAGTTGCGTGCGCTGGCCGGTTCGCCGGATCGGGCGGAAGCGGATCGGGCGCGGTCGATTTTGTTGTCGCTGCAGGGTTGGTCGAGCGCTCGGATTGCCGAAGCGTTTTCGGTCGAGCCGAACAGCGTGCGCCATTGGCGCTGGACGTTCGGTCGCGAGGGGTGGCGGGCCTGCGCGCCCGCAAGGCACCGGGGCCGGAGCCGGTGAAGGCGCGGGCGGCGCTGGCGGTGGTCTCGGCAGTGCTGACGGACGAGGTTGCCGATCGGCGGAACTGGACGCTGCCGCGGTTGCAGAACGAGATCGAGCGGCGCACCGGCGAGCGGATTTCCAAGTCGCGGCTGAGCGTGGTGATGCGCAAAAAGGGGGCTTTCGGCGACCCCGGCACACGCTGAAGGGGCGGCAGGACGCCCAGGCCGTCGATCGCTCCGGCCTGCGGCTTCGTCTGCTGAAGCAGCAGGCCCAGGCCGGCGACATCGTGCTGCTGTTCGAAGACGAGTCCGAGGCGCTCACCCATCCTTATCTCGCGCATGTGTGGGCTGGGCGCGGCGCCGACCTGCGCGTCGCAGCGCCCGGCCAGGCGCGCAAGGTGGCGATGATCGGCGCGCTCGACTTCGCGGCCGGCACGCTGGTCGTCGAGACCAGCCGGAGCAAGCGAAGCAGCGATTTCATCGCTCTGCTGACGCGGCTCGACGAGCTCCATGGCCCGCGCCCCGGCCGACCGACGAAGCCGGTCGTGCTCGTCATCGACAACGGTCCCATTCATACCAGCAAGGCGTCGCGTGCCGCCCTCGCCGCGCGGCCATGGCTGTGCGTCGAATGGCTGCCGAGGTACGCCCCCGAGTTGAACGACATCGAACATGCTTGGCGTGACTGCCGTCACTGACCTCAACAACGAACGCCAATCCAAAACGTGTGCAAACCTACGAATCGCTGCTTAGTCCATGTACCACAACGTCGTATCCAAGCCACCGCAAGACTCGCTCGGTGCGGGAGTTGCAGATCGGCGTGCCATCGTTACTGAGCCACGCGTACAGCTCCTGCACCCCGGACCGACTGAGGTTGTCTAGCTTGTACGCGGGGTCGAATATGCAGTCGTGCATTCTCTGAAATCTACCAAGTCGCACGTCGGTGAGATGCCGGAGCATGGCCCGAACCCGCTCTTTGGAGTTAATAAGGAAAGCCCTCCGAAAAGCCGGCTCTCCGCCGCGAAAGTAGCGCACCCTCGCATGAACTGAATTAACGTTCAACAGTACTGAAAAAAATTCGTCAACTGTTATCTCATCAATTAGGTCCGTCAAAAGGCCATTTCGAATATTTGTGTATTGCGACTGGGCAAGTGAAAGGTGTTTTTCAAACTGTGTTGGCTGTTTCCACTCATCAACAAGGGATGATACGCGCGCTTCGATCTCGTCCGCCTGCCGCTTGGCGGGGGGCATGGCATCCTCAGTCAAATGATTTTCCCGCACGTAACTCATAAAGGCCTGTACTTCGATGTCCAGTGGTATCGCATCACCGTCTGCTAATCTATTTCCAATCGCCCTTTCATAGAAACTGCTGACTTCATTGAACCCGTGTTCGAATGTTTGAAACGTTTTTTCATAGTCACTCCAGTCCATTGCTGCCTTGCTCTTGGCGCCGCTCGCTCGAATACCCTGCGCGTGAACGGCACCAAGCTGCTTCTCGATCTCCGCCGATAGGCGCAACTCCGAATCTGTCATGAGCCCCCTACCCAAGATTCCGGTGAAGATGGAGAGCTTACTGGAATCAAAGGGTGCCGCTTGCCTCCAATAAATCTCGAATATCTCCACAACACGGTTGAATGCGTCTTCATAAACTGAAGAGATCAGAACATTTACCTCCCGATTTGCCTGGAGGCCGCCGTCAGTTATATTTGAAGAGCCCACTATCGCGCTTTTATCTCCAAAAATATACAGCTTCGCATGGAATTTTTGATCCGTAAAATATCGAATCTGGATACGATTATCTTGCAATACAGCAGCGAGAGCAACTGGGCTCGTGGCAGAGTTGAGACAAATCAGCAGGCGAATTTGCAGTGTTGCGTTGATTTCTCGGATTTCCTGGAACAATTTATCGTATGTGAAGAATGGGGACGCAAAATGGGCCATAGAGATCCCATGTACTTCCTTGTATATTTCGCCAGATAGGAATGCTCTTCTCGTGTTGTCTATAATCTTGATGGCATTGTCCATAGTATTCTCACGCACTATCTAGCCGGATAGGGGGGGCCTACACGTCCGCACGGCCCTCGTGCCCGCGCATGGGTCGATCTTCTGCAGTCGCTTTAAGGACTATAGCGTGAAACTTCGCAAGAAAGCATGAAACGACGCTGCTGGGAGTGGCTGTGTGAAAACGCCCGTGCGTCCGACCGTGGCGCCGAGCGTCGACCTGTTACTCCGTCGGTCAGTGGCTTGTTGGGGGAATCGAGACGAGGGCTTCACGCCCCGATGGCAGCGATGAGCGGCTTTACGCCGATGATGGCGATCATGCGCTTCAGGTTGTAGGCGAGAACACCGAGGCTCATCTCCGTTCTCACCTTTTCGAGACCCTTGGTTAGGAAGGGCGTATGGCCCATCCACGCCTTGAGCGTGCCGAAGGGGTGCTCGACGGTCCGTCTGCGGATGGTCATGGCGTCGGGGGCGCGATCCAGACGATCGAGCATGGCATCGATGACTTCTTCATGTTCCCAGCGTCTCACCACGCGTTCCTTGGCCGGCGTGCACTTGGTTTTCAGAGCGCAGTCACCGCACGTTGTCGTCCAATATGCGTGGAGCGTGCGGCCCTCCGCGACAGTCGTGCAGCGATAGGTGAGCGTCTCGCCCGCCGGGCAGCGATAGGTGTTCTCGGCAGTATCGTATACGAAGTCATCCTTGCCGAAGCGGCCGGCTGCCTTGGCTCCCGAGGTGCAGGGTTTGGGCACGTAAGGGCTGACGTCGATGGCCTCGCAGGCCAGGATTTCCTCGCCGCTGAAATACCCCCGATCGGCGAGGACATCGATCGCCTCGGCGCCCATCGCCGCCTTGGCCTGGCCCGCCATGGGCGACAGCAGCGTTCTGTCGACGACGGTATTGGTGACCTCGTGAGCGACGACGAGGTGATGCTCGGTGTCCACCGCGATCTGCACATTGTAGCCGACGACGCCTGAACCGCGCATGCTGGTCGCCATCGCCCGCGCGTCCGGATCGGTCAGCGATATCTGCTGGTCCGGCGTCGCGAGAACCTTCGCTTCCGTTTCCTTCAGCTGCTCGAGCTTCGCCTACATGGCGGCAACCTTTTCCTTCAGGCGCTCCGCCTTGGCCTCGGCGACGTCGCCGTCCTGCAGGTCAGCGGCGTCCAGCGATTGAAGGTAGCGCTCGATGCTCTGTTCGACCTGGCCGATGCGGCGCTTGAGTTTGCCCTTGGTGAAGTTTCGGTCGCGGGCGTTGACCGCCTTGAACTTGGCGCCGTCGATGGCGGCCACGGCGCGGGCGAAGAGCCCCAGATCACGGCAGAGACCGATGAACCGGGCGCAGGCCGCGCGGATCGCCGGGCCATTGTCCTTCCGGAAGTCGGCGATCGTCTTGAAGTCTGGCGCCAGCCGGCCGGTCAACCACATCAGCTCGAGGTTGCGCCTCGCCTCGCGCTCCAGCCGGCGGCTCGACTGAATCCGGTTGAGGTAACCGTAGAGATAGATTTTGAGCAGCGTCGCCGGATGATATGCGGGACGGCCCGTCGCCGCCGGGCTCGCGCGGTGAAAGCGCAAAGCTGCCAGGTCGAGTTCGTCGACATAAGCCTCAATCACCCGGACAGGATTTTCCTCGCAAACGTAATCCTCAATGCAACTCGGAAGCAGCCACTGCTGCCGCCGGTCCTCACCTTCAACGAAGCGGCTCATGCGCATCCCCGGCTAACCCCCAGGGAATCATAGCGCAACGCACGTTTCCACACAGCCTCGGGATTTAGCCGCCGTTCATGCTGGCTTTCGTCGCTTGCGCGAGCTCAGCGGCGTAGCCGGATCGTCAGCCCCGCCGCCTTCATTGACCGTAGTATCGTGTCGCCAACAGCTTCGGCCTGCGCCGGCGAGAGGTACCAAAGTTGCAGTCGGATTGCGTCAGCGATGATACGCACAAGGTCGTCTCGGATCCGTGGCGGGGGAGAGCCCGCGCTGGGCATTCCCCACGGTAGCTCGGATGGAACAAATCGTGAACATTGGGGATTAAACGATCATGCGCCGGCCGCGCTTCAACCGGCCGACCGCGCGCCCTCGCTCGCTGCAAACGTTACTTTAACCGATGCTCGCTATCTTGGGACGCATGAGAATGTTCTTCGTCCGCCTCGTAGCTCGCTTCCGCCGTCCCGCGTCCAAGGCTGCGGCTCCGGAGATGCTCAGCATGGCCGAGTATGTTCAGCTCGACATGGACAACCCTGGATACCAGTCGAGCTACCCGGAGAGCTTCTTTCCGTAAGTGAGACGCGAGCCCGGCTGAACGGCAGCCGGGCACCCGGTGCTGGCTGACCCGGTCATGGTCGTGTTGCTCCGCCGCGGGGGTGCTCTTTCCGCCATTCCCAAGGCGGCTCAAAGGCGCCACGCCAGATGCCGCGACCGGCCACCCGGGCCTCATCCTCGGCGTCGACGTAGTCGAGGGAATACTTGCGGTAGGCAAGCGCCCAGCCCTGGAAGGTCATCCAGCGGTTGATGTCCTCGCCGCCGACGAAGCAGACCGCAACTGTGCGACCATACCGGTCGACGTCCTTCGCCGCACAGCGAACCGTTTTCTCGCCGAGCTTGTCGGCCAACGCGAGTGCGGCCTGCTGGCCGCAGCGGTACCGCTGACCATCCAGGTCGCAGAGCTGCGAACTCTCCGGCGTATCGATGCCGTATAAGCGGATCCGCTCGCCGCGGATTTCGATGGTATCGCCATCGATCACCGAGCCCCTGCCAGCGATTTCCGCCACGGCTTCATGGGCAGAGATGACAAACAGCACGACGAGGAGGAAAATCAGGCGGCGCATCGTCAACGGTCCAATCGTTTCGAGAAATGGTAGCCGACCCGAATGCTTACCTGCACCGCCCTGGTCATGATACGGCATCGCTGCAACAGGGAGCCTGTCGTCATGCCGCCGAACTCCCCGGTCTGATCAGCAGTAGTGGAACATTCTCGCGCTGGTGGATCACCCGGAGCAACCGAACGCGAGAACCTCGCAGGCCTCGTCGAGCGTGTCACCTTCCACAACGAGGACAGCGGCTTCAGCGTGCTGCGCGTCAAGGCGCGCGGCCATCGCGATCTGATCACCGTCATCGGCCACGCTGCGACCATCGGCGCCGGCGAGTTCGTGCAGGCGAGCGGGCGGTGGGTCAACGACCGCACGCACGGTGTACAGTTCCGCGCCGATTTCCTCCGTTCGGCGCCGCCGACTACGGCCGAGGGCATCGAGAAGTACCTCGCCTCCGGCATGATCAAGGGCATCGGCCCGATCTACGCCAAGAAACTGGCCCGGGCGTTCGGCGAGGCGGTGTTCGATGTCATCGAGCAGGAGCCCGAGCGCCTGCAGGAGGTCGACGGCATCGGCCCGAAGCGCGCCAAGAGCATCGTCGCCGCCTGGGCGGATCAGAAGGCGATCCGCGAGATCATGATCTTTTTGCACGCGAACGGTGTCAGCACCGCCCGAGCGGTGCGCATTTTCAAGACCTACGGTGCCGACGCGATTCGCGTCATTTCCGAGAACCCGTACCGGCTCGCTCGTGACATCCGCGGCATCGGGTTCAAGAGCGCGGATCTCATCGCCGAGAAGCTCGGCATCGAGAAGACGGCGATGATCCGCGCCCGTGCCGGTGTCAGCTACGCCCTGACCGAGGCGATGGATGATGGGCACTGCGGGCTGCCGACTGAGCAGTTGCTGACGATGGCCGCTACGCTGCTCGAGGTGCCAGCCACGATCATCGAGGGCGCGCTCGATCTGGAGCTTAATGAGGGTGAGGTCGTCGCCGATACCGTCGACGAGAGGCCCTGCATCTTTCTCGCCGGGCTGCATCGAGCCGAGCGAGCCATAGCCGGTCGCCTGGGAACGCTCGCGTCCGGTTCTCTGCCGTGGCCGACGATCGATGCCGACAAAGCCATTCCGTGGGTCGAGAGCAAAGCGACCATCGCCCTCGCCGAGAGCCAGCGCGAGGCGGTGCGGCTGGCACTACGGTCGAAAGTCCTCGTCATCACCGGCGGTCCCGGCGTCGGCAAGACGACGCTGGTCAACTCGATCCTGAAAATCCTGATGGCCAAGGCCGTCGACGTCGCGCTGGCCGCGCCGACCGGCCGGGCGGCGAAGCGGCTGTCGGACAGCACAGGCTGCGAGGCGAAGACGATCCATCGGCTCCTGGAAGCCGACCCCGTGCACGGCGGCTTTCGGCGCAAGGAGGATCACGCGCTGGAATGCGACCTGCTCGTCGTCGACGAGACCTCGATGATCGATGTCCCGCTGATGCACGCTCTGCTGAAAGCGGTGCCTGACCATGCGTCGTTGATCCTGGTCGGCGACGTCGACCAGCTGCCGTCCGTGGGCCCCGGCCAAGTGCTCGCCGACATCATCGCCTCTGGTGCCGTGCCGGTGGTGCGGCTGACGGAGGTGTTCCGCCAGGCGGCCGCGAGCCGGATCATCGTCAACGCCCATCGCATCAACCAGGGCCTGATGCCGGAGTGGGCGCAGGACCCGGCCAGCGACTTCCATTTCGTCGAATGCGCTGACGCCGAGGACGGCGCCGCCAAGATGCTGCAGATCGTCCGCGAGCGCATTCCGGCGCGCTACGGACTCGATCCCATCCGCGACATCCAGGTGCTATGCCCGATGAACCGCGGTGGCCTCGGTGCCAGGTCGCTCAATCTCGATCTGCAACAGGCACTGAATCCGCCGGGCGAACTGCGCGTCGAGCGCTTCGGCTCGACCTACGGCGTTGGCGACAAGGTGATGCAGGTCGAGAACGACTACGACAAGGAGGTCTACAACGGCGACCTCGGGGTCGTCCGGAGCATCGATCCCGAGACGTCGGAGATGGTGATCGAGTTCGACGGGCGGCCGGTGACGTACGGCTTCGGCGAGCTCGACGAGGTGGTTCTGGCGTACGCGACGACCATTCACAAGTCGCAGGGCTCCGAGTATCCGGCCGTGGTCATTCCGCTGACGACGCAGCATTACCCCATGCTGCAGCGGAACCTGCTCTACACCGCGGTCACCCGCGGCAAGCGGCTCGTCGTCATCGTAGGCCAGAAGAAAGCTATGGCGATCGCGGTGAAGGGGAAGCAGACAGGGCGGAGGTGGTCGAAGCTGAGAGAGTGGCTGAACTCAAGCCAACCTTGTGCCCATCGGACTGCCTAAACGCGCGGACCGCCGGCAGCAGGCGTCCCGCCGCCGGGTCAGCCGCACCTGCAACGCTTCGGCGAGGGCGATCATCCGCGCTGCCGCCCGCCCGTCCTCTCCCGTTGCGCCGCAACCGCAGCTTCCTTCGGCGACAGATCCTCCCGATGTCGACTGCTCATCCCATTGCCTTCTCCACATTTGGTAGAGAGCCAGGCAATGCGCTCGCCGGAATCCCCCGCAAGCCGGCAATCGGTAAATTTGGCATAAAACATTCTTGCTTGGTGACTTCGGCATTGTCTACGCGAAGCGCCGAATATAGCTGCTCCAAAGCCACTCCAGATGCGGCCATCCCCTCCGTTCGGTTTTCAGGAAAGCCGTCAATCCGTAAGCTGACTTTCAGGAGATCAGACCGGCCGATGTGCAACCTCTATTCGTTGACCAAGGGTCAGGACGCAATCCGCGCCTTCACCAAGGCCATGACCGACACGACGGGCAACATGCCGTCGCTACCGGGAATATTCCCCGACCAGCTCGCCCCGGTCGTCCACACCAGGAAGGACGGCAAGCGTGAGCTTTCGATGATCCGCTGGGGCTTGCCGCCGCCGCCCAATCTCGGCAATCGGCCGGTCACCAACATCCGCAACCTGAAGAGCTCCTACTGGCGCGGCTGGCTCAAACCCGAATGGCGCTGCCTCGTGCCGGCGACGGCTTTTTGCGAATACACCGACAGCCAGCCCAAGGTGCCGCACTGGTTCGCCCTGAACGAAGACCGCCCGCTCTATGCCTTTGCGGGAATCTGGCGGCCCTGGACGGGGGAGCGAAAGAAGGAGTGGGGCGAGCACCGCCTGTTCGCCTTCCTGACCTGCGACGCCAATGACGTCGTCCGTCCGATCCACGCCAAGGCCATGCCGGTAATGCTGACGACACCCGAAAGCTGCGACGCCTGGCTGACCGGAACGGTCGAAGAGGCGGTTGCAATGCAGAAGCCGCTGCCGGCCGAGCAGCTTTGCATCGTGGCCACGGGCGAGCGCAAGGATGAGGGTGCACCAGCTAAGATGGCCGCCAGCTGATCGCCGCCCTGGACCGTTCCCGCCCAACGAAAAAGAGTCGCGTTGACTCCGGCCACCTTCACTGAGAACATATAAGGAACATTATTGCTGCGGGCCGAGGAGGTCCATGATGCAATCCCGGCCTCAGGCCGTGATCGAGACGTTGCGCCTCCGCATCCGGGCGATCGAGTCGGGCGGGCGAACGTCACGCGGGGTGTTGCCGTTCGGCATCCACGTGCTCGACTCGGCGCTGCCCGAGGGTGGGCTGGCGCTCGGGGCTCTTCACGAAGTCGCCGGCGGCGGCGCAGGCGCGGTCGATGGCGCGGCCGCGGCGCTGTTCGCGGCCGGCATCGTCGCGCGGAGCCCGGGCCTGGTGCTTTGGTGCGTGACGCGACCCGATCTCTTCGCCCCGGCGCTCGACCAGGCTGGGCTCGATCCGGATCGGGTAATCTATGTCGAAGCCGGCGACGAGAAGACGGTCTTGGCCTGTTTCGAGGAGGGGCTGCGCCATGGGGGGCTCGGCGGGGTGGTTGCCGAGGTGGCGCGCTTGTCGGTGACCGCCTCGCGGCGGCTTCAACTCGCCGCCGAAAACTCCGGCACCATTGGGGTCGCGGTACGGCGCTGGCGGCGGGCGACGGAGGCGGCCGATTTCGGCCAGCCGACGGCCGCCGTGACGCGCTGGCGCATCTCCGCTCTGCCCTCGACGCCGCTGCCTGTGCCTGGAGTCGGCCGGGCCCGCTGGTTCGTCGAACTGATCCGATGCCGCGCCGGAGAATGCGCGGAGTTCGTAGTGGAAGCGTGCGATGAAGAGGGTCGTCTCGCTGTTCCTGCCGACCTGGCCGACCGATCGGCTGCGTCGGGCAATGGGCGCCACCGCGCTTCCGCCTGAGGTGCCGCTGGTTCTGATCGGGCGCGACGGACGCCGTCGCATCGTCTGGGCTGCCGACGCCGCTGCTCAGCGCCTCGGCCTGCGTCCCGGCATGGCTGCCACCCAGGCCCATGCCCTCGTTCCCGGCCTGCAAACCCACGACGCCCAGCCGGCTGCCGATGACGCCGCCCTCGACCGTCTGGCGGTATGGGCGTTGAAGCACTATTCGCCAGCGGTCGCCGCGGATCCACCCGACGGCCTCGTCATCGATGCCAGTGGTGCTGCGCATCTGAAGGGCGGCGAAGCGGCGATGCTCGTCGACCTCACCGAGCGTCTGATGACCGTCGGCGTTCGGGCACAGGCCGCCATGGCCGGATCTCACGGCGCCGCCCACGCGCTCGCCCGCTATCGCGCCTCCCCGACGCTCGTCGTCGCCGACGGCGCAACCGGGGCGGCGATCGCCGATCTGCCGATCGCGGCCTTGCGCCTCCCGCCGCATCTGGTCGCCGGCCTCAAGCGGATGGGGTTCGAGCGCATCGGCGAACTGGAGGCGCAGCCGCGCGCGCCGCTGGCGCTGCGGTTCGGACCCGAGGTTGGTCGACGGCTCGATCAGGCGTTCGGCCGGTGCTTCGAGCCGATCACGCCGATCGCAGCACCCGAACTGATTCAGGTCCGGCGCAATTTTGCCGAACCGATCGGCGCTGCGGAGACCATCGCTCGTTACGTCGGCCTGCTCGTCGTCGACCTCTGCACCGCGTTGGAGAACCGCAGCCTCGGTGCCCGGCGCCTGGATCTCCTTTGCCACCGTGTCGACAACCGCATCGAGGCGGTCCGCATCGGCACCGCCAGGCCGCTGCGCGACATCAAGCGGCTGACCCGGCTGCTCGGCGACCGGATCGAGACCATCGAGCCTGGGTTCGGCATCGAGCTGATGACCTTGTCGGCGCCGATCGCCGAGCCGCTCGACTACCGGCCGGCGGCGACGAGCCTGAGCGAGGTGGTCCTGCCGGACGTGGCCGGGCTGATCGACACGCTCGCCAATCGTGTCGGGGCCGACCGGCTCTACCGCTTCGCAGCCGTCGAAAGCGACGTGCCCGAACGGTCGATCCGCAAAGTTGCGCCGCTGGCCGGACCCACCGGAGACCGCTGGCCGCCGCACTGGCCGCGACCGACCCGGCTATTGTCGCCTCCCGAAGCGATCGAGACCATGGCGTTGCTCCCCGATCACCCGCCCGTGCATTTCACCTGGCGTGGGATGCGGCGCCGGGTGAAGCGGGCGGATGGGCCCGAACGGATTTATGGGGCGTGGGGCCGGCGCGGCGCCGGGCTGTCGGCGTTACGCGCCGAGGTCCAGGTCGAGGATGCGGCCGGCGAGCGCTTCTGGCTGTTCCGGACGGGCAACGGCGAGGATCCGGCTACCGGTCTGCATCGCTGGTTCCTGCATGGCGTCTTCGGATGAGATACGCCGAGCTCCAGTGCGCCTCGCACTTCTCCTTCCTGCGCGGCGCCAGCTCCTGCGAGGAGCTGTTCAGCCAGGCCGCCGCCGGCGCGATCGCGGCGCTGGCGATCACCGACCGCAACAGCCTGGCCGGTATCGTCCGAGCCCATGAAGCCGCCAAGGCGACCGGCGTCCGGCTGGTCGTCGGCTGCAGGCTCGATCTCACCGACGGCGCCTCGGTCCTGGTCTACCCGACCGACCGGCCCGCCTATGCCCGGCTCTGCCGGCTGCTGTCGCTCGGCAAGCGGCGCGGCGGCAAGGCCACCTGCATCCTCGGCTGGGAGGACGTCGTCTTTTACGCGGAAGGCCTGATCGGCGTGCTCGTCCCGGACATGGCAGACGCGGCTTGCGCCGCGCAGCTCCGGCGCATGGCGGAGGTCTTCGGCGACCGGGCGCATATGGCGATGACGATCCGCCGCCGGCCGCGCGACCAGCTTCGCCTGCATGAGCTTTCGAACCTCGCCGCCCAGGCGCGGGTCCGCACCGTCGTCACCAACGACGTGCTGTTCCACCATCCCTCCCGGCGCGTTCTACAGGACGTCGTCACCTGCGTCCGCGAAGGCTGTACCATCGACGACATCGGCTTTCGGCGCGAACGATCCGGCGACCGACATCTCAAGCCCGCGGCGGAGATGCACCGGCTGTTCGCCCGCTATCCGCAAGCACTCGCCCGGACGCTGGAGATCGCCGACCGCTGCCGCTTCAGCCTCGACGAGCTGGCCTACCAATATCCGGAAGAGGCGACGATCCCGGGCCTGACGTCGCAACAGGCGTTGGAGCAGCTGACCTGGGAAGGCGCCGAGCACCGCTACCCGGAGGGCCTGCCCGACAAGATCCGCCGGATTCTGCGCCACGAGCTGACGCTGATCGCGCAGCTCGGCTATGCGCCTTACTTCCTGACAGTCAATTCGATCGTGCAGTTCGCGCGCTCGCGCGACATCCTCTGCCAGGGCCGCGGTTCGGCCGCCAATTCCGCGGTCTGCTACGTGCTGGGCATCACCTCGATCGATCCCGAGCGCAACGACCTGCTGTTCGAGCGCTTCGTCAGCCAGGAGCGGAAGGAGCCGCCGGACATCGACGTCGATTTCGAGCATGAGCGGCGCGAGATCGTCATGCAGTGGGTGTTCGACACCTATGGCCGGGATCATGCCGCCCTCTGTTCGACGGTCATCCGCTACCGCGCCCGCGGTGCGCTGCGGGACGTCGGGAAGGTGCTCGGCCTCTCCGAGGACCTGATCAAGATGCTGTCGTCGCAGGTCTGGGGCTGGAGCACCGAAGGGGTCGAGCCGAAGCATGCCGAGGAGTTGAACCTCAACCTTGGCGACCGCCGCCTGCGCCTGGCGCTGGACCTTGCGCGCCAGCTGATCGGCACACCGCGCCACCTGTCGCAGCATCCTGGCGGCTTCGTCTTGACCAACGACCGGCTGGACGAGCTGGTGCCGCTTGAGCCGGCGGCGATGAAGGACCGCCAGATCCTCGAGTGGGACAAGGACGACATCGACGCGCTGAAATTCATGAAGGTCGATATCCTGGCGCTCGGGATGCTGAGCTGCATGAAGCGCGGCTTCGATCTCTTGGCCAGGCACAAGGGGATCGAACTCGATCTCGCCACGATTCCCGCCGAGGACCCACGCACCTATGCGATGATCCGCAAGGCCGACACGCTGGGCGTCTTCCAGATCGAGAGCCGGGCGCAGATGGCGATGCTGCCTCGGATCAAGCCGCGGACCTTCTACGACCTCGTCATCGAGGTGGCGATCGTCCGCCCCGGGCCGATCCAGGGCGACATGGTCCATCCCTATCTGCGCCGGCGCGAGGGCAAGGAGCCGGTCGACTATCCAACACCCGAGCTGGAGAGAGTGCTCGGCAAGACGCTCGGCGTGCCGCTGTTCCAGGAACAGGCGATGCGCGTGGCGATCGAATGCGCCGGGTTCACCGCCAGCGAGGCTGACCAGCTCCGCCGCGCCATGGCGACGTTCAAATTCACTGGCGGCGTCAGCCACTTCAAGGACAAGCTCGTCTCCGGCATGGTCGAGCGCGGCTACACCCAGCAGTTCGCCGAGCGGACCTTCAGCCAGTTGGAGGGCTTCGGCAGCTACGGCTTTCCGGAAAGCCACGCAGCCTCCTTTGCGCTGATCGCCTACGCCTCGTCGTGGATGAAGTGCTGGCACCCCGACGTATTCTGCGCGGCGCTGCTCAACGCCCAGCCGATGGGCTTCTACGCACCCGCCCAGATCGTCGGCGACGCCCGCGACCACGGCGTCGACGTCCGGCCGGTCTGTGTCAACAGTTCGCGCTGGGACTGCACCCTGGAGCGGACCGACGGCGATCGGTTCGTCGTCCGGCTCGGGATGCGCATGGTCCGCGGTCTCGCCAACGCCGACGCGGCGCAAATCCTCGCCGGCCGCGCCGACATGCCCTTCACCGGCATCGACGACCTTTGGCGCCGCTCCCGGGCGCCGATCGCGAGCCTCGTCCAGCTGGCCGAGGCGGACGCCTTCCGGCCCGCGTTCGGGCTTTCCCGGCGCGAGGCGCTCTGGGCGATCAAGGCGCTCCGCGACGCCCCGCTTCCCCTCTTCGCCGCCGCCTCGGCGCGCGAGCAAGCGGCCATGCCGGAGGTCAACGAGCCGGCCATCGCGCTGAAGGCGATGACCGCCGGCCGGGAGGTGGCGGAGGATTACGACCATGTCGGCCTGACGCTTCGCCAACATCCCGTCACGTTCCTGCGGCGCGACTTGGCGCGACGGAAGGTCATGACCTGCGCCGACGCCGCCGCCTCTCGGGACGGGCGATCGGTGAAGGTCGCCGGCCTGGTGCTGGTCCGGCAGAAGCCCGGCAGCGCCAAGGGCGTGATGTTCATCGCCATCGAGGACGAAACCGGCATCGCCAATCTGGTGATCTGGCCGCCGCTGTTCGAGAAACAGCGGCGGGTGATCCTGTCGGCCGGAATGCTGGCGGTGGATGGCTGTATCCAGCGCGAGGGCGAGGTGGTCCACCTCGTCGCCTATCGGCTACACGACCTCTCCATCGCGCTGGCCAGCGTCGGGGAGCGCGATCCGGCGACGCTTCCACTGCCGCATGGGCGGGACGACGAAGTTCACTATGGCGGGCCGGGCCGCCGCGACCCCCAAAATCTATCGCCGGGCGCGGGAAAGCCGCGGGACATCTACATTCCGGACCTGTCTCTAAAAGCGATCAAGATGAGGACGCGGGATTTCCGATAAGGCGAGTTCTCTCTTGGACACTCGGGATCGTTGGGCCTGAAACGGGTCGTCTATAGGGCCACCGCTTGGGTTTCCAGCTCTCTGATCATCCGGGTATGGGCTTGGCCGATCTGGACGCGGCCGAGGCCGAGCCGGTTGTCACAAACGATCGTCAAGGCCGTTCATGACCTTGCCGACACAGTCGCTTTCGAGTTCTTTTCGCCGCAGCCGGGTCAGCAGACAAATCTGGCGAGAGAGGGACGTCATCGAGCTCATTAAGCTTCTACGAAGATGCCTCTGTGCGCTCGACGCGCCAATGGCCGCGTGCGCCGCCCAGAAGCACGTGGCCGAAGATTCGAGGACATCGGGGATCAGATCTTCGGCCTCCGGTTCGGCCGTCTTGTCACCGAGATGGCAGCTGGCGGCGATCGTCTTATCAAGCCGTTCGGCGGTATCGCCGATTGACAGAATGCGGTTCAAGAATCTCGGACGAGCGAAAGCTCGCTTCCGGCGAGGCTGTTCCGTTTGACCGCCGAGTCCTCCGAGCGCAGCCTTCGTCCGGCAATGAACGAGAAGGCGGAACGTATCGCTCGCAACGCATTGAAAACAAAGCATAAAAACAGAGACGTTTGGATCCGGGCTCGCTTCGCTCCGCCAGTCACTCTCCCCGGAACGCTCTCTCAGCCGATCCACAAGCCGGAAAAACGCGTTGTTTCAAAGGCGTTTGCCGCCGCCCCTGAGAACCATGCCGCCCAACCGAGGCCCCTGGCGTTCTCTCTTTAGCCCCGTTCTCTGAAAGCTGGGAACTGCGCCCGTTCAGTACTCAGCTAACGATCCCAGCGCTCTCAATGGGTTGCAGGGCCGGCGGCTGAGTACTGTTTCGAGCGAGCAATTGCCATGTGAAGCGTTCTGCAAATGTTCCGGATGGGATTGCCGCCGTCGACCTCGATCACGACGAAGCGGCAGAAAATCTCGCGAGCTTGCTCTCCTGGACCGTGGGCGTGGCGCCGAGGCGGCCGGGCTGTCGAGGCTGATAACCCTCTGCCCCTGTCGAGCGCGCTCATGCTATTCTCATGACGCCATGGACATCGACGACAACCGTATCGACGACGCCGTGCTGGCGCTGCTGCTGTTGGGCCTGCACGATGGTCGGCGCGCCTGGAAGTCGTTCGACTGGAACACCCTCGACCGGCTATACGCTAAAGGTTTGATCTCCGATCCGGTCGGCAAGGCGAAGTCGGTGATGTTCACCGACGAGGGGCTGGAGCGCGCCCGTTCGCTGTTTCAAGAGATGTTCGCATCATCGCCCGCGTCGCCGGAGCCGTGACGCGGCATGGCGAAGGCGAAGAAACTTACCCCGGCGGCGGTAGCGGCACTGGGGGCGGAGCGGCTGGCGGCGCTGCTGCTGGAGGCGGCGGAGTATGACCCGGCGCTGATGCGCAGCGTGCGCATCGCGGTCGCGAGCCGCATCGATGCCGCTGCGGCCGCGGCCGAGATCGACCAGCAGATCCGCAGTTTGCGGCGAAGCACCGCGTTCGTCGACTATCGCCAGCGGATGGCGTTTGCCCGCGATCTCGGCGCGCTTGTCGATGCCATCGCCGGACCGCTGGCCGATCTCGACCCGGCTGGAGCGCTCGCGCGCATGCTCGACTTCATCGCCCTCGCGCCGTCGGTCTTCGAGCGAAGCGATGACAACGGCACCATCGGCGATCAATTCCAGACGGCGTGCGCGGCGGTGGCGGCGCTGATCGAGCGTACCCCGCCGGGTCCGGCGATCGAGGAGTTGGTGCGGCGAGGATATGCGCTCTACCTCGCCGACGATTACGGCGTCGCCGATGGCCTCGTCGCCGCGCTTGCCAAAGGCCTCAAGCCGCAGCGACGTGCGACGCTGAAATCGTGGATCGAAGCCGATCTCGCGCGCCGTCCGTCGGACGCGGCGCAAGACGAGACGTCGGCCCGCGGTCGCCTCGACGCCTGGCGGTTGGCCCGCGCGCTCGCCGACGTGGCCGACGCGGCAGGCGACGTCGACGGCTACTGCGCGGCCCAGCAGCGGATGGGTCCCCGCGTCTGCGACGATGCCGGAATGGCGCGACGGCTGCTCGACGCAGGTCGCCCCGCGGACGCTCTTGCCGCCCTCACCGCGGCCGAGCCCAACCCGGCGAAGAACGCCACCGAGCTCGCCGACCTGCGGATCATCGTTCTCGACGCGCTCGGCCGCGGCGAGGAGGCGCAGGCGCTGCGCTGGAGCGAATTCGAGCGCGGACTGCGCGTCGAACCGCTGCGAGCGTACCTGAAGCGGCTCTCGGACTTCGCCGACGTAGACAAGGAGGAAGAAGCGCTCGATCTGGTCGCCACCCACCCGGACGTTCAGGGGGCGCTCGCTTTTCTGACGGCCTGGCCCGACCTGCGACGAGCGGGGGCTCTGGTGCGGGTCAAGTTCGACGGCATCGACGGCAACGGCTGGTGGACGCTGACGCCGGCAGCCGAACGGCTGGAGAACAAGGAGCCGCTGGCGGCGTCCCTGCTCTATCGCCGCATGATCGACTTCACCCTCGATCGCGGACGCTCGCAACGCTACGGCCACGCCTCGCGTCATCTGCTGTCGTGCGCAGCGCTCGCGCCCCTGGTCATCGACTGGCAGGGGCACCAACCGCATGCCGAGTACGCACTCGGCCTGCGCCAGCGACATCCACGAAAGTCCAGCTTCTGGTCGCGCGTCGATGGACCGACAGGGAAGTAGCGGCCCCTGTGGAAACAGCGTATGCCCCGATAACGCACCCGACAGGAACTGCCCGCTTCCGCTTTGCGACAGACTGGTCGGCCCGCGTGCCCACGCTCGATCCCAGGAGCGTCAGTTTCGGGGATCGGGTAGCGGACGCCGAAGATTGCGATATCAGACAGCGTCTGGCGGATTAGGGTAAAGTCCGCATCCGCCGGAAAGCCTCACGGCGCAGTCAGATCTTTATTGGGCCACCAGCGGCGTGCGGCGCGCCAACATAATCTCCACCTCGCGCTTCACAATCGCCGGAACGTCGAGTGTTTGCCACCTCCTCGTCTGGAGCCACTCAAACACGGCACTCTCGGCCAACCTATCGTCTGCAAGAAACTCGTTGAGCGCGACCGCGCTTGTCCGTGAGAGTCCGAGCCCGATTAGAGATAGCAGGGTTTGAGTAGCTACCCCAAATTCGAGAAACAGGTCAAACCTCAGCTCTTCAGGGAACAGCTCTGATTTCCCTGTCTCGTCCAGATGCTGCTTAAGGACGTCGAGATAGGCAGCAAGGTACTTTGGAGCGCGAAAGCGCGCGACCTCCTCTACATCACGCATTGTGTCTCTGATGACAACAGGGATTTTGTATTGGCGATTATGCTTCTCAAGATATGCAATGCGCCGCCGGATGATTTGGCCTAGCGGAAGGCCGCGCATCCATTCAACAGTAACGAGCGCGTGGATCGGAATTGCACTCGCGGGAAAGAATGCGGGATAGACGTTCTGGTTGATACGGTGGAAAGTCGCGACGAGCCTAGGATGAGCGTCGTCGCTCTCTGGACTGGACGGCAGCAGCTCCTCAACCGGCTTTTTGCGACTTCGAAAATAGTTCAGCAGGCTCTGCAACGCAGCGGCACTGACGCCCGGATGGCGCGATATGAGGCGGGCAGGAAGGTCAATTTGTGCTAGGAGCGCCCCTAACCTTTCATCCAGCGCTTGAGCGTAAGGGGCGGGCAGGCGCGCAGCCGACGGAGCTGAAAGAAAGCTTCCTTCGCGGGCGCGCCACGCCAGCAGATAAGCCGTGACCTGCTCAAGCGAGGGGTTGACGGCCGAGGGCTGCATCCCGCTCCTCGCTTCCAAGTAATCGAGCATCGGCTGGGGACGTGTCAGAACAACATCTGTCTCGCGGTTGATTGGATAGCGAGCCCGCTCCGGCACGCCGTGAGGCCAGAGTTTCGGGCGGTTCACGTCTATGCAAATGATATTTCCACTGAAATCCTGCCCCCAGCGGCCTGCCCTGCCAGCAAGGTTCCAGAAGTCGTGCGGAGCCATCGGGGTTTTTTGCCCCTTTTTCGGGCCTCTCGCGACAATCGTTCTGCAGGCGAGATTAACGCCTTCGACCAGAGTTGACGTGCACACGAGAAATCGAATTTGTCCATCTTTGAAGAGGCGCTCGATTTCTGACCGCAGCAGGGTCGGCATGTTCCCGTAGTGAAACGCCACGCCCCGGCGTGCCAGCTCCACGAGCTGAAAGTCGGGATGGATAGTGTCTCTTGCAAAGTCCGAAAGGTCTTTAAGTTCGGGATCGACATCAGCCGATGGAGCGCCAAGGGCACCATATATCTGCCAGGCGATCTTCTCGGCATCGGCAGGGCGGTTCGCGTAAACAAGGGTGCCGGTCTGATTGCGGCCAACCGCAAGCGCAAGGTAGGACAGCCGCTTGATGTCGGTGTCGGGTTTTGCATGGAGCCTGACGACGCCGAGAGGTTCTGTAACGCCGCCCTGTCGAAGCAGAAGTTGCCACTGATCCGAGTGACGCGGCATCTGCTCGGCGATAATGAGGTTCTGCGTGACGGTGGAGGTGGCGTTCGGAACGACAGCGGTAGCCAGTCCTGCGGGTGCGTCCTCAACCAGCGCTTCAGGGTTTACTGTCAAGGGACTCAGAAAAATGAGCCTGCCGTCCGGGTTTGAGCGCGTAACGCGCTCGATTGCGTCCTGAAGTATGACGCCTCGCAATCCGTCCCCGATCTTATGCGCCTCATCGACGACCGTGATATCCACGGACGGACCCTGGGTCATCGCATTAAGGAAGACATGCAGGCGTTCCTGCGTGAACACGAGAATGGTCGGCCGTGACCGGTCTCCGAGCGCTGCAAGTGGCAAAGAGGCAACGCGAAGGCCCGCAATCTCATAGGCGGCGGAAATCTCCAGCAGCTCCCGCTCGATCTCTCCTACGAGCGCTCTTGTCGGAGCAAGAAATACGGCAAGCTTGGTCCGCTGGGCGGCGAATTCGTTCAGGAGCCACTGAAGAACGAGGTAGGTCTTGCCGCATGCAGTTGGCGCGGAAGCAGAAACCCAAGAGGCGCGCTGGAGTTCGTCCCAGAAACTCCTCTGGAACCTATTAGCGGTTATTGCGTGGCCTCTGATCGGCGAGAGAGACTGCACAAGCTCCCGGCGCGCCAGCAGCATTTGCTCAGTAGCGCCGAACCGCTCGTCGAACTCTTCAGCAAGAACATTCCTGTCGATCGCGAGGCGAACCGCACGGTGATTTGCGAGCTGCGTCAGCACTGTAGCGCTGGCTTCGGCAACGCGGCGATCGCCCGAATGCAGCAGCCCTGCCTGCGCTACAGCGAGCGCCATTTCATTTGACTCAGGAGAATCTGATGCGGAGAGGACGCTGCCCGCAAACAGCAGGCGCTTCCAGTCTGGACGGTAATCCTGGATCTGGGAGTCAGTGGCGGAAAGGCCGCCAATGCTCCTGGCCGCTGTGTAGCGCGACAGAATTCGCAGCTCGTAGGCGAGCCCTTCTGGCGAAAGAATCCACGATTGCAGCTCTTCAAGAGTCATTCTGCACCCTCAGCAAGCTCAGAAAGTAGGAGCGGAATTCACCTGCCGAAGGTAGTGGAATGCAGATAAAATGAATGTCGAACTTCTCCAGCTTTTCGTGACAGACCCGCCCGTCAGTAGCGTTGGCCCATGTATTCAACTGTTTCGTTATAGCGGCGGCAAGCTCATCTACCTTTGCTTCGTTGTCAGAGCCGGGATAGCAGTCGCAGTCGAACGCCGACAGCGCAAACCCGCAGTGGCGCACTGAAAGCGACGAGGGATCGTTCTTGTCCAGAAATTTCTTCAAAGCGGCGATCACTCGCTCGTCCGTAAAATTTGCGAACTCATTGATGAGCAGAAGGTCCTGGTCACGGGCCGCGTCCTCACCTTCGGGCTCGCGCAGGAACGGTGCCAGAGACTCCATACAGCTCCGAATCGCGGCGGCGGCATCCCCATAGATTTTGGATTCTCCCCAATAGAGGTTGAGTCCGCCATCAGCCCGCGCTTCGGCGTAAACGCCGTCCGATCCGTGGTAATGCATGCTGGTCGACGTCTTGAGCGTCATCTTGCAAATGATCTGTGTGAGGTCGAATAGGGCCTCCGCCATCGCGAACAGGAGCAGCTCTCCGCCTTCACCGGTCGTCGCCAGATGGGTAAAGAGTCGGCGAGCGCGCTCGTGGAGGTTCGACATCGCCGCCGTCGATCCGGTGTCGGTAAACTGCTGGATCGCGTCCCGAATCGTCTTGCGTGGAATGGCATAATCTATGATCTGGTCCCGAAGAAACTCGGCCAGAGGCTTCATGCGGATACGACCGTTGCCATCGACCGGCAGGAAATAACAATGGAGCTTCGTTTTCGTCGTGCCGACAACAACATCCCGCTTTAGGCAGATCAGATGCGCGGCGATGGGCGATGCGCCGCCGCGCCGCAGACAAGCTCGTAGCGCGGCATCCAGATCGAACGGGTCCGCAGGCTCTGGTTGAGACGCGGCGCCTTCGGGTGCATTGTGTTCCGCAAAAACTTTCGTCACTTTTGTTCCTTAAAACTTCGCGCCCCGTCGGCGTTATTTCAGCCGTTTCTTCGCGGTAGAGCGTCAGCCCTACCTCAAAATGGGCCTGCAATGGGCGTCACCCCGTTCGCTCCCGGAGAACCCCGCGTCGCCCTTGGTCGTCAGCTCAGCGCGCAGGTGGCGGAACAGCCGCAGGCGTATTTCGCTCAGCGGCGGCGCTGGCCGGCAGATCGACCGCGTTCTCTCCGGGTTACGGAATCGAAACTCCAGCACTGGTGGTAAAGGGCGTGCCCCGCGATGCTTCCCCCATGCGAAGGAGTGTACCCGATCGAGCCATGCGGCGGAATACGCCTTGGGGCTACTCCGCTATCGCAGTTGTCGGCCCGCTGAAAAATTGACGCCGGACCGACGTCTGCTATCGATTGCCGCGAGCCGACGCTCGTGGCGAGATTCGCCGGTTCGGCGCCGTCGCTTTTCCGCCGACCACCCCAGCATGTCGTCACGCCGATGCCCCGGCTGCGACGCATCCGCCTGCCGGAGGCCACTGCCTGCCGACTCGACGATTGCGACCGCCCGTGCTGGGGTCGCTCCGGTCTGCCCGGATCCGACTTCCGGGATGTGGATGGCCACGACGTCGGTCTACACTGCCTGGCGGGCGATCCCCGGCAGCTGGTAGTACAGGCCATGCTTATCGATATCGGCGAGATCCGGCTGAACTATGCGATGTGGGGCGCTGGTGAAGAGACCGTCGTGTTCATTCACGGCAATCTCGCCTGCGGCATGTGGTTTGATCTGGTCGCATCCCTCGTCTCGCAGAACTTCCGGGTCATCGCCATAGACTGGCGCGGCTGCGGCGGCTCGGAAAAGCCCGCGTCCCTGTCCGACTATTCCAACTATACGATCCGACAGCATGCCCTGGACATGCTCGCGGCGATTCGCGGCCTTGGCATCGATCGCTGCCATCTCGCCACCCATTCCACCGGTGGTCTTATCAGCAGCTACATGCTGCTGATGGAGCCGGAGCGCTTCGGCAAGGTGCTGGCGCTCGATCCGGTCGGCCCCATGGGGCTGCGCTTTCCAGCCGAACTCTTTGCGCTGTTGGAGGCGATGAAGGCGTCACGGGAGAGAACACGCGCGACATTGGCGCTGACGGCGTCGACGCTGTTCCGTCCGGAGACCCTGGCTACGGCATCGCAGCCGCGGTTCGCCGACCACACCACCTCTGCTCAGAGGCAGTTGTTCGAGCGGCTCGTCGATCGGACGCTTCAGGTTTCCGACGGCATCTGGTTCGGAACCGCGACCGATCTCGATCGCCAGTGGCGAACCGGCGGCCTGCGCGATCAACAAGGGATGATTGAACATCGGCACCTCGTGCTGTGGGGAGCCCTTGATCCGTTTATCCCGAAGCAGGACATGGAGGAGATGGCGGCGGGGATGCCGCATTGCCGTCTAACGGTCGTGCCCGGCGTCGGTCACTCGATGCTCATCGAACGCCCGGAGAAGTACGCACGGTACTTCGTCGAATTTTTTTCACAGTGGTAAAGGCTAGAGATCATGCACAGCCGGTCGTGCGCAGCAGCCACGCCGCGGAAAGTCCCCAGATCGCGTTGGCCGCGAGCACGAACAACGGCGTCAGCGCGCCCAGGCCGAGGCCGAAAAGGCCGTCTCCGGTCTCATGCGGAAACACGTAGAGCAATTGAAACGCCGACGGCGCGAGACCGAGAACGATGCCGCGCAGCCACCAGTGTCCTCGCACCATCGGCAGCATGAACAAGAAGCCCCATAAGCCGCCCCAGACGATGCGCGGGTAGAGCCAGTTCGGCGTCAAACCGGGGGCGATGTCGATGCCGAGGCGTGCGGTGAGGTGATAGGCACCGGCCGCCCAGATCGCCAGGCTGGCGACCAGGGCGCCGAAAGCGCCGGCAGCGAAACTCATGGACGCGCGGTCGAGGAACTGTCGCATGCGGTTATGGGTAAATGCCGAGATCGAGGTGGCGCTTCCGCCACGCTACTGCAAGCCGCCCCGCCCAGCCCGGTCAATTCGCTGAACGACTGGCGGACAGGCCAGCTCCGGAGTGGTTTCCCGGTGCTTCATCCGGACTGGCCGATCGCAATGCTCTCGCGCTGCTCCGCCCACGTGCTCGGCATCACCCGTGTCAGGTCCTCCAGCTGCGTCGCCTTCGGCTGTCGGCCGTCCAGGATGGCTTCGACGATGTCCGGCGCCAGCAGCGTCAGGCGGAGCAGGCGGTTGACGAAGCTGCGGGTGACGCCCTCGGCTTCGGCCAACTCGCCAGCCGATCGATATCGGCGCTCTTCCAGCATCGCCTTCCAGCGCTGCGCCCGCGCCATCGCGCGGATCAGGGTCTCGTCCGGCCGTGGCTTCGCCGGCGCCCAGGCGTCGCCGCCGTCCGGGGCGATGATCACCTTGCGGCCGCCACGGCGCTTCCACGCCATCGGAATGCGGACGGTGATGGTCTTGCCGTCGAACTCCCAGTTCTCGCCAGTCATTGTCTCTTTGGAGTTCATGCCGCTTTCGCCTTCCGAGACCGGAGCTCCTCGACAAGCGTCTGCAGCCCATCGGTCCGTAGCCGGACCCGCATGTCCTCGGCCGACAGGTCGATTCGCTCGACCAGTAACCGGACGATGCGCGCCTGCTCGGCCGGGAACAGCTCGTCCCACAGCGGCGCGAAGTCGGTGATGGCCTTGACGACCTCGCGCTCGGGAATCGGTTCGTCGCCCTCCCGCTTCGTCGCCGACCACGTCCGGGCGATGATCTCGGGCGTGCGCAGCAGGTGCCGCACCTGGGCGACGACCGCTTCCTCGACCTCGGCCGCCGGCACGCTACGCACCGGGCAGTCGGCGTAGCCCTGGCGGATGGCGTCGGTGGCGAGGTAGTAACGATAGAGCTTGCCGGACTTGCGGGTGTGCGACGGCGTCATCGCGTGGCCACCCGGGGCGAAGATCAGGCCGCGCAGCAACGATGGCGTCTGCGCGCGTGTGCCGTTGCCGCGCGCCACCCGATTGTCGGCGAGAACGGCGTGAACTTTGTCCCAGGTCCCTTGATCAATGATCGCTTGGTGCTCGCCGGGGTGGCTCGTCCCCTTGTGAACCGCCTCGCCGAGGTAAGTGCGATTGCCGAGGATCTTGTAGATCGCTCCCTTGTCGATCGGCTTGCCCGGCCTAGACTTGCCATCCTGCGTCGTCCAGGATTTGGTCGTGTGCCCGGCGCGCCGGAGTTCCTGCGCAAGCTTCGTCGCCGAGCCGAGCCGCAGGAACCGGTCGAAGACGAGCCGGACGAGGTCCGCTTCGGTCTCGTTGACCACCAGCTTGCGATCGACCACGTCGTAGCCGAGCGGCGGGATGCCGCCCATCCACATGCCGCGGGCCCGTGAGGCGGCGAACTTGTCGCGGATGCGCTCGCCGATCACCTCGCGCTCGAACTGGGCGAACGACAGCAGGATGTTCAGCGTCAGCCGGCCCATCGACGTCGTCGTGTTGAACGCCTGCGTGACGCTGACGAACGAGACGTCGTGCCGGTCGAACACCTCGACGATGCGGGCGAAGTCGCCGAGCGAGCGCGACAGCCGGTCGACCTTGTAGACGACGATGACGTCGACGGCGCCGGCCTCGACATCGCGCAGCAGGCGCTTCAGCTCCGGGCGTTCCATGGTTCCGCCGGAGAAGCCGCCGTCGTCGTAGCGATCGCCGACCAGGATCCAGCCCTCGCTTTTCTGGCTCTGGATGTAGGCCAGCCCCGCCTCGCGCTGCGCATCCAGCGAGTTGAACTCCATCTCCAGCCCCTCTTCCGAGGACTTGCGCGTGTAAATCGCGCAGCGCACCTTGCGGACGGGTGCTTTCATTTGGCGCTCCGGTGATTGCGCAGACCCCAGAAGAGGGGCCCACTCCAGCGTGTGCCGGTAATCGCCCGCGCGATCGCCGACAGCGACTTGTACGGCCGGCCCTGATACTCGAAGCCGTCGTCGATGACCGTCGCGCAGTGCTCGACACCCTGCCATTCGCGGATCAGCCGCGTGCCGCTGATCGGCCGGTCGCCTTTGCGCACCGGCAGTTTGCCCTTCAGCCGCCGATCCTCCTCCTCGACCAGTGCCTGCAGCTTCGCCTCGGCACGCGCCGACAGCCCGCCGAAGGCCAGTTCCTGGATGCGGTAGGCGAGCCGCTTGACCAGGAACGGCCGGTTGTAGGGCGGCGGCTCACGGTCGTAGAGCTCGCGCCACAGCTGCTTCAGCTCGGCCGTCGATTTCTCCGGGAGCGCCGCGACCTGAGCTAACGTACTATCCTGCATGGCGTTTTCTCCGTCCACGAAGGGTTCGGCCATGCACGCTCTGCCGGGCGGCGAAGTCCAGGGGAACCTCTCCGGTGTCGGCGGCCTGCGCTTCGCGACGTCGCGCGCGCAGGCGCAGCAGCCCGGCTGCCAGGATCTCGCCGACCTCGCGCAAGCGCTCCTCGGCGGTCATGCGGTCGGGATCGAGCGCGTTACGCATGAACGCGGTTCCTCCTGGCGAAGCGGTAGCCGGATGCTGTATATAGGACTTTATTCTTAATTGCAATCCCGGTATGCTACGGTTGCGGATCCCGGCGCTGCGTGCAGGCCTTGTGCGCCTGCCGGTACCGGGGCCGCCCCCAGCGCCCGGAGATCGTCCGCCATGCACTCTAGAACAGAAAGGGGCGCCGATCGGCACCGCAGCCGCTCATGACCGGCACGCAAGGCGGGCAACGCGAGTCGGCGTTGCTCACCGAGCTCTGTCTGCAGCTCGACCAGCGTATCGAGGAGATCGCCCGGCGTCTGCTTGGCGAGCCGAACCGGGCGCTATCGACGCGCAACCAGCTGCGCTTCGGGCGCAACGGCAGCCTGGCGGTGGAGATCGCCGGCGCCCGCCGCGGGCGATGGTACGACCACGAGCAGAAGCAGGGCGGCGGCGCGCTCGACCTCGTCGTGCGATGCACCGGCCTGTCGCGGCGGGACGCCGCCGAGCAGGCGGCCGGTGAGTTGGGGCTCGATGTCGAGCGGCGCTCGTCGCCGCGTCGGCGGATCGTCGCCACCTACGACTACCGCGACGAGACCGGTGCCGTGCTGTTCCAGGTGGTGCGCTATGCGCCGAAGACCTTCCGCCAGCGCTGTCCGGATGGCCGCGGCGGCTGGAGCTGGCGAGTGCGCGGCATCCGCCAGGTGCCCTACCGACTGCCGGAACTGCTGGGCGCCGCCCTCGACGTCCCGGTGTTCGTCGTCGAGGGCGAGAAGGACGCCGACCGCCTGGCCAGCCTGGGCTTGGTCGCTACCTGCAACGCTGGCGGGGCCAACACCTGGCCCGAGGCGCTCACCCCGGCGTTTGCCGGCCGTACGGTCTGCATCCTGCCGGACAACGACGCTGCCGGCCGCAACCATGCGCACAAGGTCGCCGCCGCGCTCGAAGGCGTCGCCGACAGCATCCGCATCGTCGGCCTACCGGATCTGCCGCCGGGCGGCGACGTCTCCGACTGGCTCGATGGCGGCGGTGACGCAGCGGCACTCCTGGCGCTGGCCGATTCGTCGCCGGCTTGGCAGCCGCAGGCGGCCGGGGGGTCGGAGGACGTCCCGAGGGATGCGCTGGTCCCTTACTGCGACGAAGCGCTGACGCTGGCGTTCTCGGAGCGGCATGCCGACGATCTGCGTTACTGCGAGTTCTTCGGCCGTTGGTCGGAATGGCGGGCCGGCCGCTGGCGCGAGGACGTCAAGCGGCGGGTGTTCACCCTGGCGCGTCGGCTCTGCCGCGACCATTGCGCCGGAGCGCTGCGCGGTATCGACGACGAGAAAGCGGCGGCGCGGATCGGCGCCGGCATCGCCAGCGCCAAGACAGTGGCGGCCGTCGTCAACCTGGCGCGTGCCGATCCCCGCCATGCGACCGCCCACGAGGATTGGGATGTCGACCCGTGGGCGCTGAACACGCCCAAGGGGATCATCGACCTGCGCACCGGCAAGATGGGACGACACGACCGCGGCGCTCTCCTCTCGAAGATCACCGCCGTCGCTGCTGCCGACTCGCAATGCCCGCGCTGGCGACGTTTCCTCGATGAGGTCACCGGCGGCGACGTGGACCTGCAGGCGTTCCTCGCCCGGGTCGCCGGCTACGGCTTGACCGGCAGTACCCGCGAGCACGCGCTGTTCTTCCTCTACGGCACCGGCGCCAACGGCAAGGGCACGTTTCTCAACACGCTGACCGGCATTCTCGGCGACTACGCGCAGGTCGCCAGTATGGCACTGTCACGGGAACGTTGGCCTGCGCCACCGCCGCGGTAGCCTGCGGGGATGCAGCCTGTCTCGTACGCCCGTCACCAATTCCCGCCGAGCGTGATTCAGCACGCGGTGTGGCTCTATCTTCGTTTCCAGCTCAGTCTCAGGGACGTCGAAGATTTGTTGGCCGAACGCGGCCTGGACGTCAGCTACGAAACGATCCGTCGCTGGGTGATGAAGTTCGGTACGGCTTACGCGAAGCGGCTCAAGGCTGGACGCCCGAAACCGGTCGGACGGTGGCATCTCGACGAAATGTTCGTCTCGATTGGTGGTCGACCAATGTATCTGTGGCGCGCTGTGGATGCCGAAGGGGAAGTGCTGGACATCCTGGTCCAACGCCGCCGCAATAAGCATGCTGCGCTTAAACTTCTTCGCAAGTTGTTGAAAACGCGGGGAATGAGTCCCGACGCCATCGTGACGGACAAGCTGAGATCCTATGGGGCAGCACTTCGCGCGCTCGGCATGCAGCGACGACACGTAACTGGTGGCCGTTCGAACAATCGCGCCGAGAATTCACACCAGCCCGTGCGACGACGAGAGCGGGCGTGGCTGAGGTTCAAGAACCCGGGGTCAACCCAGCGCTTTCTGTCCGCTCACGCTGCCGTCTACAACACGTTCAACGTCCAACGCCATCTGATCTCGCGCCGAACCCTGCGTATCTTCCGTGCCACCGCCTTTGCTCAATGGAGCATCGTTACGAGCGTCGCGTGAACACACGCGAGCAGCTTTCCCCAGTTCGAGCGTCTCGTGAAGATGTGACAATGCCCTTCAAGGCCTTCAGCTTCTCGAGATTTGGGTGGTGCATGGGGTCTCTCCGTCTCAGTGATAGTAGGTGGAACCGCGGACATTCTGGTGGAGGCCGGCGCCGCCGCCGGGTGGATCGGCCGCAGACATCGGGTCGGTGATCCGGCCGCTGGACAGCCACTGGCGGACGTAGCGATACGAGCGTACGTTGGCGCTGAGCGCCGCCGCGGCAGCGGCCTGGAGGGCGGCGGTGCCGTAGCGGGCGCCGAGCCGGATCAGGCCGGCGACTTGGCGGGCCGCCTGCTCGGGGTGATCGGCATCCTGGAAGATCAACTCGGCCAGCACCGCCACGGCGCCGCCGAAGGCGGTGATCGTCGCCCGTACCGCCTCGGGCGTCAGCCGCAACACCGCCCGATGGCTGGCCGGCCGGTGTTCGTCGAGGGTGACCGCGAGCCGCACCGTCGCCGGCGAGGCGAGCCGCCGGGCATGGCTGGCGACGCGCTCGGCCCTGTGGAAGATGCTGACCAGGCTCGCCGTGCGATGCACATCGACCGTCTTGCCGATCAGCCGGTAGGGCACCGAGTAGGCGACGCCCTCAATCACCACGTGATAATCCGGCGGCACCTTGTGCCGGCACCAGCGGCCGATCTCGAACGGCTCGGGCGGCAGCGCCTTCAACAGCGGCTACTCGTGCGCTTTGAACAGCTTGGCGCGGCTCAGCGTGCTGTCGGCGCTGAGCGGGCGATCGTTCAAGACCGCCAGCTCTTGGCGGATCGCCCGGTTGAGATCGTCCAGGCTGAAGAACACCCGGTTGCGCAGTGCCGCCCGCACCCAGCGTTGCACCTGTTGCGCCGCGTTCTCGGCCAGCGGCTTGTCGCGCGGCTTGCGAACCCGCGCCGGCACCACGCCGATGCCGTAGTGGCGCGCCAGCTCCAGGTAGGAGCGGTTGATCGCCGGATCGTAGAAACTGGCATGGCTGATGCCGGTCTTCAGATTGTCCGGCACCAGCTTCGGCACCGAACCGCCCCAGCTGTCGAACATCCGGACATGGCTGGCCAGCCAGTCCTCGGCGCCTTGCGTCCAGGTTGCCTCGGCGTAGATGAGGGTCGAGAACGGCAGCGAGGCGACGAACACGCTGGCCTGGCGTTCGCCGCCCGGCGTCGCCACCGCCATCGTCTGGCCGGCGTAGTCTACCTCGCACATCGCCGCCGGCGCCGGCGTCCGCCGCAGCCGCGGTTCGGCCGGGAGCCGCTGGTGGGCGCGGTAATGGCGGCGGAACTGGCTGTAACTGTAACCGTCGGCGTGCCGGTCGCGATACTCCCGCCAGAGCAGCTGCAACGTCACCCCGCGCCGGCGCATATCCGCCGCCACCGCACTCCAGTCGGGCGTCGGCCGGACCACGGTCAGCTCAGGGCACTTGAACAGCACCGCCTCGACCGCCGCCTCGCTCATCTCGGCGACGTCGGCATAGCGCACGCCAGCCGTGCCGGCGCGCGCCAGATACTCGCCTACCGTCGTCCGCCCCAGCCGGACCGAATCCTGAATCTGCCGGCGCGAATAGCCCAGCTCGCGGGCCAGCCGCAGAACTTCCTTCACACGTCTCATGTCTGACCATCCTCGCGGCATCCAGTTCCTCCCGGCAAAAAACCAGAGAGGCGCTCATACCGCTTTCAGTCAGGTCAGACCCGGAACTCAACCAAAACGCGTGCCGTCCGGCTTGCCCATGCGTGGCCGCTTTCGTGAAAACAGCTGACCGCTTTCCATGAAAACGGCCGGCCGCTTTCGATGATCACAGCTGACCGCTTTCAATGATCATGTGCAGCTTGTGCCCAGGCCGGAGCCGACGGCGGGATCAGGGCGGCTGCCGCAACGAGAACCAGGCAAGACATCAGATTACGGATCGTCGATCACAAAAAGAACATGGTGATGCCCCCTACCTCTATTTTTCTTTTCGTGTAACAAGCATCGACCTATTCGCCCGGATCCGGGTTGCATGCGCAAGTACACGTCCGTTACTATCTTAGAAATAATACCCGATACGGCCCTCCAGCTGCCATTGGTAAGGCTCAAAGCCTTTTTCATGAATCAGCTGGCGCGAGTACTCCAATGAAGCGACGACTCTGTCGAAGATCGTCCTGCCGACCATGAGGTCGAACGGCAGAAACAACTTTCCATCGTCTCCATAATTTATCTGGATATTTTCGCTGGCGTAAGCGGTAAGGAACCAGTTGTCCGGCAGCGCGACGTTGAACTTCGGCTGGATGTTCAGCTGATCAATGTCGGCGCGGCCGCTGTTGTGGTTGCGGCTGGCGACGCTGTTCAGATAGATCACCTGCGTCAAGAAAAAGCTGCCCGGGCCGAGCTCCGGCAGGCTGTAGCGGGCGCCGAGCACCGGTCCGATCTGGTATTTGCCGTCTCCCGCCGCGTTCAGGCCGCCCGACGGCCAGGCCACCCGTACGCCTGCGCCGTAGCCGAGCCGCGCGTTCGGCGGTGGTGCGATGATCGCGATCTCGGTCAGGAGGTCGCCTTGGCCGAAGCGGCTGTGTCCGTTCGGGTTGAAGCTGCTGGTCACCTCGTGGGCATAGACCAGCGGCTGATCGAGGCGCCCGTAGAGCTTCCAGCCGTCGCCCAAGCCGGTCCACAGGTCGGCGCGCAGCGTCGTGGTCCACTTCTCCGGCTCGCGGCCCTCGGCGTCGGGCAGCTGCGCGTAGCGCTCGCGGACCTGGAAGAGATTTCTCGGCAACGTGATGTCCTCCCCGTTGTTCAGGGTGCCGTGCACGGCGGTTTCTGTCTCGGATGCGGTATCCCCGGCCTCATCCGCCATGGCGACTCCCGGCGCGAGGAGTGCCGGCAGCACTCCCCAGATAACCAGGCGGCGGCGAATTCGCATCAAGGGGCATCCTCAATCAAGGCTTCGCCTCCGCGGCGAATATCTGCTTCCAGTCGTTCTTCATGCTGATCACCGTCCAGCCGCGCTGCTTCGCCTCGTCCATCAGCGACGTACTGAACGTTCGCACCCTGGTGTCCGGGAGGCTCGCCGCAGGCCCATAGGCGTATTCGCGTTCGGCGTCGTCGTCCAGGACCAGTATCATCAGCCGGGCACCGTCGCCGGCCCCCGTCCACTCCAGCATTTCGCGATCGCCGCCGGAGTTGCCGAACGCAGCCTGTGGTCGCTTGCCGATGAACAGGTTGATGCCGATGGCTTTGCCGGCGCGATCGTCGACGACGAAGATCTTCGGCTCGCGCATCAGCACCGGCTGGCCTTCGCGGACCTCGAACTTGGTGGCGATGCTCGATCCCACTACCTGCTCCGGCGGCACGCTGTACACCCGCTCGCTATAGACGCGCACGAACTCCTGGCCGCCGCCGGTGACGATGTACGTCCGGAAGCCGTTGGCCCGCAGGTAATTCATCACCGCCAGCATCGGCTGGTAGACGAGCCCGGTGAACGGCCGCTTCCAACGCGGGTCCCTGGCAGTCGCCAGCCACTGCTCGACGATCACGAGGAACTCTTTGGTGCTCATCCCGGCGTGGGTGACGGCGATGATCTCCGCCCAGTCTCCCTCGCTGAATTTCGCCATCACCGCGCGATCTCCGGCGAGAACCGCCTTGAATGGGTCCTTCTTTTTCCATTCGGGGTGTTTCGGTGCCAGTTCGTGAACCCGGTCGAGCGCGAACATCGCCTGCGTGTAGAGCGGGTGCTCCGCCCACAGCGTGCCGTCCTGATCGAAGGTGGCGATGCGATCTTCGGGTGGCACGAAGCTGCGGCTCACCTTGTCGGTCGTCGCGGCGACGAAGGCGAGCACCGCCTGCTTGGGTGGCCCGCCGTTCCACGAGGCCAGCGGATCGTCCGCGGCCTGTGCTGGAACGGCCAGCCAAATCACAACGAGAAACGCGACAAAAACCATGGAAGACTTCTTGCACGGTTCCATTGCGGAAAGCCTTCCTAATATCGCACGACGTGTCGCACAGACTCTTTGTGGCCGTCTTTACCACCAGTAATTCGGAACTCCCTTGATCATGGAGCCGCCCTCGGTGTGCATGTCGGAGATTTCGCAGCCGGTCGTAACCGAAATATTAAGGCTGCCGCTCGAGCGGGAAGCCGGACGTCCGTAGAACTGATACCCGCTTACCGGACCGTTGCGACCGGCCGCCGCCCAGCGCAGGGCCTGCCACTGGGGGTCGGCCACCTCGCTCAGCTTCACGCCGTGCTCGGACAGGACCTGTGCGATATTGCCCTGGCAGACGTTCTGCTGCGCCTGCGCTGCACCGCTGACCAGAACTGTCCCCGCCGCAAAGGCGGCCAACAGATAACGAGCTGCTATTGTAGTTCTCCCTCACATTTCCCGAAATGTTTTGCGTAGGTATTCACGTGCCGGTCCGACGGGGTAGTTC
Organism: Rhodospirillales bacterium; assembly: GCA_016712595.1. NCBI lineage: Bacteria > Pseudomonadati > Pseudomonadota > Alphaproteobacteria > Rhodospirillales > Rhodospirillales bacterium. The sequence continues at coordinate 825,374 of JADJQT010000002.1, forward strand.
CATTCGATGGTTTTTATCACGTCGGATCGCCGCGAAAGGTGGCGCGGCGTCCAAGTCGGACACCCGCGCCAATCCTCACGGAACCGGTTAGTCGCTCGGGTGACCAGCCTTCTTCATCTGATCGAGGATTCCGGTCAGATTGTACGTCTCGGGAGCCTGCAGCGGCGGGAACTCCTTGTAGGACTCGAGTTCCTTGAACCACAGCTGCTGGCCGATCGGCAGCATGTTCCAGTCATAGATATAGGCGGTCACCGGGCCGCCGATTGCACCGCCGAGGCCCATTGCCGTCTTCTGGTTGAGGCCGACCGCCTGCTCGAACGGATCGCGCTTGATGTTCTGCACCAGAGTCCAGTGGTAGGGGATCAGCGGCAGGAGCCAGCCCTCCGCCCCGGGTTGCGCCATGGTGTAGGACATCTTCCAGTTCTTGTAGCGGACCGCCGATGGCGTCGCGCCGGAGTAGTAGAAGAAGTGATCGCGTGCCGACTTCTCCGATTTGCCTTCAAGGAAATCCGCCTGGTCGAAGCCGTCGAGCGTCGTTTTGACGATGCCGGGGTACTTGCCGGCCTCGATCTGCTTTTTCAGCCCGTCTCCCTTGGGACCACCCGCGATGTCGACGAATGTGGGCAGCCAGTCGAGGGCGGCGAACATCTGGTTTGTCCACACGCCCGGCTTGATGTGCCCCGGCCAGCGGACGACCTGCGGCGCGCGGTAGCCACCTTCCCAGGCCTCGCCCTTCTGCCCCTTGAACGGTGTGATGCCGCCGTCGGGGAAGCTGATGGCCTCGGCGCCATTGTCGGTGGTGAAGACGACGATGGTATTGTCGAGCTGTCCCATGTCCTCCAGCTTCTTCAGCACGTAGCCGATGTTGTCGTCCATCTGCTTCATGCCGGCCTCGTTGATGCCCCAGTCCTTGCCGCCGGTCTCACCCACCATCGCCATGTACTTGTCCGAGAGCACGGTGCTGACGTGCATGCGCGCCGGGTTGTACCAGACGAAGAACGGCTTATTGGTCTTCTTAGGGTCGTTGCGGTCGAGGAAGTCGATGACCTTGGCCGAGATTTCTTCGTCCACCGTCTTCGATCGATCCAGCGTCAGCGGGCCCTGGTCCGTGCACGTCTGGTTCTTCATCGTGCCGTCCGACGACTTGCACGCGAGGACCGGCCGTGGCGGCGTCAGGCAGATCGTAGTCTTGGGGTCCACGGCGCCGGGAACCTCGGCCAAACCAGGAATGGGCGTGTTCTTGCATGGCGGCGCGATGCCCTGCTCCGTCGAGCTCTTGTTGATGTCCGGGAAGCTCACCTGCTGCATGGCGTCGAGGTGATAGAGGTAACCCCAGTACTCCTGAAAGCCGTGCGCCGTCGGTAGCGCTTCGGTGTGGTCACCGAGGTGGTTCTTGCCGAACTCGCCGGTGGTGTAACCCAGATCGAGCAGGAACTGGGCGATCGCCGGGGTTCCCGGCCGCAGCCACGACGGGCTGCCGGGCAGCTGCGGCGGAATCATGCCGGTGCGCAGCGGATACATGCCGGTGAAGAAGGCGTTACGGCCGGACGTACAGCTCTGCATGGCGTAGTAGTCGGTGAACGCCATGCCCTCTCGGCCGATACGGTCGATGTTGGGCGTTTCGCCCACCATCAGCCCGCGGTGGTAGTAGCTCGGCTGCATCCAGCCGATGTCGTCTCCCATGATGAACAGGATATTCGGCTTATTCTCCTGAGCCGCCGCCGGAGCGGCCATTCCGACCGCCGCCAGATAGGCGACCAGGGCCACCGCCCCCGACGCCCCCGCGATCCGGGCGGTCGATCTGCGCAATTGCCGCTTCTTCATCGCTCTGTTTCCCTCTCCCATGAAGACATGCCGAACCCCGTGGAGGTCACGCCTCGGTGGACTGCCTCATCCTCCACCCGGTGCGGATCGTTCGAAAGCCTTCAGAAAATTCGCGATCTCGCTCTCTAGTTCGCCCACCAACTCGCGGTACTGCTTTGCTCGTATTTCGGCGGCGGGCCCCGTTGACTCCCAGTAACGAAGCGCGCGTAGGGCTTCACCAAGATCGCCGCAGACAGCCCGAAATGTCTCATCGCGCGCGTGAAGCCGGCGGATCGTCAGCTCGTTCCCGGGAAACAGGCAGAGGATCAGCTCGACCTCTTTCACCGGCTCCAGCCTTCCCTGCGCCAAGGACTGCGGACTAGCCGCTTCAGTCGTATGGTTCCGCTTAGCACGGCGGCGGATCGATGGCGCCGTACGAACACGTTCGAACATGTTCGTACGGGCGTCGGCGCGCCGCCGGCGCTGATCGCCCGCGCCCCCCGTGCTCAAACCGCCGAGATCTTCGCCACTCCGCGAATCGCTGTTCTTTCGCGGCGGATATGAAAGTAAGGTGGACGGAAAGAGCGGGCGCCGAGCGACCCGCCGGGGGAAGTAGTGAAGGGCGCCGGGGGCATGATCTATTCCGTACCACTGGGCAAGGCTGGAGACGACGCTCCGCAACCGTCCGCGGCGGATGTGCGCGGCCAGTTGGAACGCATCCTGGCGAGCAATTCCTTCGCCGCGAGTTCGAAATGCAAGGCGCTGTTCCGGTTCCTGGTGGAAGAGACGCTGGCTGGGCGCGGCGACAGGCTGAAGGGCTTTACCGTCGCGGTCGCCGTGTTCGGCCGCGACGAGACCTTCGATTCGCAGACCGACCCAGTCGTGCGCCTCGAAGCACGGCGCCTTCGCCGGGGTCTCGACGGCTACTACGCGAATGACGGAACCCGCGATCCGGTACGGATCTCCATTCCCAAAGGTGCCTACGTTCCGTTGTTCGGGTGGCAGGACGGTGGCGATGTGAATGGTCCATCGGCACAGTCTCCAGTTGCTCCGGAAGTCGTGCCGGAGCCAACGACCGACACGGGCCTCGATCGGGCGGCCAGGAGGTCCGATCGTGCCCGCCGCCACATCCTGGTCTTCGGATTGGCAGCGATCGTTCTGCTGATCGCGGCAGGAGGCGGCCGATGGCTATGGACCCGGCACCTCCTCGAAAGCGCCGGTCCAGCGACTCCCGAGCCGCAGGAGCACGGCGCCACAATCATCGTTCTGCCCTTCGAGGCGTTGAGCGACGGTAACGAGGACAAGTACTTGGCCGCCGGCCTGTCCCAACAGCTCATTGCCGATCTGATGCGGTTCGACGCCTTCAGACTGTATTCCGCAGCGGCCAGCTTCCGGCAGGGCGCAGAAGCCGACACCGTGGACCTAGGGCGCAGCCTCGCCGTCGCATTCGTGGTCAAGGGGAGCGTGCGGTCCGGCGGCGGCGTGGTGCGGATCGGCGTCCAACTCGTCGAGGCGACGAGCGGGCGGATGCTGTGGAGCGAGACGTTCGATCGCAAGCTCACGCCAGACAATCTTCTGGACGTCCAGGAGGACCTGGCGAAGCAGCTCGCGATGCGCCTCGCGCAGCCCTATGGGGTGATCAACGACGCGGCCGTGGCGCAGCTCCATCGCAATCCGCCGCAGTCGATGTTCGCCTATGGATGTGTCCTGCGAGCGTACACGTATCGTGCCACCTTTTCCCGCGATATGTACCCGGGGGCGCGCGCCTGCCTCGAAGAAGCGGTGCAGCTCGATCCGGCCTACGCAGAGGCGTTCGCCCTGCTCGGATGGCTCCATCTCGATGCGGCTCGCTACAGGTTCGTTCCCGAGGCGGACGCGGCCGCGGAGCTCAACGAGGCGCGAGTCTTTGCCGAACGGGCCGTTGCGCTCGCGCCAAAACAGCCGCTGAGCCTGCAAGCGATGGCTGCGGTGAGCTTTTACCGCGGCGAATTTGACAAGGCCGAAGAGCTTCAACGGGAAGTGCTGGCGCTCAATCCGAACGACCCCGAAGCCTCGGCGCAGCTCGGATGGCGGCTAGCGTTCCGCGGCCGCTGGGATGAAGGGCTCGGTTATCTGCGGTGGGCGATCGAGCGCTGTCCATCGCCCCCGGCCTGGTACTACACCTCGCTGGCGATGCATGCTTATCTCCAGGGGGATTACGCGCAGGCGCTCGTGGAGGCCGAAAAAGCCCAGACGACGGTCAGCGGAATCGGATTGGCACTTTATGCGATGACGCAAGCGGCGCTCGGCGATCAGGCCGAAGCGAAGACGGCGCTCGACGAGTTGGCGCTGCGGGTCCCCTATTTTGCCAGCGACCCCGCGGCCGCCCTGAGAATTCACCACATCGACGAGCCGATCATCGAGCGCCTCCTCGACGGGATGCGCGGCGCGGGCTGGAAGAAACCGGACACGAGTGTCTCGGTCGGAGGAGCCGGTTGAGGCTGGACTTGCGCGAGGCGGAGGCGACGGCGACCGACCGCGACGCATGGCCCTTCTGGGTGCGGAGCCCGTCGCTGGGCACGATCCGACGGACGGCCCTGCCCGCCGGCGGCCGCAATTGACGTCTGCATCGAGACCCTGTTGAGCCGCACCAGCCCCAGCGCCGAACTGCACTTTCACAACAGACGGATAAATCGTAAGAAAAAGAAGATACAGTTGCGTTCGGGGGTCGGGTAGCCGGGAGAGCATTTCTGCTCTTTCGGCCCCCTCAGAACCGTACGTGCGAGTTTCCCCGCATACGGCTTAAGCATCTGCCAGCATCATCGAGGCCCCCGGGGTACACGGCCGGGCCGGCACCATCGGTGGACGAGGACAGGGGAGGGGATTGCGGCGGCGGGATCACGGCGGTTGAGCGTGATGATCCCGCGTTCTTCGAGAGCGTCTTCGTCGAAGACTGCCCGGCAGACACCGCAGCGGCCGTCCTGCTGTTTCAGCAGTCGGACGCGATTGACCCGCGTTGTTTCCCGCAGCAAGCGATGTTTGCGGCGGTCCTCCCAGTATTGGCGCAGGCTGGGGTCGAACGGACTGGTTTGACCTTTCACCTTCACGTGCCGGGAGACCCGTACCGCGCCGTGCTGCGGGAGTTGACTTCCGCCGGCGCACAAGACCCAGCCGCGCCCGTGGTCGATGCCGAAGTATCGATGGACAACCCAACTCCGGCTCTTTTTCGGGTGGCGGCGTTTCGCCCACTTGTAGGCGATGGTCCAGACGTAATTGTCCAGGGCGCTGAAGATGCGCTTGGACACGCCGTGCCGGTAATAGTTGCACCAGCCCCGGATCACCGGCGCCAATGCCCTGATCACCTCGGCGGTGGGAAGCTGCCGATGCGCTCGCAGAAACTGCGACAGTCTCTGTCGGTACGCGATCACCTTCTCCTTTTGCGGTTGGGTGAGCAGCTTCCCATTGGGAAAGCGCCTGATGTTGAAACCGAGGAAGTTGAACCCGTCGCCGATGTGGACGATGCGGGTCTTCGCTTCGCTCAGGCTCAACCCGCGGTCGGCGAGAAACTCGGTCAACCGCGGGATGACGTAGTCTTCGAGCACCTCCCGCGAGGGGGCGGTGACAACGAAGTCGTCAGCATACCGGATCAGGCTGACGCCCTTGTGGATGCCCTTCCGCGCGGAAGGGCAGATGGTCCGTCCATTCCGCCGTTCCGACCCGAACAGTCGTTCCATCCCATCAAGAGCGATATTGGCAAGGAGCGGTGAGATGATCCCGCCCTGCGGCGTTCCCATCATCGTTTCCTCCCGCTTGCCGAGCTCGACCACGCCGGCTTTCAGCCAGCGTCGGATCACGGGGGTAAATACCGGCACGCGCGCCAGCAGCGCCGCATGATCGATGCTGTCGAACGATCACTCGACAGACTACCCACCACCGTCCCCTTCCGGAACAAGTAACCGTCGTCCGGCCGTGCCACGCGCTTGAAGGGAAGTCGGTCGCTGTACTTGGCAGGCGGAAGCGGGATGGCCGTCTACATTTTCTTCTTGCGCCGTCGAACGCCGATCCTGTCCTGGTTCCTGCCGATTGGACCGATTTCGGTCGTGGCGAACAGGCCCCGGAGCGCACATGCGCGATGCCATCGCCACCGGATCCAACGTCCCGACTGGGGACGATCGCGAACTTGATGCAGCTGCGCACCGTCGTCGACGGTCTGCTGAGGAGCCCGGCCGGCACGGGCGCCGACCATCAGCAGCCGATCGGCACGGAGGGCACTGGTGCAACTGTCCCTGAACTTCCTTCCCACCCCACAACCAGCAAACCCGTTGATTCGGCTCCTCCCGGCACAGCACGCCGAACTCGTCGAGGTTCTGGCGCGGATTATCAGCAAAGCCGCCGGCAAGCCGCCCGCGAATGAGGCGGCGGCAGCGCCGTCAGCAAGCAAGGAGCCCAGTCATGACTGACCTTAACGCCGTCAGCCCCGATCATTTGCGCCGGGCCGGCTTCGTCTACATCCGCCAGTCGTCCCCCGCGCAGGTCGAGAACAACACCGAATCGACGCGTCGCCAATACGCTCTCGTTGACAAAGCGCTGCAGCTCGGCTGGCCGCGCGCCGCCATTACCGTCGTCGATGGCGACCTCGGCCTTTCCGGCGCCAGGGCAGCGGGCCGCGCCGGCTTTGCCCACATGGCCACCGAAGTCGCCATGGGCCGGGTCGGCATCGTGCTTTGCCTGGAGGTCTCGCGCCTGGCTCGCAACAATGCCGACTGGTATAGGCTGCTGGACCTGTGCGCTCTGACGCACACGCTGATCGCCGATACCGACGGGCTCTACCACCCCGGCGATTTCAACGACCGGCTGGTGCTGGGCCTCAAAGGCACCATGTCGGAAGCCGAACTGCACATCCTGCGCGCCCGCCTCGACGGCGGCATCCGCCACAAGGCAGCGCGCGGCGAGTTGCGCCGCGGGCTTCCGACCGGCTTCGTCTGGGGTGAAGCCGATGGTGAGGTCCTGTTCCATCCCGACGAGGCCGTGGTCAATGCCATCCGCAACGTCTTCGACCGGTTCGCCGAGACCGGCTCGGCACGGCGCGCTTGGCTGTGGTTCCGCTCGAACGGCCTGCTCTTTCCCCTGCAGGACACCCGATCGTTCGGGCGCGACGTGCAGTGGGTGGTTCCGACCTATCATGCCGTTCATGGCGTCCTCGTCCACCCCTGCTATGCCGGCGCTTACACCTATGGCCGCACCCGCTTCGAACGGTATATTGACGACCAGGGCAACATGCGCCGCCGATCGCGCCGACTGTCCCGCGATCAGTGGTCGGTGCTGATCCGCGACCATCATCCCGGCTACATCGACTGGGAGACGTACGAGGCCAACCTCTTGCGCATCGACACCAATACCCGGCCGAAGGCTCATCATGCCGATGCGGAAGGCAGTTCCGCTCAAGCTGGCAGGGCCGTCCGCGAAGGTCCGGCTCTCCTGCAGGGTCTGGCAGTCTGTGGCCACTGCGGCCGTCGTTTGCGGACCCATTATCGGGGCCGCAACAACCGACCGGGCTACCACTGTTCGGGCAAGAACATCGCCAATGGCCGGGGCGAGTATTGCCTGAACGTCGGCGGATGCCAGATCGACGCTGCGGTGACCGAGGCGTTCCTGACGGCTCTCGAGCCCGCCGGGATGGAGGCCGCGCTCCTCGCCGCCGAGCGCCTGGAAGCCGACCATGACGCGGCATTGGACCAATGGCGCCTCGAGGTCGAACGACGGCGGTACGAGGCATCGCTGGCCGAACGCCGTTACCGCGCCGTCGACCCCGACAATCGCCTGGTCGCCCGCGGCTTGGAAGCGCAGTGGGAGGCGCGGCTTCGCGAACTCGGCGAGGCCGAGGCAGAGATGGATCGCCGCCAACGGCAGAGACCCCGCCGTCTGAGCGATGACGAGCGCAGTGTATTGCTCGCCCTTGGCAACGACGTAAGGCACGTGTGGTCGGCTCCGACCACCACCGAGCGTGACCGCAAGGAACTGCTCCGCACTCTTCTGGAAGAAGTGACCTTCGTCATCGAGCGGGCCGAGTATCGCGCCCGCCTGGCGATCCGCTGGCGCGGTGGCGACATCTCCCACCTGGAAGTCCCGCTCCCGCGTTCCAACCCGGCGACCCGCAAGACCGACGAGGAGACGATCGACATCATTCGGCGCTTGGCCACCCACCATGCCGACGGCGTCATCGCCGGTGTTCTCAATCGCCAGAGCCGCCGCACCGTGTCTGGCGCCCGCTTCACCGCTCACCATGTTCAGGCCCTGCGCCATTACCGAAGCATTGCAGGCTGCAAGGCTCCTGCCGAACCGCCGGCTGGCGAACCCGTCTCCGTGCGCAAGGGCGCAAGAGTGTTCGGTCTGGCGCCATCCACTCTGCTCCGCTGGATCGAAGCCGGATTCATCCCGGCAGAACAGCCGACGCCCGGCGCGCCTTGGCAAATCCGCATCACCGACGAACTGCGCGGCCGTTTCGTCGAGACCGCGCCGCCTGGCTTCGTCCCGATGATCGAGGCCACCAAACTGCTCGGCGTGACCCGTCAGACCGTGTTGCAGCGTGTAAAGCGCGGCGAACTGGAGGCCGTGCACGTCGGCCTCGGGCGCCGAAAAGGCTTACGAATCAAGGTCCCGGACGCCCCTACCGACCTCTTCGCGGTGGCAACAATGAACCGGGGGGCAGTCTGATGAGCAATCCAAGCACTTGGCGATGTCGGCGTCGAGCACCCACTGGCTGCTGCCCTTGCGGGCGAGCGTGACATGGATGGCCTCGATCGCGTCCATCGGGCATCGCCCCGGCCGGAAACCGTAGCTGTTCGGCTCGAAACGAGCCTCCCACTCCGGTTCCAGCGCCAGCTTGACGATGGCCTGCATCACCCGGTCCGTGATCGTCGGTATGCCCAAGGGCCGCCGCCGGCCGTCGCTTTTCGGGATGTAGACCCGACGCACCGGCTTGGGACGGTAGCCCTTGAGACTCAGACCTTTCCTGAACAACGCGAGTCGATGTGGCGGCAATCGGCACACCTTGCCGTCGATCCCTGGTGTTTTCCTGCCGCGATTGACCTGAGTCACCTGACGGATCGCCAGAAGCTTCGCGGCGCTCGACCGAACGAGGAGCTGTTGAAGGTTCCTTACCTTCGCCGTCTCGCCGTTCTGGCTGGCCCGAAAGATCCGTTCCTGCAGCCGTCGTACGCTGCGTTCCACGGCCGGCCAGTCGATGCTGGCCCAGTCGTCGAGATCGCCACGTCCGTCTGTCCGTTCAGTGCTGCGCACTGTCTAACGTCCCAAGCGGTACCATCGGCTCAACAACATCGCTTCGGTGACACCTGCCGGAAGTCTGCTCCTTTTCGGGATGGGTATTGCCCTATCCGGCCGATTGCAGGCCGGCCTTCGGCACTGTCACGGGAACGTTGGCCTGCGCCACCGCCGCGGGTAGCCTGCGGGGATGCAGCCTGTCTCGTACGCCCGTCACCAATTCCCGCCGAGCGTGATTCAGCACGCGGTGTGGCTCTATCTTCGTTTCCAGCTCAGTCTCAGGGACGTCGAAGATTTGTTGGCCGAACGCGGCCTGGACGTCAGCTACGAAACGATCCGTCGCTGGGTGATGAAGTTCGGTACGGCTTACGCGAAGCGGCTCAAGGCGGGACGCCCGAAACCGGTCGGACGGTGGCATCTCGACGAAATGTTCGTCTCGATTGGTGGTCGACTAATGTATCTGTGGCGGGCATTGTCAGACCAACGCTGCTTGAGGCGGGCACGGGTAGTCCGTAACATCAGCGGATGAAAAACCCTTTTCGCTATTTCAACAGCTCCCCCGAGGTGATCCCGCTCGCGGTGATGATGTACATTCGATATCCGCTGTCGCTGCGGCAGGTGGAGGATCTGCTGTTTGAACGCGGCATCGACATCAGCTACGAGACGGTGCGGCTCTGGTGGAACCGGTTCGGTACGATATTCGCTGCGGAGATCAGGAAGCGACGCGTTCATCAGCGGTTATACTCAAACTGGCGCTGGCATCTGGACGAGGTGTTCGTGCGGATCAACGGGCAGACGCATTACCTCTGGCGCGCCGTGGATCACGAAGGCGAAGTGCTTGAGGTTTTCGCCACGAAACGCCGGGATCGCAAGGCGGCGCTGGCGTTTCTGAAGCGTGTGATGAAGCGCTGTGGCCGGCCACGATCGATCGTAACCGATCGTCTGCGATCATATCGCGCGGCGATGAAGGCTATCGGCGTTGCAAATCACCAGGAATGCGGCCGCTGGCTTAACAATCGGGCCGAAAATTCGCACCAGCCATTCCGGCGACGAGAGAGGCTGATGGGCTGCTTCCGAAGCCTTAAGACGCTGCAGAAGTTCGCTGCCGCCCATGCCTCGATCCACAACCTCTTCAACATCGAACGTCATCTTTATCGCCGGCACACATTCAAGCTGAACCGTTCAGCTGCACTGGCTGAGTGGCATCGGCTGGCCTCGTAGGCCGCTGAAGTTGGGTGGGCCGAAGCGTCCCCAGTTCATTACTCTGACAACGCCGGTGATCGCCTTCGACGGCCGGGACGTAACCTATGGCTTCGGCGAACTGGACGAGATCGTGCTCGCCTACGCCACCACCATCCACAAGAGCCAGGGCTCGGAGTACCCAGCCGTCGTCATCCCGCTGACCACCCAGCATTACCCGATGCTGCAGCGGAACCTGCTCTACACCGCGGTCACCCGCGGCAAGCGGCTCGTCGTCATCGTTGGCCAGAAGAAAGCGATGGCCATAGCGGTGAAGGGGAAGCAGACGGGGCGGAGGTGGTCAAAGCTGAGGGAGTGGCTGCATGAGCCCGCGCGATAGGATCGCGCTACGGGGCTGCCGAGGTAGGTGCGGGGGTGCGACCGACGCGAGCCTCTCCGCCGGCTAGAGGCTCAAACTGGCGCTGTTCGCCATTCGCGTCGAAAGTCGAATGCGGGAAGCGACCTCCGCTACGACTGCAACGGGATCTAAAGCGTCATCGTACGCCGGAATGACCGAGGCCCGTTCCGAGTCAACGTGAAGACGATCAAGCGTTGCGCTTAGCTGCTCGAGCTGCCTCCCGTAATCCATCCGGCGAAGCCACTTTCCCGTCGCGTTGTAGGTGCTCTCTGGAACCCCGCGCGCGTGCGTGTGTTTGCTTTCCGTCTGCGATGGAGCGACCCGCATGCCGAAAAAGCATCCGAACACGAATCGCTGGGGCGGCCCTGGGGCCTGCGACCAAGCCCCCTCCCGAGCCGGGTCCGGCTTACCCTGAGGGCGCGGTAAGTACCAACCCGCGCGTCAGCATGCGGTCCGGCGGTGGCGGCGAGCGAGACGAGAAGCACAGCCATGTGGATACCATGCGCTCGTCGAAGTCGCACGCGACCGACGGTGCGAGTCCAAGCAATCTCGATCGCGCCTTTCGCGAGAACCGCTCGCGCCGGGATCGGGCCGCCGACGCGCACGGCCGAGGGTGAGGGCGACAAGGGGAACGGGCAGGGGAAGGTCGACGGGTCTGAAAACGACGCGGCCTGATCATGCTCCGCTCCGGCGTGATCGCTTCGGAACTCGAAAGCGATCACCCGTGACGGCGGCCGACTGAACTCCTTGGCAGCCGCGCGACCGCTCAAGATGTGCCGTACGCTGATTGCGCGAAACGGCTGTTCAGCCACCCGTCGCGGCTCGATCGATCGAAACCGTGACGGGTCGCCCGCCCGCGAGCGCGGACACGTCGCCTTCAATTCGGCCCAGTGGGACCAGCCCCGGCGAATGATGCCCGTGTCCGTAGAAGATCGCGAGGTTGCCCCACGGTGCGTAGAAGGCGACGTCGCCCGCCCGGGGGGTAATTGCGTCGGGCGCGCCCTCGCGCGTCAGCCGGCGCGGCAGATCGGCGATCTTCTCGTTGCCGCCGAAGTCCTTCAGCGTCAGCTTCAGGGAAGTTGCGCGAGGAAGTCGCGCGCGGCCGGCGTGTCGTCGATCCGGGCCGTCCAGCGACGGTCGCCGGAGACGATCTCGATGGTAGACACTGTCGGTCTCCTGTTTTTGCCGACGTCTGGCGGGTGGCATCGGCTTTCGCCGGTGTGTCGGACAGCTCGGCTCGTCCGCAGCCGGCCGATCCCATCAGCGCCGTGCTGAGCATGATGCACGCGATCCAGCGCGTAACGTCGCGCGGCCGGTTCACAGCGACCAGCCACCGTCGACGACCACCGCCGAGCCGGTGACGAAGCCGCCCAGGTCCGAGCTCATCCACAGCACCGCCTCTGCAATCTCGTCCGGCTTGCCGAGCCGCCCAACCGGCTCCAGGACGATCGCCTTCTGGATGTCGCCCCCGGTGAAGCGGTCCATCATCGGCGTTTCGATGTTACCGGGCAGGATCGCGTTCACCCTGATGTTACGCTTGGCGTAGTCAAGCGCGGCGGACCGCGTTAGGCCGATCAGCGCATGTTTGGACGCGGTGTAGGCCGCGCCGCCCTCAACGCCGCGGATGCCCGCACCCGACGAGGTGTTCACCACCACACCGCCGCCTTGACGTACCATCTGCGCGATCTCGTGCTTCATGCACACGAACGTGCCGCGCAGGTTGACGCCGATGATGCGGTCCCACTCCGCCAGCTCGATCTCGTGAAGCGGCGCGGGCTTGTTCTCGACGCCCGCGTTGTTGAAGGCGATATCGAGCCGGCCAGCGCTCGACCACTTGCGCCACGGCGGCCTCGACCTGCTCGGGCGCCGACACGTCGCAGACGATCGCCAGCGCTTCCGCCCCGGCGTCCCTCACAGCCGCCTCCGTGTCCTTCAGCCCGTTCGCGGTCCGGTCGAGGATGGCGAGGCGTGCGCCCTCGGCCGCAAAGGCGATCGCGGTCGCGCGGCCGATGCCGCTGGCGGCGCCGGTGACGAAGGCCACCTTGCCGGTGAATCGATCGGGTCTGGCCATGATATTTCCTTTCTGTTCAAGCTTTCGGATGTGTTCGGGCGGCGTGCCGTCTCGCTCGGCCTAAGGCAGGATCAGCACTTTCAACGCTTCGCGCTCGTTCATGGCGCGGTAGCCGTCAGGCACGCCGTCGAGGTCGACCGTGCGATCGAACACGCGGCCGGGCTGGATACGGCCCTCCATGATGTCCGGCAGGAGTTCGTCAATATAGGCACGGGTGGGCGCGGGGCCGCCGGCGACGATCACGTTCTGGAAGAACATGGGCTGCGCGCCCGCGATCGCCTCATAATGAGGGACGCCGACCCGCCCGACCGCGCCGCCGGCGCGGACGATGCTCATCGAGGTCTCCATCGCCACCCCGGTGCCGACGCATTCGAGCACGGACTGCGCGCCGAACCCGCCGGTCAGCTCGCGCACGCGCGCTCGACCGCCTCCGGCCCACGCTCGCTCACCACGTCCGTGGCGCCGATCTCCTTTGCCAGCGCGACGCGGTCGGCATGGCGGCCCATGATGATGATCCGCTCCGCGCCGAGCCGCCTGGCGGCGATGACGCCGCAAAGGCCGACAGCGCCGTCGCCGACCACCACCACCGTGCCGCCGCGGCTGCCCGCGCCGTCACCGCCGCGTGGTGGCCGGTGCCCATCACGTCCGACAGGGTGAGCAGCGAGGGCATGAGCGCGTCGTCCTCGCCCACATCGAGCGGATAGAGCGTCCCGTCGGCGTTGGGCACGCGCAGCGCCTCCGCCTGCGCGCCGTCAGGCCGGTCCCATTGCCGAAGAAGCCGGCGTGAACACACGAGGTGTGCAGCCCTTCCTCGCAGAACACGCATGCACCGTCAGAGTCCGCGAACGGCATGATCACGACCTGGCCGCGCCTGATCCGCCGGACCTCGCTGCCAACATCCTCCACGACGCCGATTGCCTCGTGGCCCATGCGCTGGCCTTCTACATTCGGCCCGCCATTGTAGGGCCACAGATCGCTTCCGCAGATGCAAGCGCGGGTGATGCGGATCACCGCGTCGGTAGGCTCCACGATCGCGGCGTCGGGGACGGTGTCGATCCGGACGTCGTGCGCCCGGGGCATGATGGTCGCGCGCATGGTTTACCTTTCGGGTCGGGTGGCGGGTCCGGCGAGGTACTCCTCGTCCGAGACGTGCTCCATCCAGGTCACGGGCGAGCCGTTCAGCGACTCCTGGATGGCGATGTGGGTCATCGGCGTCGTTGCCGTCGCGCCGTGCCAGTGCTTCTGGTCCGGCGGGCACCAGAGCTGGTCGCCGGCGTGGAACTCGATCTTCGGCTCGCCCTCGACCTGCGTCCAGCCGATGCCCTCGGTGACGAGCAGCGTTTGTCCGAGTGGGTGCTTGTGCCAGGCGGTGCGGGCGCCGGGCTCGAACCGAACGATGGCGCCGCCGACGCGCGACGGCTCCGGGCGCTGGAACTGGCCGGTGATGGTCACGACGCCCGTGAAGTTCTCCGCCGGGCCTCGCGCCGTCTTCAGGTCGACCTTTCGGATGTATTCCATGCGCACGGCTCCTTGCTGCGGCGGGTTGGCGCGGGATGCCTGCTGCGCGTGGGCCGCGAGCGGCAGCGCCAGCAGGAGCGCGGCGAGCAGCTTAATGTTCATGGCTGCTCTCCGGTTCATGCGAGGTGAGTGCGGAAGAAGGCGTCGAGCTTGTCGAATGGGATCAGGTCGACCCCGTCGTAGAGGTCGACGTGACCGGCGTTCGGCACGACCAGCAGCTCCTTCGGGTCGGCCGCGAGCCGGAAGGCTTGTTCGCTGAACGCTCGCGAGTGCGCGCGGTCGCCGGTCACGAACAGCAGCGGCCGCGGCGAGATCCAGTCGAGGTGGTCGAACGCCGAGCCGAGCGCCATTGGCGCGTGGCTCGTGCGCAGGAACGCCGTGGTCGCACGCGGGTGGCTCCCTCGCGGCGTGCGGTAGTAGTCGAAGAACTCCCGGTCGATCGCGGTCGAGTCCGTCGTCAGCCGCTCGGGCGTGCCGGACGCCATCAGCGGGGCCGCGCCGTCGACCTCCGCCCAGCGCTGAGCCGCGACCGCATCGAGGTTGCGCCGGAAGGCCGACAGGTCGAGCCGGTCCGCCAAGCCCTGCCGCATCGCCTGGCCGATGTCGTACATCGCGACGGTGGCGACGGCCTTGATGCGCGCAGGTCGACCTGCGCGGCCGCCAGCCCGAAGCCGCCGCTGCCGCAGACGCCGAGCACGCCGATGCGCTCGCGATCTACGAACGGCAGTCGCCCCAGCTGGTCGACGCCGGCGCTGAAGTCCTCGACCAACGCCTCGAACGAGGCAGTGCGGTGCGGCTTGCCGCCGCTCTCGCCGACATAGGACGGGTCGTGAGCGATAGCCACGAAGCCGCGCTCGGCCATAGTTTGCGCGTAGAGTCCCGACGCCTGCTCCTTCACCGCGCCGAACGGCGTGCCCACCACGAGTGCGGGATGCCGCCGCGACCGGTCCCAATTGCGCGGGCTGTACAGGTCCGCGACAAGCCGAATGCCCAGCCGATTGGTGTAGGCGACCTTGCAGTGGTCAGCGCGGTCGCTCCTGGGGAAGGTTTTGTCCCAAGCATCCGTGCCCTGCGCGAGCGCCCCACCGCCCCGCAGCGCCGTCCCGCCCAGGACGGCGGCGGTCGCGCCCGTGAGCCTGAGCAGGCTGCGCCTGTTCAACGCGCACACCGGAACGTCAGTGACGGTCTGCATATCTCGCCTCCTTTGCTTGAAACGATCTAGGCGTCCGGCGCTGTGTCGATTAGACGTAACAACACGCATGTTCTTGTGAACGAGCGTCAGCAATGCCCCGCGACCCGATCGCCGACCTATCCGCTTTTCTTTCCGTCGCGCGCGAACGAAGCTTCACTCGCGCCGCCGCCCGGCTCAGCGTTTCGCCGTCGGCGCTCAGCCACACGATCCGCAGACTGGAAGAGCGGCTGGGCGTCCGCCTGCTCACGCGAACGACGCGCAGCGTGTCGGCCACCGAGGCGGGCGAGCGGCTGCTGCGAACGGTGGGGCCGTACCTCGACCAGGTCGGCGCGGAGCTGGAAGGGTTGAGCGATCTGCGCGACAAGCCTGCCGGCACCGTGCGGATCACCGCCGGAGACCACCCGGCCGAGACGATCCTGACCCCCGCCCTTGCCAAGCTCCTGCCGCGCTACCCCGACCTTCGCGCTGAGGTCGTGGTAAGCAACGGCCTGGTCGACATCGCGGCCGAGGGGTTCGACGCCGGCGTGCGCTTGGGCGAGACGCTGGCGCTGGACACACCGCCGGTCGGCCGTGGCCGGAAAGGCCAGAAGCGGACGACCAAGGCGTGCGTCCTCGCGGTGGTCGAACGACCGCGTGACGCGGAGATCGGGACGGTCGCGGGTGGCGCACGGGCCTCGGTGGTGGTCGACCTCTCTGCCGTCGAGACCGAACGAGGTCCTCGGAGAAGGAGGTCGACGTGGCCGCGACCCATCTGATGAGCGATGCGTGGAGCACCTTTGCCGCCGTCGGCCAGAGCTTCGCAGCGCACGATACGGTTCAGCATGCCAAGCGCGAATATGCGCGCGGCACGGTCCACGCCAATTCCGTCGAGGGGTTCAATTCCCGCGTCCGCCGTACCGTCGCCGGCGTGTTCCATCATATCAGTCCGGAGCACGCCGACCTCTACTTCCACGAGATGGGCTTCCGGTGGTCACAGCGCGTCGTCGCGGGCCAGACCACCCGCCGGTCACCCGTGGACGGGAGCACGTTCGAACCCTCTGGGACCGCATCCCGCCTGCTATGCAACTCGTTGCGGTCCTCAGAACCGCCGTCGGCCGCCAACTCCGCCGAACCCGCAACGGCAGCATCTCGATCAAATCGCCAATCGCTGCGTTTTGCTTATAAACGCGACGTACGTGAACTACTTCGGCAGCGTACTACCAGTTCAGGGAATGGGAGAGGCTGTGTGAAAACGCGGTGTGGGCTATTGTTGGCGGCGGGTTAGCCGGGGTGCGCATGAGCCGCTTCATCGAAGGCGAGGACCGACTGCAGCAGTCGCTGCTGCCGAACTGCATCGACGATTATGTTTCCGAGGACAATCCGGTGCGGGTGGTCGAGGCCTATGTCGACGAACTCGACTTGGCGGCGTTGGGTTTTGATCAGGCGAGCCCGGCGGCAACGGGCCGTCCTGCCTACCATCCGGCGACGCTGCTCGGATTTACCTGTACGGCTACCTCAACCGCATCCAGTCGAGCCGCCGGCTCGAGCGCGAGGCGCGGCGCAATCTCGAGCTGATGTGGCTCACCCGCCGGCTCGCCCCCGACTTCAAGACGATCGCCGACTTTCGCCGCGACAACGGCGCCGCGATCCGTGCGGCGTGTGCCGAGTTCATCCTGCTGTGCCGCCGGCTGGGGCTTTTCAGCCAAGCGGTGGCGGCGATCGACGGCAGCAAGTTCAAGGCGGTCAACGCCCGCGACCGCAACTACACACCGGGCAAGCTGCAGCGCCGCATCGAACAGATCGAGGCCAGCGTCGCCCGCTGGCTCAGCGCGCTGGACGCGGCCGACCTGCAGGAGGGCTCGGTCGCGCAAGACAAAGCGGTGCGGCTGGCGGAGAAGGTCGCGGCGATGCGCGCCAAGGTGCGCGAGCTGCGTGCTTTGAAGGCGCGGGTGGAAGCCGCGCCCGACGGCCAGATCTCGCTGACCGACCCCGACGCACGGGCGATGGCGACCAACATGCGCGGCGCCAGCGTCGTCGGCTACAACGTGCAGACGGCGGTCGAGACCGAGCATCATCTGATCGTCGCGCACGAGGTTACGAACGTCGTCGTCGACCGGGCGTTGCTGGCACCGATGGCGGCCAGGGCGAAGGCGGCGATGGGCCAGGACGCGATCGACGTGCTGGCCGACCGCGGCTATTTCAGCAGCGAGCAGATCCGGGCATGCGAAGCGATCGGGGTGACCCCCTACGTGCCCAAGCCGCTGACCTCGGGGGCAAGAGCCGAGGGCCGCTATGCCAAAGAGGACTTCGTCTATCTGCCGGCCGAGGACGCCTATCGCTGTCCCGCCGGCGAGGTGCTCCCGCGCCGTTTCGGCTCGGTCCTGCAGGGCCGGACGATGATCACCTACTTTTCGACCCGCTGCGGCGAGTGCGCGCTGAAGAGCCGGTGCACGCCGGCCAAGGAACGGCGTGTCCGGCGCTGGGAGCACGAGGCGGTCATCGACGCCGTGCTGGCGCGGATCGAGCACGCGCCCGAGGCAATGACGGTGCGCCGCCGCACGGTCGAGCATCCTTTCGCCACGCTCAAGGCCTGGATGGGTGCGACGCACTCCCTCACCAGGGGGCTGGAGCGGGTGCGAACGGAAATGAGCCTGCACGTGCTCGCCTACAACATGAAACGGGTGATCAATCTCCTCGGCACCCGACCGCTCATCGCCGCGATCCGCAGCTGAGGCGCGATCTCGTCCCGCCGACTGCGCCCGCACCAGCCAAGGTGCCTGCCAATCGGCGATTGAGCACCAGTTTTCACACGGGCTCGGGATGAAGCGGCCCCCCTTAAAAGGCGCAGGCCGCACAGGGCCAACACCGACCATAGAGATTGCGACGAACGGCTTTACTGCACCCGTCACACCGAGTGGTTCGTCGATCGCGTGCGGGATAGGCAAAAGCGTAAATCGTAACACATTGAAAACAATGCATAAAAATAGAGACGGTTAGACCGGGGGTCGGGTAGCCGGGAGAGCATTTCTGCTCTCCCAGCCCCCTCAGAACCGTACGTGCGAGTCTCCCCGCATACGGCTCAAGCATCTGCCAGCATCATCGAGGCCCCCGGGGTACACGGCCGGGCCGGCACCATCGGTGGACGAGGACAGGGGAGGGGATTGCGGTGGCGGGATCACGGCGGTTGAGCGTGATGATCCCGCGTTCTTCGAGAGCGTCTTCGTCGAAGACTGCCCGGCAGACACCGCAGCGGCCGTCCTGCTGTTTCAGCAGTCGGACGCGATTGACCCGCGTTGTTTCCCGCAGCAAGCGATGTTTGCGGCGGTCCTCCCAGTATTGGCGGAGGCTGGGGTCGAACGGACTGGTTTGACCTTTCACCTTCACGTGCCGGGAGACCCGTACCGCGCCGTGCTGCGGGAGTTGACTTCCGCCGGCGCACAAGACCCAGCCGCGCCCGTGGTCGATCCCGAAGTATTGATGGACGACCCAACTCCGGCTCTTTTTCGGGTGGCGGCGTTTCGCCCACTTGTAGGCGATGGTCCAGACGTAATTGTCCAGGGCGCTGAAGATGCGCTTGGACACGCCGTGCCGGTAATAGTTGCACCAGCCCCGGATCACCGGCGCCAATGCCCTGATCACCTCGGCGGTGGGAAGCTGCCGATGCGCTCGTAGAAACTGCGACAGTCTCTGTCGGTACGCGATCACCTTCTCCTTTTGCGGTTGGGTGAGCAGCTTCCCATTGGGAAAGCGCCTGATGTTGAAACCGAGGAAGTTGAACCCGTCGCCGATGTGGACGATGCGGGTCTTCGCTTCGCTCAGGCTCAACCCGCGGTCGGCGAGAAACTCGGTCAACCGCGGGATGACGTAGTCTTCGAGCACCTCCCCGCGAGGGGCGGTGACAACGAAGTCGTCAGCATACCGGATCAGGCTGACGCCCTTGTGGATGCCCTTCCGCGCGGAAGGGCAGATGGTCCGTCCATTCCGCCGTTCCGACCCGAACAGTCGTTCCATCCCATCAAGAGCGATATTGGCAAGGAGCGGTGAGATGATCCCGCCCTGCGGCGTTCCCATCATCGTTTCCTCCCGCTTGCCGAGCTCGACCACGCCGGCTTTCAGCCAGCGTCGGATCACGGGGGTAAATACCGGCACGCGCGCCAGCAGCGCCGCATGATCGATGGTGTCGAAGCACTTGGCGATGTCGGCGTCGAGCACCCACTGGCTGCTGCCCTTGCGGGCGAGCGTGACATGGATGGCCTCGATCGCGTCCATCGGGCATCGCCCCGGCCGGAAACCGTAGCTGTTCGGCTCGAAACGAGCCTCCCACTCCGGTTCCAGCGCCAGCTTGACGATGGCCTGCATCACCCGGTCCGTGATCGTCGGTATGCCCAAGGGCCGCCGCCGGCCGTCGCTTTTCGGGATGTAGACCCGACGCACCGGCTTGGGACGGTAGCCCTTGAGACTCAGACCTTTCCTGAACAACGCGAGTCGATGTGGCGGCAATCGGCACACCTTGCCGTCGATCCCTGGTGTTTTCCTGCCGCGATTGACCTGAGTCACCTGACGGATCGCCAGAAGCTTCGCGGCGCTCGACCGAACGAGGAGCTGTTGAAGGTTCCTTACCTTCGCCGTCTCGCCGTTCTGGCTGGCCCGAAAGATCCGTTCCTGCAGCCGTCGTACGCTGCGTTCCACGGCCGGCCAGTCGATGCTGGCCCAGTCGTCGAGATCGCCACGTCCGTCTGTCCGTTCAGTGCTGCGCACTGTCTAACGTCCCAAGCGGTACCATCGGCTCAACAACATCGCTTCGGTGACACCTGCCGGAAGTCTGCTCCTTTTCGGGATGGGTATTGCCCTATCCGGCCGATTGCAGGCCGGCCTTCGCTTTCTCCGGCATCCTCTGCCCCCTGGCCGGTCCCCCTTCCTTGCGGTCGGGCTACCACGCGATGGTGGGGACCATGGGGTTTACCCAGTTGATCGGGATGGAGATGCGTCATGGGGAGGTTGGACCCTCTAGCCCGGTGGGACATCCGGGTGTCGCCGCCGGCAAGCAAGGTCCGGCGGTCCGTCCCACACCGCCTTTCGGCAGCAGCGGCCTGTCAGCCTCTTTGGCCGCTTCGGAGTGACGAGCCCTGAGGCGGGTCTTCACGTTCTTCAACCTTCCATGTCTCCCCTAGCCACGACCCACCCTGAGGCTGGCCGGCCGTTCGGCGTTGTCCCCGGAGCTTCACACCTTGAATTACTCCGCAGCATGTCCGGGTAGGGGCACCTCGACACCAGAGGGTCCGGCGGGGGAGGGGACTCCGCCGCCGGCACTCCAATCCCAACCCTTATGATCCTTCCCCAGTCTGTGTGCTCAAACTGGAGAAGGTTCCTGGTCGCACTTCCTTCGCTCCGCCAGTCTCACCACTGGGAACTGGACTGCGCCCCTGTCACCGAACAGATTGAGCAACGTGAATTGACCGGGTATGCCGGGCCTTCGTCAGGAGAAGGCCGATGGCCAAGCACCGTTGTCACAGCATCGAGTTCAAGCGGCAGGTCGCTCAGGAGTTCATCGCCGGCGAGACCCTTCATGGGCTCGCCAAGCATCACGACATCTCGCGTAACGGCTCTGTTGCATTAACCGGGTTGGGCGGCTAGCAGACGGGCTTTTGGAGTGTCTCCGCGATGTCTGTGTTCAAGCGTCGCCGATTTCCGGCCGCGATCATCCTGCTGGGCGTTCGCTGGTACTGCAAGTATGGGATCAGCTACCGGGACCTTGAGGAGATGATGACCGAGCGCGGGGTGGATGTCGACTTTTCGACGCTTTATCGGTGGGTTCAGCGCTATGCGCCAGAGATCGAGAAACGGGTCCGCTGGTACCAGGGCTACCGGTCGCCGTCCTGGCGCGTTGACGAGACCCACGTCAGGGTGGGTGGCAAGTGGAAATACCTGTTCCGTGCCGTCGACAAGCAGGGGCGCTTGATCGATTTCATGCTGTCGGACCGGCGGAACACCAAGGCGGCGCGTCGCTTTCTGGCCAAGGCATTGAAGGTCATGCGCAACTGGATGCCGGTGTCGATCACGACCGACAAGCTCGGCTCCTACCCGAAGGCACTGCGCCGGTTGAAACGGAAGGGCGCGCTGGAAGACACGGTCAAGCATCGGACGTCGAAGTATCTCAACAACATTATCGAGGCCGATCATGGTGCGCTCAAACGGGTAATCCGTCCCACAAGGGGCTTCCAGTCGATGAAAACTGCGTACGCCACGATCAAGGGTTTCGAGATCATGTGCATGATCCGCCGCCGCCATTGCATCCTGATCGAACCGGGGGCTACAGGCGAAGTCCGATTCGTCAACAAACTCTTCGATCTTGCCGCCTAATCCCCGCTGCGGAGCAAGCCAAATTCTGTCCGACCGCGGTTAATGCAACAGAGCCCGGCTGACTGCCTCCGACACTGTCGAGGAATTCATCGGCACCGAGGGGTGGACGGCGCCGGTCGGGTCCGCCACATTTCCGCATGAGCGATGGCCGCGCCGGCCGCCCGGCTCGCCCTCAGAAGTCGAGCCAGCCGTTCAGGAACAAAGTGTTGTTGTCCGAAGCGTTGCGCGACGTACCGTCGAACTTGGTGTAAGCAGCGTACTGAAGAGACAGCTTCAGATTGGCCATCGACCAGGGTCCTGGCACGCCGTCCCGGTTGAACGGCAGCCAGTCGACCTGGAAAATCCATTGGTTGGAGTCCGGTGAGCCATTGTTGGTCCCGTAATAATCGGGATTCTTGTTGCCGATCCAGTTGGTAAAACCGATCGTCCCCGCGTAGGTCTTGTCATACATGTACATCGCGTTGATGCCGACGCTGTACAAATTCCCATCGCTCCGGCTGGATATACCCAACTTCTCGCTTGCGTCGAACCGCTGGATCTCGTCGATAAGCGAGGCCGTGACGACGACGGTGCTGGGATCGGAAAGCCACTGATACTGGCTGTCGAAGCCGAGGTCGGTGAACCAGTCGTGGCCTGAATGGTGAATGCGGCTCGGATAGATCGGCGCGGAGAGACCGAAGGTGCCGACTTCGACGTTCTGGTCGCCCCAGTCCTCCTGATAGGCGAGCCGCCAATAAGGGGCCGCACCGTCGATCTGCTGTTCGCTGTTGACGTCCTGCTTCTGCAGCCCGAGGCTCCGCTGGGTGCCCTTGGGGATGCTGTAATACGCGTCCAGTTCGGCATACCAGCGCTGGTCGAGCATCGCGTAGACGCCGGTTCCGGCGACCTGCTGCGCGAGGGTTCCCTGGATCAGGGTGCTGGCGGCAGGGGCGGGAGCCAGCGATGAGGAACTGTACGGGAAGCTCCAGGCCGGCGTCGTGTTCCACAGATCCTGGACGGTCGGGTTATTGTTCCCGGTGAGCCCGACCACCAGTTCCTGGCCGGCGACGGTCGTGTCGCGGGCGGCACGGACGTCGACGTTGTCCCAGCTCCAGTAGGCGTCCTGGTTGTTCGGGCCGTTGTACGTGCCCTGGACGAACGCGCCCACCAGATCCGGGACGACGATGCCGCCATAAAAGAAGCTGAGCTGATCGAGCGCCCAGTTGTCGTTGTTGTCGAAACCGCGCGCGGCCCCGCCCGGCTG
Source organism: Rhodospirillales bacterium (assembly GCA_016712595.1). Lineage (NCBI taxonomy): Bacteria > Pseudomonadati > Pseudomonadota > Alphaproteobacteria > Rhodospirillales > Rhodospirillales bacterium. Next base: position 848,397 of record JADJQT010000002.1, read on the forward strand.
CCCCTTGTCCGTGTGCGTGAAGCCGCCGAGTGCCATGAAGGCGAGGTGCGGCAGGTTGTTCTCGTCTAGAAACCCCTTGTTCCAGCTGTCGCCGTTGTTGGTCAGCAGGTAGCCGTGCGCCTTGAACTGGCGGCCGAACGGCGTGAGTTGCGGAAAATTGGTATGGCACGCGGGGCAGTTCATGCCCGTCTGCCGGGCGAACGAGGGAACTGCTTCTGCAGGCCGTGCGTACAGCCCGGCCAGAAGGCACGCCGCGCCGGCGGCGCACGATACGATAATCGCCGTCTTGAACTCCTTGCGCATCTTCTCGTACTTCCCCTTGCCTAGTCGCGAAAGTCACGACGAGCCGCCGCCTTCGCTCGCTACTAGCAATTCCGAGGTCTGACTAGTTAAATTTGCGGTATCTGTAGATTCGCTGCCGCGCGTGTCAAAAATATACAACACGCCAAGGTGATTAATTATTAGAATTACTTCCTGAACGATGAAAAATTTCTGCGGATGCCGGTCAAATACCTATCGAGTGGCAGCTCTCGCTTGCCGTCGAAAGGCGTCGCCGGTCCTGATTGGGCACGCCGCGGTCCTTACAGTCAGGCTCCCGTACGTACCGGGAGCCTGAGCCGGGCCGGCTACTTCAGGGTATTGAGGTAGGCGATGACGTTGGCGCGGTCGGTCTCGTCCTTGACGCCCGGGAACGTCATCTTCGTGCCCTTGACCACCTCCATCGGCGCCGCAAGATACGTATTGAGCGTGTCGTTGTTCCACGTCACTCCGTAGTTCTTCATGGCGGTCGAATAGTTGAACCCCGGCAGCGATCCCGACTGCCGGCCGACCACGCCGGCCAGCGATGGCCCGACCCGGGTTACCCCCGGCTCGGGCGAGTGGCAGACGGCGCACTTGGCGAACACCTTCTTGCCGGCATCGGCATCGGCGTCGGCGTCGGTTGCGCTCGCGTGACCGCACAGGCCAAATACGAGCATAAAAGCGAAGCAGACAAGGGTCCGGTTCATTTCGAGTCTCCAGGTTGCACGCGTCCGCACCGTTCCGGCGTCCCGCGAGGAAGGGTGAATGCACTCGGGCCACGCGTCGATCGGGTGTCGGATCGGCCGACCGCGGCGAGGCCGTTCGAAGATGATGACCAAGACGGCCGCACAACGCACGCGCGTATTGCAGCGACTAATATGCGTGCGACGCGCTCTGCTAGGCAGTCTTGGTGCTTGACTTGGTTCCGAGGCGTGTGTGCGCCTCACGGCCGCCGCGAAGCTCCCCAGCCGGACGCTCGTCGCTTCTGGTGGGCATCTCAATGTCCGCATATAGCCGAGGCTGTTGAGAAAGTCGATGACGGCTGTGGGTTTGGGGGTGGCAGGTGTCGTAGAGGCTGTACGCATCCGGTGATGGCCGCCTTGTGGTGAGGCGGGATTTTGTGCGGCATTTGGCTCGGATTTGGAGCTAGCGGCAGCGCAAGATCGATGTCTTATCGTCAGGGTGAGGTACTGGGACGGGTCGAGCGGCGGCGTCGGTTCTCGCTCGGGCAGAAGCTTGCGGTTCTGGCGGAGGCGTCGGCGCCGGGAGTGGTGATCTCGGCGGTGGCGCGGCGGCATGGGCTGCTGCCGGCACAGGTGTTCAAATGGCGACGTCTGGCGGCGCTCGGCGTGATCGACATCCCCGGTGCTTCGGAATTGCCATCGTTCGTCGCCGTCGAGGTCGCGGAAGACGCGGCCGCGAACGAGGTGGCGGGGACGGAGGCCGTCGCGGCGGGGCCTGCGGGCAGGGCTGCGGGTGTGCCGGCGATGATGCCGCCCGCGAAGCCTGGGCAAGGTCGGTCGGGGGTGATCGAGATCGAACTCGGCGCGGGTCGCTGTGTCCGCGTGGTTGGCGATTTCGACGCCGAGGCGCTGCGGCGGGTTCTGGACGTTTTGGATCGGCGATGATTGCCGTTCCGACCGGCGCCCGGGTGTGGCTGGCGACCGGACACACCGACATGCGGCGCGGCTTCGATGGGCTGGCGCTGCAGGTGCAGGAAAGGCTGAAGCAGGACCCGCACTGTGGTCATTTGTTCGTCTTCCGTGGAAGACGCGGTGACCTTTGAAGATCCTTTGGCACGACGGCCAGGGCCTGTGCCTGTTCGCCAAACGTCTCGAACGCGGTCGGTTTCTGTGGCCGTCGGCGGCCGATGGAACGGTGACGATCACGCCGGCGCAACTCGCGTATCTGCTCGAAGGCATAGACTGGAGGATGCCGCGGCGAACTTGGCGTCCGATCGCCGCCGGATGAGATAACAGCTTACAAAGGCGTGAGAATCTGATTCAGTTCGGGTCGTGATGACGACGCCCGAGCCGCTGCCCGCCGACCTCGCCGAAGCGCACGCGATGATCATCGCCGAGCGCGCGGCCCGGTGTGCTGCCGAGGCCGAGGCGGCGATCGCGAAGCAGACGAAGCGGGTTCTCGACCTGGAGATCGAGCGCCTCAAGCTGGAGATCGCCCGGCTGCGCCGGCAGCGGTTCGGTTCCTCGTCGGAGCGCAGCGCCCGGTTGGAGCAGCTGGAGCTGGCGCTGACCGAGCTGCAGGAGACCGTCGCCCAGGCCGATGCCGCGGCCGAGCTGCGGGCGGCGGAACGGAGCCCGACCCCGGCGCGCAGCGCCGCGACGCCACGCAAGCCGGCGCGCCGTGCGTTGCCGGAGCATCTGCCGCGCACCCGCCTGGTCTACCCGGCGCCCACCGCCTGTCCCTGCTGCGGCGGGGCGGTGCGCAAGCTGGGCGAGGAGATCACCGAGACGCTCGAGCGGCTGCCGGCGCGCTGGCTGGTCGTCCAGCACGTGCGCGAGAAAGTCTCCTGCCGCTGCTGCGAGGCGATCCGCGAGGCGCCGGCGCCGTTCCATCCCATCGCCCGCGGCCGTGCCGGGCCGAACCTGCTGGCCGAGGTCGTGTTCGGCAAGTACGGGATGCACTTGCCGTTGAACCGGCAGAGCGCCTGCTTTGCCCGCGAGGGCATCGAGCTGGACGTCTCCACTCTCGCCGACTGGGTAGGGGCGGTCGCCGCTTCGCTGCAGCCGCTGACCGCGGCGATCGAGGCGCACGTCCGCGCCGCCGCCCGCATCCACGCCGACGAAACGCCGGTGCCGGTGCTGGCGAAGGGCAAGACGAAGGAAGGCCGGCTGTGACCGTCGTCCGCGACGACCGGCCGTTCGGCGGTCCCCACCTGGACGGAACAGGCCCGCCGGCCGCCGTCTTCTTTTATTCGCCCGACCGCAGCGGCGTGCACGCCGAACGCTTCCTCGCGGGCTGGACCGGCATCATGCAGGCCGACGCCTTCTCCGGCTTCGGCCGGCTGTACAAGAGCGATCGCCGGCCTGGCCCGATCACCGAGGCCGGCTGTTGGGCACATGGCCGCCGCGGCTTCTTTGAGCTGGCGGAGCTGCAGCAGGGGCCGATCGCCATCGAGGCGGTCAAGCGGATCGACGCGCTGTTCGCGATCGAGCGCGAGATCAACGGCGCCTCGGCCGAGCAGCGTCTGGCCGTCCGCAACCAGCGATCCCGCCCGCTGATCCTCGACCTCGAAGCCTGGCTGCGCGACCAGTACGCGAGGCTGTCGGCGAAGTCGAAGACGGCAAAAGCCATCGACTACCTGCTGAAGCGCTGGACCGCCTTCACCCGCTTCCTCGACGACGGCAGGGTTTGCCTCTCGAACAACGCCGCGGAACGCGCGCTACGCGGTATCGCCGTAGGAAGACGCAACTGGACCTTCGCCGGCTCCGACGAAGGCGGTCGTCGCGCGGCGGCGATGTACACCCTGATCGAGACGGCGAAGCTGAACGGCATCGATCCCCGCGCCTGGTTGGCCTCCGTCCTCGCCCGCCTTCCCGGCCACCCCACCAGCCGCATCCACGAGCTGCTGCCCTGGAACTGGCAGGCACCAGAGCCAATCAGCACCGCCGCATAGCCGCTCACAACTGCGCCGGTCCGGCAACCCACTCCAGCCGCGGCCCTCGCCGGATGGGTACGAAAAAAGGTACTCCCGGGCGCCTGATCAACACGGGGCGGTTTAGCGCGGCAGCGGGCTAGCGTCAGCCGTGAATTTTGGGTTGCCGGCTAGCCGAGCGTATCTGCTCAGGTGGTTGGCGATTTTTGGGTTGCGGGGTCGGGCTGGATGTGAGTCAAGGTATGGATGACTCTGCCGTTCCGATACCGCTTGAGCGACGATGAGAAGGACGCGCTGCTTTCCGAGCAGGCAGCGCTGATCGAACGTCAGGCGGCGCGGATTACGGAACTCGAGGCGCTGCTGGCGCGACCGAAGAAGACGTCACGGAACAGCCACACGCCGCCGTCGCAGGACCGCAAGCCGGGCGGAAGCGGGGACAAGAAGCATGGCGAGCGGCGCAAGCTGCGGCCCTCGCGTCCGGGCTCGGCGCGGTCGCTGAGCGAGGTGCCGGACGAGACGATCAAGCGGCTGGCCACCACGTGTCCGCATTGTGCCGCCGACGTTTCGGGCCAGAGGCAGATCTGCCGCCATCGCTACGATCACATCGACATCCCGCCAATCGCACCGGTGGTGACCCGTGTTGAGCTGTTCGGCGGGCGCTGTGCTGCCTGCGGCCGCCGTTTCCGCGCCGCCCCGCCGGACGGCATGCCGCTGGGAACACCCTTTTGGGCGTCAATCCAGGCGCTGCTTTTGTATCTGCACCACAGCCATCATGTCGGTTTCGAGCGGCTGGCGCGGATGATGGCGGAGCTGTTCGGGCTGGTGATCTCCGAGGGTGCCATCGCCAACGCCTTCCGCCGCGCTGAAACAGCGATGACGGCGGCGTGCGCCGCGATCAAGCGAAAGGCTGCTGGCCGCCCGGGTGATCGCCTCGGACGAGACCACCGCCCGCATCGACGGCGCCACCCACTGGCATTGGGTGTTCGTCACCACCAAGGCGGTGCTGCACCAGATCGCACCCCGCCGGGCGAAAGCGGTCGCCGAAGAGGTGCTGGGCGAGCACCGGCCGGCGGTCTGGGTGTCCGACCGCTACGCCGGCCAGCAGGATCTGGCGCCCGCGCATCAGGTCTGTCTCGCCCACCTCCTGCGTGACGTCCAGTATGCCATCGACTGCGGCGATACCGTCTTCGCGCCCCGGCTGCGCGATCTGCTGCGCTGGGCGATCCGCATCGGCCGACGGCGAGATGCCCTGCGGCCGGCGACCCTCGCCACCTATCACGACCGCGCCGAACGCCGCCTCGATGCGCTCGTGGCCACACCCGCGGCGCATCCCGCCGGCCGCGAGCTGCAAACCGCAGTCAAGGCGTGGCGGATGACGTTCTTCGTCTTCCTCGAAGACCCAGACGTGCCAGCCACCAACAACGCCTGCGAGCGAGAAATCCGTCCGTCCGTCGTGTTCCGCAAGGTCACCGGCGGCTTTCGCTCCGAATGGGGCGCACACATCCACGCCGGATACCGATCCGCCACCAGCACCGCAGGGCTCCACGGCCAAACCGCCCGGCAAGCCATCGCCCAACTCCTCGCCGGCACCTTCCAGACCACGCCCGCAGCTTTATAGCCAGGGGGGTGAGCAGATACGATGCTGGCGGCGCTGGCCGAGGCGCACCGGGCCGGCCGCCTCGCCTTCTTCGGCCGCCTCACGGCGCTCGCCTGTGCCCGCGCCTTCGCGGCCGTCCTCGCCCCGCTGAAAAAGACGAAGTGGTTCGTCTATGCCAAGCGGCCGTTCGCCGGGCCGGACGCGGTGCTCACCTATCTTTCGCGCTACACCCACCGCGTCGCCATCTCCAACCGCCGGCTGGTCGCCTGCGACGACGAAGGCGTCCGCTTTCGCTGGAAGGATTACCGCGCCGACGGGCACGCTCGCTGGAAGACGATGACGCTCCCGGTGGCCGAGTTCATCCGCCGCTTCCTCCTCCACGTCCTGCCGTTCGGCTTCCACCGCATCCGCCACTACGGGTTCTTGGCCAACGGCCAACGTCGCACCGCCGTCGACCACGCCCGGGTGCTGCTGGCGGCGAAGCCGGAGGCGCCGGATGATCGGACGGTGCCCGCCGACGGAAGCGGCGATGCCGCGGCCAGCTCCGCCGACGCCGCCCCGCCGAAAGCGCACCGCTGTCCCTGCTGCGGCGGGGTGATGATCGTCGTCGAAACCTTCCGGCGCGGCGGCGTCCCCGCATCCCGAACGGCGGCCGCGGCGTCGGTCATCGGGATCGACAGCTCATGAGACCGCCGCAACGACCGACCGACCGCACCGATGCCCGATCCGACCGCCGGTCCGCGCCCGGCGACGCGGCGACACGCCCGGACCGGCGGCAGCCGCGGCGAAATTCACCCGATCGGCAGGCCGCCGATCGCCGCAGCCCGCCCACATTCGTGGCCGTCGTGCTCCGCCCGGCCGCAGACAGCCGCCGGCGGCCGCTCCACCGCCTCCCACGCAGCCACCCCGCGACGGCCAATTCCCCATAGATCCGGCCCCACCGACCAGCACCGCTGCCGCCCCCGCGGTTTCCTCCCCTGAGGCTTATCGGACGCCTGCCGCTCGCCCGTCCCACCATCGGTGTACGGCAGGCATCCGATAACCCTTAACACAAGCGGACATCGGCGGTGGCGGAGAACGGCGGTTGGCGCCGGTGATTTCGACGCCTCTCCGGCGGTCGCTTTCAGGCGTCGCAGCATGGATGCACAATGAAGAAGACTTCGCGTCAGAATTATAGCGGACACGAGTGGTGGCGGCGGCAACGTTGCCCGCAGGGTGGTTACACCCTGCCCACGTGACGGGCACCAAAGGTCGCTTATGCAATATGAGGCGTCGGATCGCGCATGCTTCTACATGTAAGAAAGTATGAAGTCGGATCTGGAAAACGTGGAAACAAAGAAAATACTGCATCTGCGATAGCCCAATGGCGCCTTTCAGAGTGCCCATGCTTGATATAATGCTCTACGCCTCCCTTGAAATAACCATTACAAATCGCCTGCTCTATATCTATATGTGCGCCAGTATACTGCCACTCACAAGCCTTCATAATAGCGATCGACATGTCGGCCGCGTCGACATATGCCCGTGCCTTGATTGCATCGACGATTTCAGGAATGAACAACGCAGGTAAGCTTGCACTGTCCTTTGCAATTATGCCCGCTATCGTGTCGAGAGCAGATTGATTCATCTTTATATACCAGCTAGCTGCGATAAATGCTCGCAGGGTAATCGAGTCAGGCAACATATCTAGACGGAACGCGTGGCCATCAGCTAGTAATAAAATAGCGTTGGCAGTATCATTAAATTTATTGCTGCAATTTCTTGGACCCACAGAGCATTCTATAAGTTCCGACGCGGCCTCACGATGGGCGCAACAAATACATAGTAGCGCCATCCTTTGGATGCACTTAGCGGAGCTAGGTTCATCATCTCCGTCCAGATCAGCTACGACGTCGCTGAGAATCGCCATGGCCCAAGAACGCCAGAACCCGGCTTGGAATTCACATGAAAACAAGCTCTCCTTTGCCTTCTTCAGCGCCAGCAGCAACGGCTGGGTTGCAGACACCATGTTCGATGCAGCAAGCACACCGTGTGCGGTTAGGGCCACCTCACGTAGATCAGCGTTGGTCGACGAGATATACGGGCGCAAAGCCCGCAACCCATTTGCGATTTCCGACGTCGCTCTCAACATCGAATTCTTCTGTCGGCGGTACCAGAATAGGGCGCCTGGGGCAGCCATCACCTTCGCGCCCGACAAAGCCGCGCGAGCGAAAAACTCGTAATCCTCGCAACCTAGTCCATAATCTTCACTGAAGCCGCCAAGCGCCTCGAATGTCGAACGCTTGTAGAGCGCACACGCGTCGCCATACCCGTTCCGGAACAGTCCGTAAGCGAGCGCACCGCCGACAGGAAGGAATCGTTCCACGATGCGAGTGTCCGGGCCGGGTTCGTCGTCTCCTTCGAATACGTCCATGGGGGATGTCAATACATCGGCACCCGAAGTCTGGGCGCAGCCAACCAGCGTCCGCACTTGATCCGGCTTGCAGACGTTGTCGTCATCGAGAAACAGGATCCAGTCGCCGCGCGCCTCGCGGGCGGCCACATTGCGCGCCGCACCGAGGTAACGGTTCGCCTGCCGGACAATCCGCCAGCCAAGCCGGCGGAAATCCCTCTCCAGCAACTCCAGCAGCGCGATCGCCTCCGCCCCGACACTGCCATCGTCGACGAGGATCACCTCGATCGGCCGATACGACTGCAGCTGCACCGATCGGATCGCCTGTGACAGCAGCTTCGGCCGGTCCTTGTGAACGATGCAGACGGAGACCAGCGGCGTCAGATTGCCATCGTCGGGTGCCGGCCGCGGCGGAGTCTGGCGGAGCAGCGACGCAAGAAATGTGTTCCACCGCGCGGGCGGCTCTTGCATCCAGGGCGCCAGTCGCGGACAAACCGCCGGGCGTGCAACCGCATCGAGGATCTTCTGCGTCAGCTCGGCCGGATTGTCTCCCACCAGACAGCGTTCATGATCCTCGCTCGCGATCATCTCCGGCACGCCGCCCGTCGCACGCGCGATGAACGGCACGCCGAACGAAATGCATTCGGCGATCGTATAGGGGGCGTTGTCCATCGCCGAAGGGATCACGGCCAAAGCGTCATTCTCGATCAGCCAAGCAAGGGCGCCGGGCTGGTCGAGCCCGCACAGCAGCCGGATCGGGGTGCGCCAGCCCGCGGCGCGGTTCAGGATATACACTCCAGAATGGCTGCCGCCGACCTTCCCGAACTTGCCGAGGAACACCACCGCGGGTAGCTGCCCGCCGGACGCTTCTATCCTGTCGATCGCATCGCAGAACAGCTCCAGCCCCTTGCGTCGTTCGAGCCGGCCGAAGAAGACGACGTTTCGCACCATGCCGGATCCACGCACCCCCTGCTGCTGTCCCACTGGTCCCTGCGGAACGAGGTTGGGCAGCACGACCCGCTGGCGCGCGACGTTCCAGCCGAAGCCCGTCATCCAATCGAGCATGTAGTGCGTCGGCGACAGCACGAAGTCCGCCAACTCGACGCTCCGCCGCTCCAGGAACGACGTCAGCAGCTGATCCGGCTGGGTGAACGGCTCGTGCGAGTAGAGGCTGTGCCAGACCGTCGGAGAGTGCACGTGGACGACAAGCCAGGTGTCGCGAAACGCGAGCCCCAGCGCCTTCGCCGACAAACTGTGGAACCCTGCGCCTTGCCAGTCCATGAAGAAGATGATCCGGAACGTCCGTGCCGCCAGCCATTCATAGGCGTGCAGAGATCGGATCAGGTGCGGATGATTGGGCTCGTAGGCGAGCGTCTTGCCGTCGGGCGTCGATTGCTGCGACAGGACGTGGATCGCGATGCCGCGCCGTTCATAGCGCAGCCGCCACCCGGTGTCAGGGCGCTGCTCGCTCTCCGGCAGGGTGAGCAGCAGTGAGACATCGAAGCCGCCGTCGGCGAGAAACTCGGCGAGCGCGGTGCACGAGGTGCCGATACCGCCATTGGCGATCGGGCCGATCAGGTCGGGGGTGACGATGCAGACGGGGCCGAAGAACGGCTGCATGCATACCGATCGGGTTAAGGACACGCGTCGGAGTCGGGAGCGAGCGGCCCTCCACCGCCACGAGACTCATTGAGCAGGAAGATGTCGCCGTCACCTCCGTCGACCGAGAAGGACGAGGCGACGATCCCGCTGGCTTGGCTGCGATGAGGAACGGGGAAGGTTATGGTCACGGGTCGGTTGTCGGGCGGGTTGAAGACGACGCAGCCGTTTCCGAAGGCGCGGCGATAGGAGCCGTCCTGAGAGCGAACGCCCTTGGGCCCCACCGGTCGACCCAGTGTCTTGTCCCAGAAAGAATACCAACTGTGTAGGTGGTCGAGCGTCGGCAGCGCGTCGGGATCTCCAAACAGGACGTAGCCGTCCGAATTGGTCAGGGACAGTGTCGTCACTTCGCGCATGAGCGCCAGATGACCGCGCCCGCGTGCCTCGATCGTCGCCGGGTCACCCGAGCAATCGCCGCAATCGTACCAGCCCTCGAGTGCGGTGACGGCGGGAGCGCGCAGATGCGCCTCCAGCCAAACGAGGTTGGCGACCGCTTGTCGCCAGTCCGCGAACCCCTTGGACCCGAAACCTTCCATATAGACGCCGTTGAGATAGGACGCTGTCATCTTCGGCAGCGACCCGTTGACGTTGCCGATCAGCAGCGCCTTGTCGCCGACCGCCGCGCGCACCATCTGGATCATCTTCAACCGGTCTGTTCCTTCGGCGCCGGGGGTGTCGGAATAGGCGCCGTTCCACCAGTCGAACATGCAGCCATCGAAAACCCCCGTTTCGACATAGGCTTTGCATTGCGCGGCTACGCTGTCCCGAAGTTCTGGCTTGGAGAAATCGAGCAGATAGACTTGGCGCGCGCCGTAGATCAGCCCGCCCGATATGACCGGCTCCCCGGATTTGTCGCGGCGCCAAAGTGGAGAATCGGGCGGGAGATAGTCTTGCCAAGCGTCGTAATACCGGACTTCCGCGAGAACGACGGCGTTCGGGTTGAGGCGCGCGAGCTCGCGACGCTTGGCGAGCGCTCGATCGACGGCCGCAGGGGCCAGCGCCTCGCCGCGGTCAATGCGGCCGAGGCCCATCTGCTGTGGACTGAGGATCAGCAGATCATGCCGCGCCATCCTGGCAAGGGAAGAATGGTCATTATCTGGGCCGTCCGAATCCGAGCCGTCCGACCACGCCATGAAGATGGAGGGGAAGGTCCGGTTGGCGGACGGGCCTGCGGCGCCGCCCGTGTGCTCGCTTGCACCGCAAGCATGCCCGACCTCGAACAGCGTCACTACGATGGCGCACACGCTAAGCCAGGGGAAAATCCTTGGAAGTCTATCCGCGTTGATCATTACTCTGATTGTCGGTTTACCGCTTCTGAAGGAAATCCGAAACAGTCGCTACCGACGTTTGACCCGTGGCGTGGCGACATGTCGGCTTTCTGAATACAGACGTCGTGGTATCCTTGCGGGTTTAGCGCAAAAAGCTCATTTTCCACCGGTGCGTTGTGCAAAATTCATTTACTCCCCTCAGAACGCCGTAGTGGTAAACTTCAGGCGCAGAATATACGGTATAATCGTTGCAAACAATGAAGCCATCAGGTTTCAATTTTTTCACGCTGGCGTTCAGATCCTTCACAAATCCTTCGTATGAATGTTGCGCATCAATATAAATCCAATCAAAATAATTTTCCGTAAATGAATTTAAAATTGTAGATGAGTCTCCTTCATGTAAATGGACACGTCCACCTTGGATATCGCCGTCAAATTCCTCCCGCTCGAAAAGCTGTAGATCAATATCAATAATGTGAAATTTTGCGGGCGAAGTTTTCTTGCGTATCTCTTTTGCAAAATGCCCAAACCGGGTTCCCACTTCTGCACAAACTGCATTTTTCGGCATAAACTCAAGTAGCGTGTATCGTGAGCGGAGCACCCTACACTCGTCTAGCAATTCCTGTTCTATGCTGGGTGCGAACGGAATATAAGGATTGTTTGTTGCTGTTACTAGTTCTTTAATTGCTGTCCGAAGTAATGCTTCCGCTTCACGAACACGAGCGCTCAAATATGGAATGTCAGCCATAATTTTAATCCTCGTTTCTCGAACTGACCGGTTTCGTTGCTTCTATCCAGCAATATGGTCTGGTACCCAAGACGGCGCCTTGTACGAGATGTCCTATTCGTCTTGCAACACGAAAATGTTAGCCTGCCTTAGGCTACAACATTCAGCATTATGATCAAACCAACTGTTTCCTCTATTGCTAAGCGGCCTACTTAATGATCATTATTATAATAACCCTTAAGATAACGATATTCTGCGTGTACATGCTCTCTGATGGAATCCCTCGCTCTCGGAGACAGCGAGTCAAATTCGACATAAAATTGACTTTTCTTTGAATGCGGGAATCGCACATCACGCTCTGCAAGCCTGGAAAAAAACGCTTTAAACTCGGAAAACTCTTCAAACCTGAACACTTTATCAAAGTAAGTCAAATCTTCTCCAAGAAACGCGCTGACATTACAAAAATGATGATCTATGCTGTTTGATATACTCATGTATTCCTTAAGATGAGTGAAAAAGAAGTCGGCATCAGGATCCGGCAATAGATTTGACTTTTCAATAACGTCAACGCCCAACGTATCCTTGCTTAAGTCCTTAAGATCAACCACTCGATTGCGATAAGCGGACAGTATTCGCTTAATGGGATCTCTCACTAAAGCAACTTTCGTGGCCTTAGGATCGACATCCATGAATGCGCGGGCAAACGGATGTGTTCCATAAATAAGATGAACGTGGTTAACGCAAACTCCATTTACAAATTCATCAGTAAATGGGCGGCCGTACTCAAGCTCGTATATTGCCTCTTTTATCGATGTGCATGCAACTTTCGGCGCAGGGAAATATGCTCCGCGCCCGCTCGCAAAATGTATTGCCATAATCTCTTCTTTCCCTTTCCAGTTATCGTCCGCGACACGTTAATCACGCAGCGACCTTCTATAAAAGTCGAAGCACTAATAAACGGCTAGAAATACACTTGGTCAACCCTGTCGACGATGGTTTAGGTCCGTGGTGCATCAATTCGTCTCCACCAACACCGACACGTCATGCACCAGCGCATGGCAGAACCACACGTTCGGCTGCCCGACGACGCGGGAGCCTATATAAATGTCGTAAGGTTCCACAAGCGGTTGGGGCGCCTCCACCTGCACCGACTTGTGCACATTCTTCTCGACTACTTTCAGCCAACCGCTGAAAAACTCGGCCTCGCTAAGCTGCGTCTCATCCGCGATCAGTTGCGAATTCGGGTGCATCCACACTCCGAACAGGATCGGGTGCGCCTTCTCGTTGGCCACCGACACGGTGACCCTCGCGCCGAGTGCGCCAGTGGGGAGGATGCGTGGGACGCGGATCGCCGCCAAAGCCTCGTGAATAGGGTGCAGGGTAGTCGGATAGCCAGGTACAAACCATTTCAGGTCTGCGGGCGCGACGCCGCTTCGGGTGAGCGGCTGGCCTTTTTCGGCGATGATCCGCTCCGACAGCCGGCGCGGCGCGAAACGCGGCCGGATCACGCTTTTCTGGCTCGCCCCGACATGCGCGATCTCGACTTCGAACTGACGCCAAGCAAGCTCGCAAACGCCAGAAGCTTCCGACCGGCCGCGCGCGATAAGGAAAATGTCGTGCGGCTCGTCCGCTCTCCCTCGACCGATCGGCGTACGGAAACTCACCTCGCCGCTTGGCGTCATTTCCGTCCAGCCGGAGGCGTAAACCCCGGGGTGCGCGCTGAGATCGCCCGCATCGAGATCGACGGAGACGCCGGAGGAGCACACGACGAGGCAGGCTTCGTAACCCATGAACTGACCCGACGCCGCGCATTTGGCGGTGATGACCTCGGCCCCGCTGGGGCAGACTTTCTCGACCCGGACCACCGCGGCGTCGAACGAAGCGGTGAAGGCGAGGACGCCACCGGCGTCGATGATACGGCCCTCGACCCCAAAAAGTGCCTCGGCGCGTCCCCGCACATGATCGGTGATGTCGAGCCGGGTTTTGACGATCGCATGATAGCGGTCGAGTTCGTCGCGCGCGTCCCGCGCCATCTGCTCTCGCGCCGCCACCGTCACGTCTTCGACCAGCGCGACATCATTGTGCAGCGCGAAGTCGAGCGCCTCCTGCACGCGCCGCTGTTCGACCATGTATTGCAGCAGCAGTTGTTTGGCGTCCTTGGATTCGGGGTCGACGTCGGAGAGCCTGACAAGCGTTTCGTGCGTTTCGCCCTCCTGGGCGGCTATCTGAAGCATTCGGAAGCGCTGCTCTCGATCGATCTCCCAGGACAGCTCGAGCATGCGCGCGACGTTGCGGATCGGGTAGCCGAGATAGACGTTGGCGATGCGTCTGGCGTTGGCGACCGGGTCGGACTTGACGAACATGCCGCTCTCCAGCACCCGGTACCAGAAGGTCGGCTTCGGCAGCACCTCGACCTTCAGTCCCTTCAGCGTCGCCTTGGCGAAGAATTCCCAATCCTCGACCGCTTGGCCGTGGACCTCGTGGAAGCCGCCGACGATCTCGTGCGCGCGTCGACTCACGAGCGCGTTCGCGTCGCCGTAGCAATTCTCAAAAAACCCGACCTCGGCGCAGCCGCCCAGGGGCAAGGTTCGGATCTCGCCGTCAAATTCGGGGTCGGGCCTGTGCCGGTGATGAAAGGAGTAGGGCACCCCGGTGACGATGTCGGCTCCGAAGCGTTGCGCTGCACGAATGAAATCGCTGACGGCGTGCGGCATCAGCAGGTTGTCGTCGTCGACAAACAGAAGATACTCGCCAGAGGCGTTGCGGACGCCAGTGTTCCTTGCGGCACCCAGATATTTGTTGTGCTGCCGCACCACTTTCACCGGTATGCCCCATTCTCCTTTTTCGATCTCGCGGAGATACTCGAGCGTCCTTGGCTGCTGGCTGCCGTCGTCGATGACGACGAGCTCGATGTTCGGGTACGTCTGGGCAAGGATCGACTCGAAGGCTTGCTGGAGAAAGTGCGGCCTTTCGTAATGCACGAGGCAGATGGAGACACGCGGCTTCGGCGCGCCGTCGGACTCGATATCGGCCGACTCGGCCGCTCCCGGGGCGGAGCCCGCTTCGGCCTTTTCGAGCCTCGCCGGAGCTTCCTCCGACAATTTCATGAAATCGCGCCAGCGCTGGCGCGTAAGTGGCTGCTCGATCGCCATCCGCGAAGGCTGCTGCCCGTCTTTCAGACAGGCCGCAATTCGCTCGGCCAGCGCCGCGGATTGCGGTGGCACGAGACAGCGCGACCGATCCTCCTCGGCGACGAGTTCGCCTGTGCCGCCGGTGCTGGTGGCGATGAAGGGAATGCTCAATTGGAGACATTCCGCCACCACGCACGGTGAGTTCTCGGCGAGCGAGGGAATGACGGCGAGACGGCCGGCCCCGCCGAGATACGCGTTAGCCTCGATCTGGCCGAGACCGGCGAGGAAGCGGACTTTAGTGCCCCATTTTGTACTTCTCGACAAGATATAGGCGGCGGAGTTCATCGCGCCGATCTTCCAGATCTTGCCCAGGAACGTGATCGTCACGCCCGCCAGACTGACTCCCGAAGCGATCGCCCGGTCGAGCGCATCGCAAAACAGCACGACGCCCTTTCGGACCTCTTGGCGCCCGAAGAATACGATTTCCGAAATCGATCGCCCGGACGAAGCGGCGTTGGGGAGGACGGCCTGTCGTCCCGCCACGCTCACGATATTCTGCTCGACGTAGAGGGACTTCGGCAATATCCAGTCGTGCGCCTTCATCCAGTGAAGGAGATACTCGCTGGGGCTGACCACGAAGTCGGCATACTCGACGCATTTTTTCTCCATGTAGGAGAGAACGACCAGTTGCGAATGCGCCCATTGCTGGGAGTTAAGTTCATGGGTCCAATCGTTCGGGCCATGCGTGACGACGAGGGTTTTCGGATTGCCCGCCATGACGCCCGCTTTTGCGGCCATGACCGTGTAAAAGCCTTGCCCGCCGCATTCGTTAAAATAAATCACGCCGTAATTCTTATCGCGAACATATTTATAAATCGCATAGGAAACCCGCCGGATGTCACGGAACTGCTCAAATATCTCAGAATATCTAGGAAGATAGTCGAGTGTGATCCCCATAGATCTATACCTAGCCGCCACATCAACGAACGGCTCCGACCGGATTCGCGGTCCATTATCGTCGCAGTCAATGAATAGGACGGTCACCTCCCATCCGGCTTCAGCAAATTCAATCGCCAACCCGGTATTGGCAGTGCCGATACCTCCATTCTTGAATAGTCCGTGAAACTCCGTTGTCACGAAGCAAACGCGCTTCGACTGTACAATCAGGGCCCCGGCGGGTAACCCTATTGTGTAAAAGGAGTCAGTAGTCTCGGCCGCATTCGCCTCGATGAGGCCCACTTTCCGCTGGACGTCCGGGCGAGCCTCAGGTGGGAAAAAGCACATAATTTGGGCGACCGAAAGATCTCCAACTGTATGCTTCGCCAAGAACTTGTTTCGGGATGGAACGTAGATTTCAACCACGGCGTCCGGCCTGTGGTGGGCCAGCTCTGACAGAATTTGCAAATCAAACTCATGCCAAGCGACAAAAAATCCAGAATTTTCACCGCACCCTAAATAAGTACTTACATCTATCCTTGATATGCCAGTGCTTCCGACAGACAAAATATTTCCACAACAAATAATATCAAACTTTACTACACTGTTTTGATCTTCAACATCGAGTATCCAACCGAATATCCCCCGGTCGTCAACAGCATCGACTACCCCAGCGACTGCCGCGGTCTCGCTCGGCCACCTGGGGAGACGAGCAGGCACACCGGTCAACCGACCCTTTCTTTTGGTCGAGCCAGGATAATAGTCCGCGCGGCTAGGCAATGGTTGATCCCCCCCTTTTTGCCCCCTGGACATTTCTTAAGGCGGATCTTGTCGCATGACAATGGCCTCATTGGGGTTACGTCGGTAGGTTGTTGCACGGATCGGCGGAGTTGCCGTCGGGAGCTGGCCGGCGTAGGGAAGGGTCCCTTTTCTGACCGATGGACGCGTAGCCGTGCCGTTCAAAGCCAATGCCGATCGCCGGCGACGGACCTGGCGGAGGCAGCGGTCGGCTTCACGCTCGCCGCACTGGGCGTGCTGGAAAACCTAATGTTGACCGGCGCGGGGGCGATCAACCTGACCGGCAACACGCTCGCCAACGTCCTCGTCGGCAACCGCGCCGCATACCGGCTGGCCGGCGGGAGCGCCGACCTGTTCATCTGAACTGAAGGGCGGCGACACCGCCGACAGCCTCGTCGCGGCGGTGGGCAACCGGCTCGACTTCAGCGCCGCGCTCAAGGAGGCGTTCGAGGTAAACAACGTCAGGCTGGCCACGACGGCAGGTGACCTGCGATCGGTGGAACGTTCACGGTGGGAGCGACCAACATCCGCTTCCTTGCCGCGACCGACCAGCTGCAGATCGACATCGACGGCAACGCCCTGTTCGGCGCCGTCGACTTTGAGGTCGTCCTCGGCGGCGTCAGCACGGTGGCCTGTTCAGCCGCGCTCGACACCCTCCCTGCTCGGCTGGGCCTGTTGCGCAGCGGCGCCCGGCGAGGAACACGCGCAGGCGCGCCGCCGCCCCCTTGCCCCCTTCGCCGATCCCCCCACGATTGATGCTGACGGGGTCCGGTTGCGAGCGGCCCGTCGATCGTCGTCGGCTTCCGCTTTCGCGAGAACCGAAGAGCGGGGCCCGATCGACGCTGATGACCCTTCGCGCCGGCTATCGCTCAAGGACTCGTTGTTTCTGCTCGTCCCAGGTGGTCAGCACCACCCGTGTAAGGTCCTCCAACTGCATGCCCTTCGGCTGTCGCCCGTCGAGGATGGCCTCGATGATGTCGGGGGCCATCAGCGTCAGGCGGAGCAGGCGGTTGACGAAGCTGCGGGTGACGCCCTCGGCCTCGGCCAGTTCGCCGGCCGATCGATACCTGCGCTCTTCCAGCATCCCCTTCCAGCGGTGCGCCCGCGCCAGCGCGCGAATCAGGGTGTCGTCCGGCCGTGGCTTCGCCGGCGCCCAGGCATCGCCGCCGTCCGGGGCGACGATCACCTTGCGGCCGCCACGCCGTTTCCAGGTCATCGGGATGCGGACGGTGATGATCTTGCCGTCGAACTCCCAGTTCTCGCCGGGGAAGGCACTGTCACGGGAACGTTGGCCTGCGCCACCGCCGCGGTAGCCTGCGGGGATGCAGCCTGTCTCGTACGCCCGTCACCAATTCCCGCCGAGCGTGATTCAGCACGCGGTGTGGCTCTATCTTCGTTTCCAGCTCAGTCTCAGGGACGTCGAAGATTTGTTGGCCGAACGCGGCCTGGACGTCAGCTACGAAACGATCCGTCGCTGGGTGATGAAGTTCGGTACGGCTTACGCGAAGCGGCTCAAGGCTGGACGCCCGAAACCGGTCGGACGGTGGCATCTCGACGAAATGTTCGTCTCGATTGGTGGTCGACCAATGTATCTGTGGCGCGCTGTGGATGCCGAAGGGGAAGTGCTGGACATCCTGGTCCAACGCCGCCGCAATAAGCATGCTGCGCTTAAACTTCTTCGCAAGTTGTTGAAAACGCGGGGAATGAGTCCCGACGCCATCGTGACGGACAAGCTGAGATCCTATGGGGCAGCACTTCGCGCGCTCGGCATGCAGCGACGACACGTAACTGGTGGCCGTTCGAACAATCGCGCCGAGAATTCACACCAGCCCGTGCGACGACGAGAGCGGGCGTGGCTGAGGTTCAAGAACCCGGGGTCAACCCAGCGCTTTCTGTCCGCTCACGCTGCCGTCTACAACACGTTCAACGTCCAACGCCATCTGATCTCGCGCCGAACCCTGCGTATCTTCCGTGCCACCGCCTTTGCTCAATGGAGCATCGTTACGAGCGTCGCGTGAACACACGCGAGCAGCTTTCCCCAGTTCGAGCGTCTCGTGAAGATGTGACAATGACCCCCCAGGGAATGCACAAACTACATCACCAATTGCGGATATCGACAGTCATCGTGAAATCGCTCTAGCGAGACGAAAATCTACTCCCATAAAGTGAAGGCGGAACATCGTCGCTTTGGAGACCTGCATTCAATGCATCGGAGCGGGCATCATGTTGGCGTTGAGATTGGCGATGATCCAGCAGGAGCCGGTGATGACGAGAAAGACAATGAGCAGGCCGAAGGCCAGCGCCAGAATATTGTTCGTGTGATCGGGCCCGCTACCCAGGTGCAGGAAGAAGACGAGGTGAACGCCGATCTGCGCGAAGGCGAGGACGATCAGCCCCACCGCAATGCCCGGTGCCCACAAAAGGTCAGTCTGCGAAACGACGAACGAAGCGATCGTCGCGAGGATCGCGAGGCCGAGCCCCACGCTGTACGAAAGAACGCCGGCACCGGCCTCGTTCTGCTCGACCCCCGGCGTCCGGTCGTAAAGCAAATGATCGTCGTCGCTCATCACCGGGCTCCCATCAGGTAAACCAGCGTCATCACTCCGATCCAGACGATGTCGAGCGCGTGCCAGAACAGGCTGAAGCATAGCAGGCGACGCAGCACGGCAGGTCGCAGGCCCTTGGCGACGACCTGGGCCACCAGATAAACGAGCCAGACGAGGCCGAGGGTGACATGCGCGCCGTGGGTGCCGACGAGGGTGAAGAAGGCAGAAAGGAAGGCGCTGCGCGATGGTACGGCGCCCGCGCCCACCATCCCGCCGAATTCGGAAATCTCGATGAAGAGAAAGGCCCCGCCGAGGACGAACGTGAGGGCGGCAAATAGGAGGAAGCGCGACGTCTGCCGTCGTTCGGCGGACAACGCCCCGAGCCCGCACGTATAGCTTGAGAACAGCAGGCACATCGTCTCGATAAAGACGTTGCGAAGATTGAACAGCTCGCTTCCGGCGGGTCCGCCGGCGGTGTTGCCCGACAGGACCGCGTACGCTGCGAACAGCGCCGAGAACATGACGATGTCACTGAGGATAAAGATCCAGAACCCGTAGGCGACGACGATGCGGGTCGGGGCCGGCCCATCGCCCGGCCGGTGACCAAATCCCCCTCCGTGCTCGGCGGAGACGGCGCCGACGGTATCGAGTGCCGCTGTCGTCATGCTGACCGCCCGAGGCCCGAGCGGGCCTGTTCCATATCCGCGACTTCGGACGCCGGGATTTCATGCTCCCGGTGGTCGGACCAGCCGAACACGAGAAGCGTGACCGCGGTGGCGAGAAGGCCGAAGATCACCAGCGCCCAGATATGCCAGATCAGGGCGAAGCCGGTCACCACCGCGAAGAACGCGAGGATGAAACCGACCGGACTGTTGCAGGGCATCTCGATGCTTTCGTAGCGAGGCGCCTCGGTTGGGCGGAGCCCGCGCCGCTTCATCTCCCAGAAGGCGTCGATTGCCTCGACTCTGGGCAACACCGCGAAGTTGTACGCCGGCGGAGGCGAGGTGGTCGCCCACTCCAGAGTTCGGCCGTTCCAGGGATCGCCGGTCATATCGCGGCGACGCTCGCGCGTGCGGATGCTGACAGCGAGTTGGGCGATCTGGCAGAGAATGCCGCAGAAAATGACGATGGCACCACACTCGGCGACCAGCAGCAGTGGCTGCCAGCCCGGCTCGGGAATGTGCTGCAGGCGCCGGGTCATCCCCATCAGGCCCAGGACATAGAGCGGGGTGAAGGCGAGATAGAAGCCGACGAGCCAGCACCAGAAGCTGGCTTTGCCGAACCGCGCGTCGAGGGTGAAACCGAACACCTTGGGGAACCAGTAATTGTAGCCCGCGATGCCGGCGAAGATGACGCCGCCGATGATGACATTGTGGAAATGGGCAACCAGGAAGGTGCTGTTGTGCAGGACGAAATCGATCGGTGGAACAGCGAGGAGAACCCCGGTCAGCCCGCCGATGACAAACGTGACCATGAAGCCGATGGCAAACAGCATCGGCGTGCTGAACACGACCCGCCCGCGAAACATCGTGAACAGCCAGTTGAAGACCTTGACGCCGGTCGGCACGGCGATGATCGACGACATGATGCCGAAGAACGCATTCACGTCGGCCCCCGCTCCCATCGTGAAGAAGTGGTGCAGCCAGACCGTAAAGGAGAGGATGCAGATGCCCAAGGTGGCGAGAACCATCGAGCGGTAACTGAACAGAGATTTTCCGGAGAATGTCGCGACCACTTCTGAGTAGACGCCGAATGCCGGCAAGATGAGGATGTAGACTTCCGGATGGCCCCAGGCCCAGAACAGATTAACATACATCATCTGATTGCCGCCGGCATCGTTGGTAAAGAAGTGCATGCCGAGGTAGCGGTCGAGCAACAGCATCACGAACGTCGCGGTCAGGATCGGAAACGCGGCGACGATCAAGAGGTTGGAGGCGAACGCGGTCCAGCAGAACACCGGCATGCGCATGTATGTCATGCCGGGCGCGCGGAGCTTGAGGATCGTGGTGACGAAATTGACGCCGGTCAGCAACGTGCCGATGCCCGAGATCTGCAATGACCAGAGGTAGTAGTCGACGCCCACATCCGGTGAGAAAGCGAGCCCCGAGAGCGGCGGATAGCCCATCCAGCCGGTGCGCGCGAAATTGCCGATGACGAGCGAGGCGTTGATCAGCAGGGCTCCCGAGGCGGTGAGCCAGAAGCTGATCGAGTTGAGCACGGGAAAGGCGACGTCGCGCACGCCGAGCTGCAACGGCACGACGACATTCATCAGGCCGACGACCAGCGGCATCGCCACGAAGAAGATCATGATCGTGCCGTGCGCGGAGAAGATCTGGTCGTAGTGGCTGGGGGGCAGGTAGCCTTGCGCCTCGCCGACGGCCAGCGCCTGCTGGGTGCGCATCATGATCGCATCGGCGAAGCCGCGCAGCAGCATGACCAGCCCGAGGAAGACGTACATGACGCCGATACGCTTGTGATCGACGCTGGTGATCCACTCGCACCAGAGGTAAGGCCACCAGCCCTTCACCGTGATGATCCCGAGCACGACAAGAATGACGAGGGCGACCACCGCCGCGCTGATCAGCGGCAGCGGCTCGTCGAACGGAATTGCCGCCCAGCTCAGCCGTCCCAGCATCTCAACCTCCTGCCTGTGGTACCGCCCGACACCACGCCTCCCCGGCACCGGCCGTCTCGCTGGTGCCCGCCGTCTGGTCGACGATCCGCTCGAACAGGTTCGGTGCGACCGAGCGGTAGGTCATTGCCGGCACGGCTTTGCTCGGCTTCGCCAGTTCCGTGTAGACGGCATCGCCGAGCGCGCCACCCGTATCGCGCACCTGCGCGAGCCAGCGGTCGAATTCGCCGGCCGGGACCGCCTTGATGACGAACCTCATCTCGGCAAATCCGTCGCCGCTGAAATTCGCCGAGAAACCGGGGTATTCACCCGGTTCGTCAGCGAGCAGGGCGAGGTGCGTGGTCATCCCGCCCATCGTGTAGATCTGGCTGCCGAGTTGCGGGACGAAGAATGAGTTCATCACCGTCGCCGAAGTGAGCCGGAACGAAACCGGAGTTCCCGCCGGAACGACCAGCGTGTTGACGGTGGCCACGCCCTCGTCCGGGTAGATGAACAGCCATTTCCAGTCGAGCGAGACGACGTCGACCCGCAACGGCGGGGCGTTCGCGGGAATGGGTGCCCGCGGATCGAGATCGTGCGAGCCGATCCAGATCACCCCGCCGAGCAAGGTCACGATCAGCGCCGGGATCGACCAGACGACGAACTCCAACCGTCCCTCGTAGGACATCTCGGGGCTGCGCTCGGCACGCGGATTGGATGATCGGTACCACCAGGCGAACACCAAGGTCGCGAGGATCACCGGCGCAACGACGACAAGCATGATCGCCGTGGCGTTGATCAAGATCAGGCGCTCCGCCGCGGCGATCGGTCCTCGGGGATCGAGGATGCCGGCCGGCTGACACGAGACGACGAGCAACGCGCTGCAAACGGCGAGCCCGCGGGCAAGCCCCGAACGCCAACACCTTCGTTGCAGATTGGCTGTTCCTGATCGCATCGGAAACGAGCCTCCTAACGCCACAGATTGGTTCGGGCGAGGTCGATCACTTCGTCGGTTCTGCCGCCGATCACCGCCTTTACCATGTAGAGCGTAAAGCCCTTGGCCATCTCGAGCGTGATCGACGGCGGCATGACCAGTTCCGTCCGGTTCACCACCGCATCGATGAGTACCGGCCCCTCGTGGGCAAGGGCAGCGGTTATCCCGTCGTCCACGTCGGCGGGGTCTTCGAGCCGGATACCGCGGATGCCGATGGCTTCGGCCATCGCCGCGAAGTTCGGATTTTGCAGTTCCGTGCCGAAATCGAGAAATCCGGTCGATTTCTGCTCGAGCTCGATGAACCCGAGCGCGCCGTTGTTGAACACCACCACCTTCACCGGAAGGCGGTGCTGGGCGAGGGTGAGGAAGTCGCCCATCAGCATGGTGAAACCGCCGTCGCCGGATAGGGAAATGACCTGCCGGCCGGGAAACGCTGCCTGGGCGCCGATCGCCTGCGCCATGGCGTTGGCCATCGAGCCGTGCCAGAACGAGCCGACGAGTCGCCGCTTTCCGTTCATCGCAAGGTAGCGCGCCGCCCACACTGTCGGAAGCCCGACGTCGCAGGTGAAGATGGCGTCTTCCGCCGCGCGGTCGCTGACCGCCTTGGCGATCTGCTGCGGGTGGATCACCCCCTTGCCGCGGGTGGCTACGGCGAGATCGTCGAGCCCCTTGCGCGCTTTGGCATAGTGGTCCTGCGCCTGGGCGAGATGCGCGCCGTCGCGTTTTTCGTCGAGTAGCGGGAGCAGTGCCGCGAGCGTCGCCCGGACGTCGCCGGCGACGCCGAGATCGACGGGAACCCGCCGGCCAATGTTCTCCGCCCGGATGTCCACCTGCGCGATGCGAACGTTCGGTCCGTCGGGATAGAACTGACGATAGGGAAAGTCGGTGCCGAGCATCAGCAGGACGTCGCAGTCGCGCATCGCGTAATAGCCGGACGAGAAGCCGATCAGTCCGGTCATGCCGACGTCGTAGGGGTTCTCCCACTCGACATGCTCCTTGCCGCGGAGCGCGTGCACCATCGGCGCCTTGAGGCGCTCGCCCAGAACGAGAAGCGCGTCGTGCGCACCTTCGCACCCGGAGCCGCACAAGATAGTCACCCGGGCCTCGCCGTTAAGCAGTGCCGCAAGGCGTTCGAGATCGCCTCGCCGCGGTGCGACGTCCGGTGCCGGCGGCAGCCCCTCGGCCTTGGTGGGCGGCGCCTCGACGGCCGCCTGCAGTGCCACGTCGCCGGGCAGCACCAGCACCGACACACCGCGCTCGCCGACGGCGGTACGGATGGCGATCTCGATGGCGCGGGGCATCTGGTTGGCACCGGCGACGAGCTCGCAATAGTGGCTGCATTCCTGGAAGAGCGTCTGCGGATGGGTGTCCTGGAAGTAGCCGCTGCCGATCTCAGCCGACGGAATATGGGCGGCGATGGCAAGCACGGGCACGCGCGAGCGGTGACAGTCGAACAGCCCGTTGATCAGATGCAGATTGCCCGGCCCGCAACTCCCGGCACAGGCCGCCAGCGCCCCCGTCAGATGGGCCTCGGCCCCGGCCGCGAACGCGGCGACCTCTTCGTGTCTGACATGTACCCAGTCGATCTGGCCCTGGCGGCGAATGGCGTCGGTCAGGCCGTTGAGGCTGTCACCGACGATCCCGTATATCCGCCGGACGCCTGCTGCGGCGAGAATTTCCACGAACTGCTCGGCAACGGTTTTTATCTCCCGTCTCCCTGGCCGATCGCGCGCCGACGCTCTGCGCCGTGCCTGGGTTGTCGCCGGGGAGCCACCCTGTCACGCCGGAGCCGTTCACGCTGTGAAGCAGCACCGACGTAGGGCCTCGCCCTCACTAGCCTCAACCCATTGACATAATTGCGCGAGTTTCGTTTGGGGTGGGATCCCGATTTGCGCCGATCGCCCCCCCCCACCTGATCGTTTCTGCCAAAATTTCAACACGTTGACTCTGTTTTGGCAAGGGGTCCGCTTGGACGCTCTTTCACATATCGCGCCAAACGCGCGTGGCACGATCGGCAAGTTTGGAGTCGAGGGCATCTTCAATCAGCAACGACTTCAGGTCGCTCTCCGTGGAATCCACGCCGTTGTGACCAGCGGCACGTCCAGCTTGCGGCGCCATCCTCAAGACTTCGGCAAGGTGCACGGGATGACGGTCGCTGAGCTGGGATATCTGCTCGAGATCCGATAGAGGATCGCCCGTCAGCATCTCGAACAGCAGTCGCGCTCGGCCGCGGGTTGAATACTTTTCCTCGAGAGTGCCGCGATAGCTCGGGCACATGACCTTCCCGGAGCGATTTCGGCACTTGCCGACGCCGACGCAACGACTGGCGGCACCGACAAAATCCCTTTCCTTGCGATAGGTGAAGGCGGTCTCCACGGCTGGGGGGGGGGAAATCGGGGCCGGCGCGCAGGTTTGCGTCCATGGACAGGGGGTTGACGACCTTGCCCGGGTTCATCTTCCCGTCGGGATCCCAGATCGACTTGAACTCACGGAACGCCTCGATCAGCTCCGGGCCGTACATCTTCGGCAGCAGATAGGCCCGGATCTGTCCATCGCCATGCTCTTTGGAGAACGAACCCCGGTAAGAGAGCACCAGGTCGGACGCGTCATCCAGGAAGCGCCGCCAGCGCCGGATGCCGTCGTTGCTGGACAGATCGAAATCGATGCGGACGTGGATGCAACCATCGCCGAAATGGCCAAAGAGCGCGCACCCGTACTCGTAACGCTGGAGAAGGGCGCGGAACTCGCGCAAGTAGGCTCCGACCTTCTCGGGCGACGTTGAAGCTCCTCTCGGGGAGCAGTTCGTCGAAATTGTAGCCCGAGACTCGACGGGGTATCCGCGGGTAGCGGGCCCGGATCAGGTCGGCGTATCGATCGCGCAACGCCTTGAGTTTCGCGTGGATTTCGCCGCGGCGACCGCCATCGCGAATGATCGCCTGCAGTTCGTCGTCCGCGGTCGCCCCGACCCACATCCGGTGGCCATCGTAGGTCAGCACCTCCAGCCGGCGCACGTTGTCGGCGGTTCGCCCCGCCATCACCGAATGGACGCCACAGGAGTTGTTGCCGATCATTCCACCCAGCGTGTTGTGGGCGTGGGTGGCCGGATCAGGGCCAAACGTCAGGTGATGACGCTCGGCGGACTGGCGCAAATCATCGAGAACGCAGCCCGGCTGCACGCGCGCCAACTTCGCCTCCGGCCGGATTTCAGTAATCTCGTTGAGATATTTGGACATGTCGACGACAACGGCCGTATTGCAGCACTGACCGGCGAGGCTCGTGCCGCCGCCGCGTGGCAGCAACGGGGCACCGTGGGCGCGGCTACCGGCATCGAATCGCACTTCGCCGGAGATGGCGATGACCGGCCGGTCGGGATATGCCATTTTGGCGGCGAAGGCATATGGCACGCCGCTGCCCATGGTCGCGAGCTTGCCAGAGAGCGAGCCCATCATGCCCCGGCGCATCTTGATGTTACGCGCATACCAGTTGGTGTGCGAGCCGGAGTCGCCACACACGATCGCGTCGTCGGGCAGAATCGACGACAGCTCCCAAAAGATCCGCTGTGGATTGATGGGGTTTGCAGGTTCCATCGCCTTGGCTTCGACCTCGCGCCACCACGACGCGACATTGTCCTCGATCGTCGATCGCCATTTCCCATCGCCTTTGGCTTTGAGGAGCGGGATCAAGCGCCTGAGGGTCTCCGCGCTGTCGCCAACGAGGTTGACCTCGGTGGGGTAGCGCAGATTAAAGTTGCGGGGCTGAATATCGATCTGGACGGCGCGCGCCTGACCCTCTTTCGGCAGGAACTCTGCGTAAGGAAAGGTCGTGCCGACCAGCAGCAGCGTGTCGCAGTCTCGCATCATCTCCCAGCTCGGGCGCGTGCCCAGGAGCCCGATCGAACCGGTGACAAAGGGCAGATCGTCCGGCACTGCGGCCTTGCCGAGCAACGCCTTGGCGACGCCCGCGCCGAGCGCCTCGGCGACGGCGACGACTTCGTCGGTCGCATGCAGTGCTCCGGCGCCGGCGAGAATGGCGACGCTGCTTCCCTCATTCAGCACTGCCGCGGCACGCGCCAGGTCATCGTCGGTCGGCGTGGGATGGGGGTCCGCATAACCGACGCCGGAATAGACATTGCCATGAGTCCGCGGCGGGCTTTCAATCGCGCCCATCTCCTGAACGTCGTTAGGAACAATGATGCAGGTGACCGTGCGTTCGGCGGCGGCGATGCGGATGGCCCGGTCGACCACGTGACGAACCTGCGCCTGGTTCACGATGGTTTCGACGTATGATGCCGCGACGTCTTTGAACAGATTATGCAGATCGACTTCCTGCTGATAATCGCTGCCGAGCGACGAGGATGCCTGCTGCCCCACGATCGCGACAACGGGAACATGGTCCATCTTCGCGTCATAGAGGCCGTTCAAGAGATGGATTGTCCCCGGCCCGGAGGTGGCGAGACAAAGGCCGACTTCGCCGGTGAATTTGGCGTGCCCGCCGGCCATGAAGGCCGACATCTCTTCGTGGTGAACCCGAATGTAGTCAAAACGGTCTTCCATTCGCCCCATGGCGCCCATCAAGCCACTGATCCCGTCGCCCGGGTAACCGTGGACGCGGCGGATGCCCCAATCGGCAACGCGCTGAAGCAGAAAATCGCCGACAGTCTGGCTCATGACTCCCTCCTCCAGTTCAAAGTTGTATGCGGCGCAAACCCCGCGCTCAGACCGTCTGCGCTCAGCTCGTCACAGTGAACGCCTCGTCAAACGCCAGTCAAACACCTGCTCCGTCCAACGTTAGCCAGCCACGATCGTTCCGATTTTCAGGGTAGTCCTTCAGTGAATGAGGAGAGTTACTCTCGGCAAGCGGCTGACGCACCTCGTATTCCGAAGTTTGTGCGATTTTCTCTGGCTTGGGGAGGGACTGACACAGGCTGGCAGGAAACAGCGGCATGCTCCCGGATTTACATAGAGGACACGGTCCCAACTACTGCGTCCGGATCGCCTTTATCCGCGATCACCGGCGGCCCCTATCCGACCGACCTGCGGAAAACGATGAAAATTATTACCAGGGGAGACGACTAACGCAGAGCGCTGTGAGGCTGGTAACCATGAGCCGCTGGTTCTGCGCTCCGCGCGAGGCTTATTCTCTGTGAGTTGAGATCAGCAGCGCGCTTGCTCACGCTGGACGAGGCGGCGCACCACCCGACCCAGCGACAGGCCCTGAACAAGGATGCTGAACAGAACGACGGAATAGGTGATCGCAAGGATCAGCGGCTTGCTTGCGGAATCCGGCATGGACAGCGCCAGCGCCACCGAGATGCCGCCCCGAAGACCGCCCCAGATCAGCACGGGGACCGTGCCGGGGGCGAACCGGTGCCATGTACGGAGGATCAGGAACGGGATCGATACCGCCAGGGTTCTGCCGGCCAGCACCAGAGGAATGGCGAGCGCAATCAGCCAGGTGAAGGCGGCGTCGAAACCGAGTACCAGCACTTCCAGGCCGATTAGCAGGAACAGCACCGAGTTGAGAATCTCGTCGACAACCGTCCAGAAGGCGAACAGGTAGCGCTGCGTTTCATCGCTCAGTGCGTCCTGCGGCCCGCGGTGGCCGATCAGCAGACCGGCGACGACGACCGAGATCGGCCCGCTCATGTGCAGGCGGCTGGCGAGCGCGTAGCTGCCGGTGACCAGCGCCAGCGAAATCAGGATCTCGACAGGGAAATCGTCGATCGCCCGCATCGCCCGATAGGCAACATAGCCGCTGGCGAACCCCAGAATCGCACCGCCCAATGCCTCGTAGAAGAACATCTCGGCAACACACATGACGCTGACCCCCTTCCCCTCACCGCCAGCAGCGAGAGCCAGAAGCACGGCGAAGATGACGACGCCGACGCCGTCGTTGAACAGCGACTCACCCGCCATGTCGGTCTCGAGGACTTCGGGAACCCGGACCTGTTTCAGGGTGCCGAGCACGGCGACCGGGTCCGTCGGGCTGATCAACGCGCCGAACACCAAAGCCCAGGAAAGAGGAAGGGGCGTGCCGAGCGCGCGGGCGAGCCACCACAGACCATAACCGACGACCACCGTCGAGATGAGCACGCCCAGCGTCGCCATCAGGCCGACCGAGGCTGAACGCCTTTTCAGCGTGGAGAAGTTGACGTGCAGTGCGCCCGCGAACAGCAGAAAACCGAGCATCCCTTCGAGGAGCGCCTGCTGGAAGTGAACCTGCCGGACGAGGCCGGTCAGCTCTTCGTAGGCCTTGATGTCGGCGTCGTAGGCCTCGACCGCCGAGAAGGCCAACGAGGCGACCAGCCCGATCAACAGCAGGCCGATCGCGTGCGGCAGGCCGATGAACCGATGGTTGATCCAGCCGAACGTCGCCGTCAGAGCGAGCAGGACGGTGATCAACTCAAAAACCGACATCTCGATCTCCCGGTCGTTTTGGCGGAACGCCCGGCGCGTTCACGAAGTGCCGTTGCGGCGCGCGAACGCTCCAGCAGGATCGCTTCAGATCAAAGGGGGGAACCCGCTGCCGCGCAGGCCGTTCCCGAAGGGATTGCCCGAACGAGGACCAATACGGGGAGCGGAATGGAATGACCGCTTTTGCTTGGCTACATGATGCCGCCATGCTGTCGATTGCGATCGGGGCGGCATCGGCGCTGATCATTGCGGTGGACGAAATCAAACGCCCGCAGATGATGTGGATCATGAACGCGGTCTGGCCGCTCACGGCACTGTTCGGCACCGTCTTCACCCTTTGGGCCTATTTTAGGTACGGCCGTGCCACTCCGAAGCATGACGCCCCGAATCATCACGGGATGACTCACCAGGGGCCGGGCGGCGACAGCGGCCATCATCACGCGCGGAATCAGGATCGATCCTCATTTCCGGTCAAGGTGGGAAAGGGGACATTGCACTGCGGCAGTGGCTGCACCCTCGGAGACATTGTCGCGGAATGGCTCGCCTTCCTGGCACCCGTCGTCGCGGTTTGGTTCGGCTGGCGCTGGCTGTTCGAAACGAAGATGTTCGCGGTATGGATCCTCGATTACGTGCTCGCCTTCACGTTCGGGATTGCGTTCCAGTATTTCACCATCAAGCCAATGCGCGAACTGTCCGCCGGACGGGCCCTGGTCGAGGCGGTGAAGGCGGATACCGCTTCCCTGACCGCCTGGCAGATCGGAATGTATGGTTTCATGGCGTTCGCCCATTTCTCCATATTCCCCCGCTTTCTTGGCATCGGGTTGACGGTCAATTCCGTGGAATTCTGGTTGGCGATGCAGATCGCCATGTTGTGGGGGCTCGCGACCAGCTATCCAGTCAACTGGTGGCTGATCCGCAAGGGAGTGAAGGAAGCAATGTAGGGCTGCGCCCTGGTCTCCGCTTTGCCTGGCCGCGGCATTCCCAGCCGGATTTCGACGACGCTTGGCGAGGCAGATCTGTGGCAGCCCCAGGAAAAGCAGTCTTCGTCGATTAACAGGCCGTTGCAAATTCGCATGGAACGGCGTCGCGGTTCCGTAGGTCGGACCTACTATCACCCTCAGCATCTCGGCGGAACAATGGCACTACCTATCGAAGATTACGCGCTGATCGGTGACATGCACACAGGGGCGCTGGTCGGGCGTAACGGATCAATCGACTGGCTCTGTTTGCCGCGGTTCGACTCGCCCGCATGCTTCGCGGCGCTCGTCGGCAATGACGAGAACGGCGCGTGGTCGCTTTCGCCATGCGGTGAAGTCCGGGCCTCGCGCCGTCGATATCGCGAGCACACGATGGTTGTGGAGACAGAATTCGAAACGGCTGACGGAGTCGTTTCGCTGCTCGACTTTATGGCGCTGACCGACAACTGCGGCCGCGCCGACGTCGTCAGGATTGTCTGCGGTCGAAACGGTACAGTACCGATGAAGACGGCCCTACGTTTCCGCTTCGACTACGGTCGGATCATCCCGTGGGTCAGAAAGGAGGATGGACAGCTGCGTGCCGTCGCCGGGCCGGATGGGCTGTCTCTGCGGACGCCCGTGCGGACCCACGGAGAAGACCACAGCACGATCGCAGAATTCACTGTTCACGAGGGTGATCGCGTTCCGTTTGTATTGACGTGGCATCCGTCCTATCGCTCGCTCCCGTCCCCAATCGAACCGGAGATGGCGTTGCGCCAGACGGAGGCGTGGTGGCACCGCTGGGCTGATGGGTGCAGCTATGAGGGCCCGTGGCGCGATCAGATGGTGCGCTCGCTCCTGACCCTGAAGGCACTGACACACTTACCGACCGGCGGCATCGTCGCTGCGCCGACGACCTCTCTGCCGGAAGCCCTCGGCGGAACGCGCAATTGGGACTATCGGTATTGCTGGGTGCGTGACGCTACCTTCACCCTGCTGGCGTTCGTTGCTTCTGGGTATGAAGACGAAGCAGCGGCGTGGCGCGACTGGCTGCTGCGGGCGGTGGCTGGTGAGCCGTCTCGCGTGCAGGTCGCGTATGGCATCGCCGGTGAGCGTCGCATCGAGGAATCGCAGCTGGACTGGCTGTCGGGATACGAGGGCAGCCGGCCGGTGCGCGTGGGCAACGCCGCACATACGCAGCGTCAGCTCGACATCTACGGGGAGATCATGGATGCCCTGCACGCCGCGCGGACGCATGGGCTGTCGTTCCGCCCGGAAGGCTGGCGTGTGCAGCGGGCGATGCTCAAATTCCTCGGACAGGCGTGGGCGCAACCCGATGAGGGGATCTGGGAAGTGCGGGGACCCCGCCGGCACTTCACGCATTCGAAAATGATGACGTGGGTGGCCTTCGACCGCGCGATTAAGGATGCCGAGCACTTCGGCTGGGATGCGCCGCTCGACGACTGGCGTCAGGTGCGCAAGACGATCTGCAACGACGTTCTCACCAACGGTTTCAATCGTAAGGTCGGTGCATTTACCCAATTCTACGGCGGGACCACTCTTGATGCCGCTCTGCTGCTGATGCCGTTGGTCGGCTTCCTGCCCGCGACAGACCAGCGCGTGGCCGGAACCGTCGAGGCGATTCAGCGCCATCTGAAGAGCGACGGATTTATTCAGCGCTACACCGCCGATCCCAGTGTGGATGGACTCCCGCCGGGTGAGGCCGCCTTTCTGCCGTGCAGCTTCTGGCTGGTCGATAATCTCGCGCTGGCCGGGCGCA
Source organism: Rhodospirillales bacterium (assembly GCA_016712595.1). Taxonomy (NCBI): domain Bacteria; kingdom Pseudomonadati; phylum Pseudomonadota; class Alphaproteobacteria; order Rhodospirillales; species Rhodospirillales bacterium. Next base: position 880,121 of record JADJQT010000002.1, read on the forward strand.
ACGACGAGGCCGAGCAGTTGTTCGAGCGGCTCTTGGGCGTTTGCAACGACGTCGGCTTGTTATCGGAGGAGTATGATCCGGTCAAGAAGCGCCTCGTTGGCAACTTCCCACAGGCGTTTTCCCATGTCGCCCTGATCAACTGTGCCCACAACCTGACACATGGTCGCACCGGACCTGCCCAGCGGCGGGCGGGTGGGTGAGGTTCTGGGCGGCTGAGCCCCTGCGGCGACTGCCTCTATTCAATTGCGAATGCGATCGTCGAGATCAGCGCCAACGCCTCCTGTCGGGTATCGAGCCGTGTGTGCTGGACGACGACCGGAACATCGGACTCGATCACCGAGGCATAGTCCGTGTCGCGCGGCACGGGAGATGGATCAGTGAGGTCGTTGAAACGCAGGTGCAAGGTGCGGCGTGCCGGAACGACGACCCGGTAGGGACCGACCGGGTCGCGATCGGCAAAGTAAACGGTGATTTTGACCCGCGCATCGTCACCGCCGGCGTTCAGAAAGCAGGCGGTCTCGTGGCTCTCGAAGGCGCGTCCGTCGCCAGTGCTGCAGCTGGGAATGTAGCCTTCGGCGATGACCCACCGCCGCTTTCCGATCGGATGCTTGCTCATCGTCAGTCTCTTTTTCACGCAGCGAAGCATGCGGCGTCCGCCCGCTTGAGGTCCAGTCCCAGCCCGGCTCGGGTGAGGTCGGGTGAGATTGTTCCGCCGCGGGGTGCGAGCGCGCCCTCGAACAGCATCGGTTCGATGCGGGCGTGATCGTGGAAGTATTCAACGTTGCGTACCCGCGCGCAGGCGCAGCCGAGGTGCCCGTGCAGCGTTGGCGCCGTGTGTGCCGATAGCGATATATCCCAAGCGTCGCCGAGCGCGCAGACGATGAGGAAGCCGGTAATGCCGCCACAGCGGGTTGCGTCAGCCTGCAGTACATCGACCGCGCGCGCCGCCAGCATGCGTTGGAAATACATGGGATCGTAACCGTATTCACCGGCCGCAATCTCCATGCACGGAGGCGCACGCTCGATCATCAGCGCAAGACCCGACAAATTGTCGGACGAGACCGGCTCCTCAAACCATAAGACGTCGTGCTCGGCAAAGCGTTCGGCCAGACGCAGCGCCTGCTTGAGGCGGTAGGCGCCTTTCGCATCGACAAAAAGTCCAACGCTCTCGCCAATCGCCTCTCGTGCGCTCAGCACCCGATCCGGGTCACGGCACGGTTCCCGCCCGACCTTCATCTTCACCTGCGAGATGCCGGCCTCGGCCCAGCCGGATAGCTGGCGCGCGAGACGCTCGTCTGAATAGGAGGTAAAACCACCGCTTCCATACACGGAGATGGCGGGCCGCACGCAGCCGATGAGGTTCGCCAGCGGCTGATTTAGAAGCTTGGCCTTCAGGTCCCACACCGCGATGTCGACAGCCGAGATCGCGCAGGCTGCGATCCCCGGCCGGCCAACGTTGCGGACGGACCGGAACATGGCGTCCCACGCCCCCTCGTCGCGAAGGCGTCACGACCGCAGACGATGGGCGCGAGTTTCTCCGCGATCAGGTGTGCCGCCGTCCGGTCCGCGTACGAATACCCGTACCCCACGTTGCCGGCACCGTGCGCCATCGCCAAAACGATGGTCGCTTCGGTCCATTCGATCGTACCGTCGGATTCGGGCGCGTCGGTCGGGATCGTGAACGCCGCCGCTTCGATAAGGTCGATGGAAGCTTCGGGCCGATGCATCGTCGTGAGCGCCTGCTCACACCACATTCTGGCGCTCGAGCCGGCGGCGGGATGGATGGCCGCTTCCGTGACGTCCGCGTGTGGCAACTGCGATCGCCGCACCAATCCCGGCGGCGAGCGCGACACTGGCGCCGATGACAGCGCGGCGAACGTTCGTCGGATCGACCATCACCAGGCTCGACCCCGCCTCCTCGTCGAACCGGCCGCGGGCGCGATGCATCTCTTCCGGTGCCGGCGCTTCCAGATTGTCGATCCGTCCGGGCAGGATGGGACGTTTGGATTGCTGACCGGAAATGACGTGTCGGGCGAGGTAAGCGTCCAGATACTCCGGCATCAGTTGCGCGCCCACGATCGTCTTTATCGAGGACCAGCCGAGCCAGTACTCGCGGCGGGGATCGAGCGCGGCACTGACCAGCGCATCGGCAACCGCCTCCGGCTGGAACACCGGTGCCACCGGACGCGGCTCACTCGGAACGTGTGCGCGTGCCCACTCGAACTGCGGCGTATTGACCGCCGGGAGTTCCACCATGCACACACGGATGGCGCTGCCTTCGGACTTCAACTCCGAGTGCAGCGAGCCAAGAAAACCGCGAATGGCAAACTTGGCACCGCAGTACGCCGACTGCAGTGGGATGCCACGATACGCCAGCGCCGAGCCGACCTGCAGGATCGTGCCGCGATCGCGCGGGCGCATGTGCGCGAGGGCAGCGAGAATCCCGTTGACCGAGCCGAGGTAGGTGACGTCTGTCACCCGTCGAATCTCCTGCGCGCGCAAGTCCCGGATCGGCGAGAACACGGTGAGCATGGCGGCGTTGATCCACAGATCGATCGGTCCCAGCTCTTCTTCCACCCGCTCGGTCGCTGCGCGCACGGCATCGGCATCAGCCAAGTCGAGGGGCAAAGCCAATCCCGTTCCACCGGCGCGGGTCACGTCTTCGACCGTCGCCACCAGGGCGTCGGCCTGCCGCGCGATCAGTCCGACGCGCGCACCCCTCTTCGCGAACGCCACGGCGGTGGCACGGCCGACCCCAGCCGAAGCCCCAGTGATCACGATCGTCGACGGGCTGTTCATCGCATCTCACCTTTCGTAGCAACGGAGAGAACAACGGAGGTCTGCGACGAGCGTTCCATGCCATCTCATGCACTACAGTGCATTACGCGCGGACATATACATGTGGCTGGTCCATATGGCTGGGTATCCACAATTGGCGCGAAAGCGCCGGAACTTTGGCGGGATTTGCCGGTTCGCCCTGCAGAGCGGCAAATGCAGGGAGCACGAGATGGCGGCAGAGTCCCGGAAAGCAGTCATCGCAGCATTAATGGGCAACGCCGCCATCGCCGCCAGCAAGTTCGTGGCTGCCGCCTTCACCGGCAGTTCGGCGATGATCTCCGAAGGGATTCACTCTGTCGTCGATACCGGCAACCAAGCCATTCTGCTGCTCGGCATGCGCCAGAGCCGCCGCGCTCCGGATGCAACGCATCCCTTCGGATACGGCAAGGAGCTGTATTTCTGGACTCTGATCACCGCGATCCTGATTTTCGCGGTCGGTGGCGGGATGTCTTTCTACGAGGGCATCACCCACATTCTCAATCCTGCCCCGCTAGGCAATGCCATCTGGAACTATATCGTCATCGTCATTGCGCTTCTCTTCGAGGGCTTCAGTTGGAGCGTTGCCTATCGCGCGTTTCGTCGCACGAAGCGGCACCGCGGGTTCTTCGGATCGCTGCACGCCAGCAAGGATCCGTCGCTGATGACGGTGCTGCTCGAGGACAGCGCCGCGATCATCGGCCTGGTGATCGCATTCCTGGGTGTCGCCCTCGGCCACTGGCTGCACAACCCCTATCTCGACGGCAGTGCGTCGCTGGCCATCGGCGTCCTGCTGGCGACGGTTGCCGCCGTCCTTGCTTACGAGAGCAAGGGGTTATTGGTTGGCGAAGCCGTCGTGCCGGAAAAGCTGGCGGCGATACGATCGCTCATCGAAGCCGATCCGGCGGTCCGCGAGGCCGTCCGCGCGCTGTCGATGCATTTTGGTCCGCACGAGATTCTGCTCAACCTCGACATCCGCTTCCGCGATGGCTTATCGGTCTTTGAGCTGAGTGCAGCCATCGACCGGATCGAAAAGGCCATCCGTCGCGACCACCCCGATATCAAGCACATCTTCATCGAAATGGAGTCTCTAACGTCAAAACGTCGTGCAACGGCCGGCTAGAGCATCGGGTGTTCATTCGTGTCCGTATCCTGTGGCATTGAAGTAGTTGCGACACTTGTTTATGAAACGGCATGGAATAAGGACCAGATATTCTGGGTGATCGGCGTTCAAATTTGGCTCTGACGCAATTTTTGTGGTGATTGCGCCTATTGGTGACCGATGACGCTGGCCTGAAGCAAGTCGATTTTTCCTCTACCGTACATCTGGCGTTTGACGAGTTTGAGTTTGGTGATTTGACCTTCGGTATGTCCATTGGACCATGGGGAGACGATTGCCGCCCTGACCGCCGCCTGATCTTTAACGATGCCCGCGTTTATAAGTGAAACGCAGCGATGTTCTTTGATTTAGGGAGTCTTCGTGCGATTCGGGGGCCTCGCGAGATCGAGGTGGTGCAATGTCGGAATCGGTTCGGTCGACGCTGGCTGAAATCAAGACGGTCGATGACATGGTGCGAGCGTTCAACGACGACGAGCGCTGCCGCCGGCTGATGGAAAGCATGGTCTGGCCGACCCGGGCGGGTCTATCCGGCGTGTGGCTATCGACGCTCGATTGCGCTCGCTGGGCGCGATATGGGGAATTGGCGGGCGCGGCCGGGTCTCTACCAGTGCTCGAACGGCAGTTGCCGGTTCCAGTTCACGGTGATGACACGGACACCGCTGCATTCGACCAAGCTGCCGCTCAGCACCTGGCTGAAAGCCCTCTGGCTGACCCTGCAATCGGATAAGGGGCTGTCATCGGTGCGCCTGGCCGAGGCCCTCGAGGTCAGCCAGCCCACGGCATGGCGCATGGGCCATGCGCTGCGTCTGATGATGGCGCGCGAGACTCCGCTGGAGGGAACGGCCGAGATCGATGACTTCTATCTTGGCGGACGGCCCCGCAAGCAGCGCGACGCACCGCCGGTTGGCCGCGGCCGGAAAGGCCAGAAGCCGACGGCCAGGACGCCCGTCCTCGCGGTGGTCGAGCGGCCACATGACGCGGTGATTGGAACGGTCGCGGGTGGCGCCCGGGCCGCGGTGGTGGTCGATCTCTCTGCCATCGAGGCCGAACGAGTCCTCGAGAAGGAGGTCAACGTGGCCGCGACCCATCTGATGAGCGACGCGTGGAGCACCTTTGTCGCCGTCGGCCAGAGCTTCGCCACGCACGATACGGTGCAGCATGCCCGGTGCGAATATGCGCGCGGCACGGTCCACACCAATTCCGTGGAGGGATTGAACGAACCCGGTGTCGTGGGAGTGGGGTGATCGGTTAGCGGGGGCGGCTCCCGTCTGGGAGGATTACGGCGTGTTGAAGCCCGATCCTCAGACAGGAGCACCGCGATGGCCGAGATGAGCCCTCTGCGCCGCCGCATGGTCGAGGACATGACCGTCCGCAATCTGTCATTGGCGACGCAACGATCCTATCTTCACGCGGTCAGCAAGTTCAGCGGCCACTTTGGTCGCTCGCCGGACCAGCTTGGCCTGGAGAACGTGCGGGCGTTCCAGGTCCATCTGGTGTCGACCGGCATTTCGTGGCCGGCGCTGAACCAGACGGTGTGTGCGCTGCGGTTCTTCTACGGCGTCACGCTGGGGCACGGTGAGATCCCGGAGCGCATCCCTTATGCACGCGAGCCGCGCACGCTGCCGGTGGTGCTGAATGCCGATGAAGTGGTGCGCTTTCTCGAGGCGGTGCCGAGCCTGAAGACCCGCGTGGCGTTGACGACGGCCTATGCGGCGGGGCTGCGGGCGTCCGAGGCGGTCGGTCTGAAGCTTGCTGATATCGACAGCGCGCGGATGGTGATCCGGGTCGAGCATGGCAAGGGCGGCAAGGACCGCACCGTCATGCTGTCGGCCCAGCTTCTGGGCATCCTGCGCACCTACTGGCGTCTGGCCCGGCCCAGCCACTGGCTGTTCCCCGGCCGCGATGAGACGAAGCCGGTCGACGTCAAGTGCTGCACGCGGCCTGCCGCTCCGCCTGCGCCGCGGCCGGACTTGCGAAGCGGGTGACGGTGCACACGCTGCGGCACAGCTTCGCCACCCACCTGCTGGAGAACGGCACCGACACCCGCATCATCCAGGTGCTGCTTGGCCATGCCAACCTGTCGAGCACGGCGCGCTACACGCGGGTCTCGAACGGCCTGATCCGGCATACGCAGAGCCCGCTCGACCGCCTCACGCTGGAGGTCGTGCCGCCCGCCTGATCCGGCCGCGCGATGGCGGCGACATGGGAAGTGGCGGATGTCTTCCGCCGCCACGGCGAGGCCTATCGGCGCATGCATCACGCTCACCTCGGCCGGGTCGAACGGCGGGTGATCAGCGCCATCACGCTGTGCCGGACGGCGGCGCTGGGCGGCCATGCCGAGAGCTGCGCCGACTGCGGCTTCGTTCGTCGCCTCCGCGATCTGCGGCGCGTCGAATGAGTGGTCTATGCGAAGCCGCCGTTCGGTGGCCCGGAACAGGTGCTGGCCTATCTCGGTCGCTACACCCACCGCGTCGCCATCGCCAATTCGCGCTCGGTCGAGGTGACGGGCAGCGACGTCGCCTTCCGCTGGAAGGACTATCGCCACCACGGCAAGGCGAAGCTGATGGTTCTCGCTGCCGATGAATTCATCCGCCGCTTCCTGCTCCACGCCCTGCCGGACGGCTTCCATCGCATCCGCCATTACGGCTTCCTCGCCAATCACCAACAGGCAGCAAAGCTGGCGCTCCGCCGCGAGCTGCTGGCCGCCTCGCCGACGGTCGATCCCGAGACCAAGGTCCCACCCGAGCAGAAGCAACTTACAAGCGCGTTCGATCGCTGCCCCTGCTGCGGCGGCCCGATGATCACCTTCGCCATCCTTCTGAGGCCGCCGCCGCAACCCTCGTTCCGGCAGGACACTTCATGAGTGGCCGCCACCCTTGCTGCCCCGCCTGTCCAGCACCGATGCTGCCGTGTGCCGGCACCCATCGTCTTGCCCAACAACCGTTCCGGCAGCACCAGGTCCGGCGCGGCGCCCCACGAAACCCCGGTTCAGCTCACTGCTGCCACCAACCGCCCGGCGTCGCCGGCCTCGACCGCGCCGGATCGATCCCCATGCCGAGCCGCCCGAAAGCGGTCTCGGACCACCAGACGCAGCAACAATCCCCATAGCTCGGCCATCCGCGGGTTCGTTCAATCCGGCTTCGATGAGGTCGCGCCGGCGCACGCCGAAGACCTCGTCCGCGACCTCACAGAAGCCTCCAGATTCAATTCCCGCGTCCGCCGTACCGCCGCTGGCGTGTTCCATCACATCAGTCCGGAGCACGCCGACCTCTACTTCCACGAGATGGGCTACCGCTGGTCACAGCGCGTTATCGCCGGCCAGACCACCCGCCGGTCGCCCCGCGGACGGGAGCGCGTTCGAACCCTCTGGGACCGCATCCCGCCTGCTATGCAACTCGTTGCGGTCCTCAGAACCGCTGTCGACCGCCAACTCCGCCGAACCCGCAACGGCAGCATCTCGATCAAATCGCCAATCGCAGCGTTTTGCTTATGAACGCGATCGTCCTCACGGGTTCACATCGGTGCCGATCGATACTCATCCCAAAGAAAGATTTATTCCATAATATCAATAACCTGCCGCGTCTCGGAAGGGGCTCCATCTTGTTGTCGTTTCACAGCGGCGAACAGGCCGCCGCCCCGATGGGCGTCCCGGCCGAGCATGATCGGCCCCGCGACGGTGACACCGAAGTGCAACTGCGCTTGACCCCTGATGCTACCTCGTGGGCCTTGCTCAATCCGGATCATCTCGATTTCAGGCCTCGGCAGGCCGCGCCGCAAGCATTCACCGATCAGATCGCGCGTCGTCGCTGTCGATGCATCGCAGGTTCTGCCGGCATGCCGTGTCGGTCGGTAGGGGGTCATGGACGTCCATGACCGGGCACGCGCGAATAGCGCGTCGTCGCCATCGGGGCTGCGCGGCGGCTCGAGGGCCAACACCCCCGCGGCACCGACCCGCAAGATGCAAAGGCCGCCCGCCACCCGCTCGAACCGGGCACGATCCGTTTTCCCGGGCTTCCAGCTCCGATCCACGAGGTAATACCGATGCGTGCATCGCGACCATCGGCGTAGCCCTTCAGATAGACGTCCTCGTCCTTCAGCGACCGCCACAGCCGTTCGATGAAGACGTTGCATCCATCGGCCGTCCATCGAGATCCGAATGTCGGCGCTCGCCAGCCGGCCGGTGAAGGCGGCGCTGATGGACTGGCTGCCCTGGTCGGTATCGAAGATATCGCGCCGGCCGAAGCGCGCCAGCGCCTCGTCGAGGGCGTCGCCGCAGAACGCGACGTCCATCGTGTTCGACAGCCGCCAGGCCAGTACCGCCCGGCTCACCCAGTCGATGATCGCCACCAGGTAGAGGAAGCCACGGCCGATCGGGATGTAGGTGATATCCGCCGCCCACACCTGGTTCGGCCGGTCGATCACTAAGCAGGATTCCCTTGGGCGATCCACATATGGCAGGCTCTGGTGGAGGGATCACTGGATTTTGGTGTTGTCATGGCGGGTCGTCCTCGGGTAGTGGCGACGGCGGAGCAGTGCGAGGAGTTGCGTGCGCTGGCCGGTTCGCCGGATCGGGCGTAAGCGGATCGGGCGCGGTCGATTTTGTTGTCGCTGCAGGGTTGGTCGAGCGCTCGGATTGCCGAAGCGTTTTCGGTCGAGCCGAACAGCGTGCGCCATTGGCGCTGGACGTTCGGTCGCGAGGGGTGGCGGGCCTGCGCGCCCGCAAGGCACCGGGGCCGGAGCCGGTGAAGGCGCGGGCGGCGCTGGCGGTGGTCTCGGCAGTGCTGACGGACGAGGTTGCCGATCGGCGGAACTGGACGCTGCCGCGGTTGCAGAACGAGATCGAGCGGCGCACCGGCGAGCGGATTTCCAAGTCGCGGCTGAGCGTGGTGATGCGCAAAAGGGGGCTTTCGCTGGCGGCGACCCCGGCACACGCTGAAGGGGCGGCAGGACGCCCAGGCCGTCGATCGCTCCGGCCTGCGGCTTCGTCTGCTGAAGCAGCAGGCCCAGGCCGGCGACCTCGTGCTGCTGTTCGAAGACGAGTCCGAGGCGCTCACCCATCCTTATCTCGCGCATGTGTGGGCCGGGCGCGGCGCCGACCTGCGCGTCGCAGCGCCCGGCCAGGCGCGCAAGGTGGCGATGATCGGCGCGCTCGACTTCGCGGCCGGCACGCTGGTCGTCGAGACCAGCCGGAGCAAGCGAAGCAGCGATTTCATCGCTCTGCTGACGCGGCTCGACGAGCTCCATGGCCCGCGCCCCGGCCGACCGACGAAGCCGGTCGTGCTCGTCATCGACAACGGTCCCATTCATACCAGCAAGGCGTCGCGTGCCGCCCTCGCCGCGCGGCCATGGCTGTGCGTCGAATGGCTGCCGAGGTACGCCCCCGAGTTGAACGACATCGAACATGCTTGGCGTGACCTGAAGCGGCATTTCCTCGCCCATCAGACCTTCCGAGACCTCGACCATCTCGACCGCGCCATCCATGCTGCCGTCACTGACCTCAACAACGAACGCCAATCCAAAACGTGTGCAAACCTACGAATCGCTGCTTAGGTCGTGCAGCAGATACGGGACGATCTTGTGCCCCGGCGCCGGCTTGGTCGTCCGCGGCTTCGGCCCCAGGGCTACGATCCCCATCCGCCGCATCAGCCGCTGCACCCGCTTGCGGTTGACCGAGAGACCTTCCGCCCGCAGCATCCCCGTCATCCGCCGCGAGCCGAGGAACGGCCAAGCGGTGAACAGCCCGTCGATCCGTAGCATCAGCGCCAGATCGGCGTCGTCGTTCGCCGGCGCTGGCCGGTACACGCCCGGACCTCCTGGCTAAAAATCCCGCTCGACCGTCAGCTGCCCGATCTTGGCGTGCGGCGTCTCGATCTCCCGCTCGCGCGCCTCGTCCGCGTCGATGCCGACGCCCGGATCGAAGGCCGGCGCCGCGTTGTCCAAGAGCTGCTTCTTCCAGGCATAGCTCTGGTTCGGATGAACCTCATAACGCACCGCCAGGCCCGCCACCGTCGCCTGCTCCCGCAGTGCCTCCAGCGCGATCTTCGCCTTCAGCGCCGCATCGAGCTTCCGTCTCGGCTTCTTCATCATCATCTCCGTCTACCACGACGGAGCCGACCCCGCTCCAATCAAGCCCCTGGTCCCAAATTCGGGGTCCACTTCACGGCTTCTCCTCGCGAAAGAGCCGCTGGACCCGCTTACGGTCCACCGCATGGCCCTCACGGCGGAGCATGACGTGCAACCGCCGATAGCCGAAAAGCCGCCGCTCCTGGGTCAGAGCCTTCAGCCGCTCGCGCAGGGCCCCGTCGTCAGGGCGCGTAGCCTTGTAGCGCACGCTCGTCCGATCGGCCCCGATCACCCGGCACGCCCGCCGCTCGCTCATCTCGAAGGCCCGGTGCAGATACGCCACCGCCTCCCGTCGCGCAGCGTTGTCAAGCATGGGGTCCGCCAGCAATCCGCTTCAGCCGCGCGTTCTCGCGCTCCAGCGCCTTCGGCCGTCGCGCCTCCGACACGTCCAGGCCGCCGTATCTGGTCTTCCATTTGTAGAACGTCGGCGAGCTGACCCCGTGCTTGCGGCACAGCTCTGCCACCCCGACCCCTGCTCCTTCAGGATCGCGATGATCTGCTCTTCCGTGAACCTCGATCGCTTCATTCGTCTGCGCCTCCCCGGGCCGGACTCTGCGCATCTTTGGAGGAGTTTCAGGGGGTCAGGTCACGGGGCTATAGGCGTCCGAGGCGGTGTGCACGCCATACGATCCGGCGAAGATGGTGCGCCATCGCCAACAGAGACGGGCGGCCTCGCTGCCGACAGGGGCTACCGCTCCCGCGCGGTTCTGAAAGTTCTCGACGGCAGCGTCGGAAGGCGCGCGTCGCCGAGCCGCAGCGCCGCTCCGCTGGTATGGCAATATCGGGGCGCAAAGCGCGGTCCACGCCAACCGCACCCGCATGCGCTCGCTACTCCCGCTGATCAGAGAACCCGCCGCTTGGCCTCGTCGTCACGAGACGGGCTCGAAGGCTTTCTCCTCGCCTTTTTGCGCAAGCTCAAGAAGTATCCGCATGAGGCGCTCACCAGATCGCTCCCAGGTGAATCGCCCGCCGCGCGCCCGGCCGCGCGCACGCATGCGCTCGCGCAACTCAGCGTCGTCGGCGAACTGCGCGATCTTCTCCGCCAGCTCGTCCGGTCGATGCGGATCGCAGAACAAGGCGCCGTCGCCGCACGTCTCGATCAGAGCTGGCGCGGTCGACACGACGACCGGGCAGCCGCACTGCATAGCTTCGACTGGCGGAATACCAAATCCTTCATAAAGTGATGGAAGAACGAAGCACAGTGCATGCTCATAAAGAGCGCGCAACGCAGCATCTGAGATATAGCCGAGGCGCACAAGGTTCGCGGTATCTTTGATTTCGTACCTGGAAAATACGCTGCTGTTCTGTCCACCTGCGACGGCAAGCGTAAGATCGCTGCGATTAAGCCGGTTGAATGCCTCGACGACGGCGCCAAAATTCTTGTTCGCGCTTATGCTACCGACAGCTAAAACAAAGCGGCGATTTTCGAGGCCGTATTCGGCGAGCACGGACGTTTCAGCCGGCGTGCGCAGGATATGGTCGGCACCATTTGGCACGACGTCGATTTTCTCCGGCCGAATGCGGCAATAGTGCGAAAGCTCTCGCTTCGAGAATTCCGAGACGGTGACGACGCGCCGCGCCGCCTTGGCCAGCAAAGGCACCAGCACCGAATAGGCAAGACGAAACTTCCGGGTGAAGTTCTCGGGATTGGCAAACGGAGCGGCATCGTGCAGCGTTACGACATGGCGCGGATGAAGGAGTGGACCCGTCCCACACAAGCTCAGCAGAACGCCGCCGAACGCGTGTCGTGCCAGATCGATCTGGTCCCAAAGATGTCCGTCGAACGATCCGACGATTTTGGTTTCGATGTGTTGGAGATCTTCGAGTGGATGTGAGCCCGGGGGAGCGAGGATGACAAAACGACAGTCGAGGCGCGATGCGTGACCGTTCTCCAGCCAGCGGTCGATCGCGCAGACGAGTTCACGCGAAAACCGCTGCTGGCCTGTCATTTTTTGCGCAAGGAAGCGACCGTTAATATAGATCGTCAGCATATCGTCATCTCTTCGTCTAAATCGATCGTCGTTCTCGGCTGCGTTTGCAGCCGCCATTCCGGGCATGATCTCGCGGACTGTGCGGATGTGCGTCGCCTCGTACGCGGAATTGCCGGCCTTGGTGCTACGGCCGGATTGCCCGGGCGAAGGTTTGACACACCGGCACAAACGCGTGCGCGCGAATGTTCAGCTTTTGGCGAACAAGGATCGTCAATGAAACGCACAAGAAGCTGGTGGCAAGCGTGGTTCCGATCGCGGCACCGATCAGTCCAAGATGTGGTATGAGCAGGAGGTTGATCGCGAACTGACCAACGACCGTGCTCGCCCAAACCACGGCACAGCGATCCTGATTGCCGGTCATTGTCATCAGATACGAAACCGGGCCGGTGCCGACGTTGATCAAGTGGCCGAGCACGAGGATCGACATCACCATATGTCCCGATTCGAATGTCGTGCCGAAAATGCCAAGTATGTAGCGACCGCCGAGGATGGCAATCACAGCGCCGACGAGACAGGGCCAGAAGACCACCTGTGTTGCCATCGTCACGGTGCGTTGCAAGTCCTCAAGCCGCTTTTCCGCATGCAGTCGAGCTATCATTGGCGCTACCAGCGCATTCAGAGCGAACAGCGGAAACGACACCAGTGCTGCTGTTCGCGACGCCGCCTGATAAATGGCAACATCGGTCGCCGAGAGGAAAAAGCCGACCATCAGCAGATCGCAATGGGTGAGCAGGCCGAAGCATACGGCGATAAACAGGAACGGCATGGATAGCCGCATCCAGTCGCCAACCGGGCTTATGCTTCGCACCCGGCGGGCCTCCGCTGGCAATTCGCGAATCAGCGTTACACCCTGCACGATCGCCAGGACTGCGGCAGCACTTACCGTCACCATGACCAGAAGTGCCGCGTCTGGGGTCCGGCCATAAACAACGATGGCCCCCACAGCCAGCAGGACAAGCGCGGGCAGGCCGATGTAGCGGGGCAGGAAAGCCGCAAATACACCGCCTAGAGCGCGACCAACACCTTGAAAGAAAGCGAGCAATCCGAAAAAGGGAGCGGCCGCAAACGTCAGCATCAGTGGAACGCGGTAATGCTCACCAACGTGATTGCCGAGCAGCGCCAAGCCGACAACGGCAGTCGCACCGGCCATGCTTCCGAGCGTAAGGACCAGCATTGGGCCGCGGACGACGAGCGCGCGCATCTTCGACCATTCACTGTGCGCAGCATAGGTTGGGAGCATCCTGAGCGCGGATTCGTTCAAGCCGAACGCCGCCACAAGAAAGATGAGGTTCATCCATGTCCAGGCATAGGCGAAAATACCGAATTCGAACGCCCCTGCCCACCGCGCGACAATGACCTGCATGGCATAAGCAAGGCCAATGCCGGCAATCTGGGTTGCCATTACCAGCGCTGAGCCGCGGAACAGCGTGCTCAGACGCTGATCATTGCCGAGAGCGCGATCGAGGAGACGACGCAGCCTGCTCATCATGCTCTTCGTTTTCCCTGTTCCTGGTGTCCGGTCAATTCCGGTGTCCGCGTGCCGATGGTCATAGTGATCGCAAATACGACACGAACGCCACTCTGGCCCCCAGTCGCCTCTTCGCATTCGGCGTACGACGACCGAACATGCCGTGGCGGTCATAGCGCCCGTGGTTGCCTATCGCCGGTGAACGGCCCCGGTACCCGACGACGTGCATGTCTTCTGCGACGACGGTCAACTCAAACATACCAGAGCACGATATCTATCAACTGATGCATCCAGCGTCTGTGACGAGCCTCACCGACATCCAAGATGATATGGGTTAGACCATGCGTGTCACGGTGGCGGGGTTCTCAACGCGTGCGCCGCTTATCGCGATGCAAAGCCCGGTCGCATGGTAAATCGGTTGCGACGGGACGGAGTGGCCGGTCGCCGGCAGCCGGCATCACCGGGCGGGCCAATGGAGCAACAACGGAAAACTCGATGATCACGACCAACCCTGTCGACCGCACGCCTGAGTTTTCCCTGGTCTTGTCGACCAAGGACAGGACGGACGAACTTGCGGCGTTCTTACGCAGCCTTGATGCGCAAACCGAGCGGTCGTTCGAGCTCATTGTCTCGGATCAAAACGAAGATGACCGTCTTGCGTCAGTTCTCGCGCCTTTCCAGCAACGCTTCCCGATTCACTACGTCCGCAGCTTCGGCGGCATTTCTCGCGGGCGAAATGCCGGTTTGCCGCTGGCATCCGGACGCTACATCGCTTACCCCGATGATGATTGCTGGTATCCCGCTTCCCTCCTTGAGACAGTCTTGCGTCTGTTTCGCAAGCATTCTGAATGGGATGTTGTCTCGGGTCGCTCGGTCGACGCCACCATGCGAGATACTCAGGGTCGCTGGCTCGATCACGTTGAAACGGCCAACCGCGGGAACGTCCTGCGGATGGGTATTTCCTACACCATTTTCGCCCGCGCGGACGCGGTCGCCGCGGCTGGCCCATTCGACGAATCCCTGGGGGTGGGTGCCGGAACGCCCTGGGGAAGTGGCGAAGAAACTGACTTTCTGTTGCGGGCGATCGAAGTTGGTAAGACGGTCATCTACACACCGGAGATATTCGTTCACCATATCGAGAAGGTTGTCGACTACTCAAAACGGGCACGTGATCGGCAGCATGCGTACGCGCGAGGACTTGGACGGGTTTTGGGAAAGCATAAATATTCGCTGATTGGAGCGTTTCACCATTTCGCCCGCCCGCTTGCGGGATCAGCGCTTTACATTATGCGCGGCCGGCCAGATCGAAGCCTATATTATCTACGCGTATTTGCTGGGCGCGCGGCCGGCTGGTTGTCTGGAACGATCGACCGGCGTGGCGGCTCTTCAGATGCCGGTATCCGATCCACGCTAGGGGAGATTCGCCAGTGACGGCCGGCGCCATCGGCAAGAAGTGACGGGGAGCGCAGGGTCCGTGACCTATGCGCACCGCCCGCTTGTATATCACGCTATTATTACGCGAAATTCAATTGCGCCAATCACATCGAACAAGCAAGATTGCCGCGCTCGATAGCGGGCGCCCCGGGGAGCGAACACATGGGACGGTGGGGCGGTCGTGAAAGGCTTCGGGACGGCTGAAGGGCTGACCGGCGGCTGAGCGGGCGAGTCATGCGTCGCCAATTACAGTTTCGGCGCATATTCATCGGATATTGAGGGAAAAAGCCGTCCCGTGGCCTACGTTGACGTCCTGCCCGTGCGGCCGCCGAACGCGGTCGCGCCGGCTTCAATCGATGGCTCATATGGCCGTCTGTACGACCGTCTCGCGATCATCTGCCTTGTCGGGGTCTTCATCGCCGCTGTCTTGACATTCGGCGATTTCGCAATCTCGACCGACGAGCAGGTTCAGCATACTTATGGTAGACTTCTTCTCGACTATTACCTTTCCGGGCTGACCGATACGCGAGTCTTCGAATATTCTAATCTCTATCTTTACGGCGGCCTGTTTGATCTGATTGCGGCAATCGTATCGGTGTTTTCACCACTTCCAGATTACGAAACCCGGCACCTCATCTGCGCAATCATTGGGCTCTGCGGAATATTTGCCGCTTGGCGTCTCGGGCGTCTCGCAGGCGGCCCACGCGTCGGACTGTTAACCGTGGTTTTGCTCACCGTCTGCCCGGCATATTACGGCGCGATGTTCAACAATACGAAGGACGTTCCCTTTGCCGCGGGCATGACATGGCTGCTTTATTTGTCCTGCCGCCTGTTACCGGAATTGCCGCGACCTTCGTTGCGGATCGTCGTGGGGCTCGGTACTGCGGCCGGCCTCAGTCTGGGAATTCGCGTCGGCGCATTGCTGGGCGGATTCTATCTAATTCCCGTACTCGCGCTGCATTGCCTCGACTCGGCACGACGTGTCGGCAGGCGACAGGCCATGATCGGCGCGGGCGTCATGTTGGTCCGCTTGCTTCCTGCGGTCGTGGTCGCGCTCGCGCTCATGGCGGTGTTGTGGCCCTGGTCCGTGATGGCTCCAGGCAACATCTTTACTGCCGTGCACGACCTCACGCAGTTCGACATTCCGACCGTCCTCGCAGGCCACCTGTACAGCTCGCACGACATACCGCCCTGGTATATTCCAGCATACTTTTTGGTCAAGCTGCCCGAATCGGTTCTTGTCGGCCTGTTGGCGAGTGTTATCGCCAGCGTCGTCTGCATATCTCGCACAGACCACTTCCTTTCCACTATCAGGTACCGCCAATGGCTGATCATTACCTTGGCGGCAACGCTACCAGTTTTATACGCAGTTGTAACTGAACCCGCCCTTTATAATGGGCTTAGGCATTTCCTCTTTGTTGTTACGCCGATGTGCGTGCTCGCTGCGGCTGGCCTCGATCGAATGTTCACGCTTATCCGAAGATGGCGCACCGTCTTCGGCCTCGCCTTGACCTTGTTCGCGTCCGCGGTCGTCAAGGATGTGTGGACGATGGTGGCGCTGCATCCCCATGAATACGTTTATTACAATCTTCTCGTCGGGGGTGTATCCGGCGCGAACGGCCGGTACGAAACCGATTACTGGTCGAACTTCACCCGCGAGGCAATCGATCGATTGACCGACCGATTGGCCGCCGAGAACGGCGGGAGCCTTCCGGATCGGACGTATGATGTCGACCTGTGTACGTCGTCCTGGCCACTGACCGCCTATGCGCCGCCACAACTGCGTACCGCGGATGACTGTCAGGACGCCGATTTCTTCATTTCGACGACCAACACCAACTGCGATCGCATCTGCAATGGTCGGACGATCATTGAGATCAAGCGCCTGGGCGTCGTTCTCGGTGTCGTCAAGGATCGTCGCTCTATCGCCGGAATGGCCGAACGAGGCGCTCAACACTGAGTGGGTCATGGCGTCAAATCGATATCGCGGCCCGCGCCGCATCTCCACCGCTCCATTTGGATGTATTTGCGCTGCGCTCCCCGATTTTTGGTGATTATGGGATTTTGTCGAATCTATTCTCGCCGTTTCGTATCAGCCTTTTCGTCGCCGTCGTGTTCATTGAATCCGACCGCATCGGCGATGACGTAAAGTGGCCTTTGCTTGACCTCGGTGAACACACGGCCGAGGTATTCGCCAATCACGCCCAGGCTGATGAGTTGCACGCCGGCAAAAAAGGTGATTGCGGTGATCAGCGAAGCATAACCGGGGACGTCTCGGCCAAAGAGCACTGTTCGCAGGACGATGAACCCGCCATAAGAGAGCGCGAATATCGAAACAAAGCCACCGAGATAGGACCAGACGCGCAGCGGCATCATGCTGAATGCGGTGATCGCATCGATCGCGAATCGCCACAAGGCAAAGACGCTCCAACGAGAGCCACCCAGGTTGCGCCCGCCAACTTCGAACGGAACGCCGACATGACGGAAGCCAACCCAGGCAAACAAGCCGTTGTTGAAGCGGCTACGTTCGCTGCAGGCGTTCAACGCATCAATCACGCGCCGGTCGAGCAGGCGAAAATCGCCGGCGCCGCGAGGAAGTTCCGTTTTGGCAACGACGGCGAAGATGCGATAGAACATATTGGAAGCGAGGCGCCGGGCAGCAGACCGACGCTCCCAGTCCCTCCTGACGCCGTAGACCATTTCGTATCCCTCCCGCCATCGCGCGACGAACAGCTCAATCGTTTCGGGAGGGTGTTGCAGGTCGGCGTCCATCAGGACCGCGACATCGCCGGCGGCGTGGAGGAGGCCGGCGGCAATGGCGACCTCTTTGCCGAAGTTGCGGCTGAGCCGCAGAATCTTTACACGCGGATCGTGTTCGCGTTCGCCGGCGAGGTGGACTAACGTTTCGTCCGAACTCCCGTCATCGATACACACGATCTCGGCGGGCAGTCCGACGCGATCGAGAACCGGGCGTAGCCGTGCCAGCAACGGGGCGACGTTTTCGGCTTCATTGTGCATTGGCACGATGACGGAAAGAAGCCCGGCGTCTGGGCCTCGGCGCGGCCGAGACGGCTGTGGCGCTGCGCTCCGGATCGACGTTCCGGCCATGTCAGCCCCTTTTCATACCGCAATGCCGACCGCTCTAACCTGGGCAACAGAATCCATCGCCGCGCCGCCTCAGACGAAGAGGATATCATCAAGAATGGTGCCAATGGTGCCCTGATCAATGGCACTCTCGAGCCGCAGGACGTCGCCATCGCCGGCGAGGGTAAGCACCCAGGCATCGCCGTCGTGGGCTTCGCTCACCACACTGGCCGCGCCCAGCGGCAGGTCGATGACATCGCCGCCGCTGCCCCAATAACCGATGATCGTAATCGTCTCGGCAACGCCATTGTTAAGATCCCGGAGCAGGAACCAGTCGCCTCCGGCGCCGCCGAACAACTGATCGTTGCCGCCACCGCCGTCGAGCGTATCGTTGCCGGCGCCGCCGTTGAGCGTATCCGCCCCTGCGCCACCGAGCAGCGTGTCACGGCCGTCGCCGCCGTCAAGGCTGTCGCGACCGTCACCGGCGGACATCCAGTCGTCGCCGGCACCTCCCCTCAGCGTGTCATTGCCGATGTTTCCCAGCAACGCATCGGGACCATTGCCGCCGATCACCGAATCATTGCCCGCGCCACCGTGGATGGTATCGCCGCCGCTTCCACCTAAAATCGTATCGTATCCTGCGGCACCGGCAAGCAGATTGGCCCCCGCGTTCCCATTCAGCGTGTTCGCCAGCGCGTTGCCGGTGCCGTCGATATCATCGCTGCCGAGCAACGTCAGATTTTCAACATTAGCCGACAGCGAACAGGTCACAAAACTTTGGACGCTGTCGATACCTGCACCGGCACGCTCGATGATGATATCGCGTGCCGAACTGAGGAGGTAAAGGTCGTCTCCGCCAGCCCCAAACAGGGTGTTGACGCCTGTCCCGCCGTCGAGCGTATCCGCGCCGGCGCCACCGTTTAATAAATCGTCTCCCGTGCCACCCGCGAGGCTGTCGGCCCCGTTTCCACCGAAAAGCTGGTCGTTCCCGCCACCACCGTCGAGGTGATTGTTCGCGGTATTCCCGCCGATCGTATCGTCGCCGCTGCCACCGATGGCGTTTTCGATCACTGTGCCAAAGCAGATGGCAATGTTGTCGATCGCGTGCGAGCCGTCGCTGTTCAGCCCGATTGAGCTGAACCCTCCCGGACGCAGATCGACGTCCACCCAACTCGTATGCGCCGATAGATCGAACGTATCGTTGCCGCCTCCGTCCCAGATTGCGCGCGCACGAAGTTCGCCGGGATTCGAAGTGTAAACCGTGTCACCCGAGCGTGTCGCGTAGTTCGCGCCATAAATGTACTGAATAGCCAGCACATCATAGAGCATCGGCGTGCTCGGATAGACGTCGGCGCCGTCGCTGTCCGTGTAGGACATAAGCGTATATTGGTAGTTGTCCTCTAATGTCGGGAGCGTATCACCCCCCTCAAACGGGTGCTTTAGTCCGAGCGTGTGGCCGATTTCGTGAATCAGCGTCATATAGCTGTAACTACCAACACCATATGACCAACTATAGTCGTCGTTAAGCCAGACGTCTCCAGATTCCGCATACGATGAAGGATAGTAGCTCCAAGCATACGCATTCGAATCAATACTCGACAGGGATGAATAAGCGACACGGATATCGCCGACATTTGAGCTTGTCTCCGTCGTTTCGACGAACTTAACATTCGCCACATCGGACCAGGCCGCGAGCGCGCTACGGAACCAAGCCTGTTCTGTCGCATTGAGCGGTTGATAGCCGGATTTGCTAGGCTCTCCGAGACCATAGCCGGACGCCCAGACAGAGGACGTCGAAGCAAAGCTATAGGAGATGGTCGCACCGACCCCGACCGACCCACCCCACTTGTCGCCTTCGATCAACGCGTCGATCCGATAGTCTCCACTATCGCCGACTGTGGATGACGCGCTCGCCGAATTCGGAGAAACCATTTGAAAAACTCGCTTTTTTTGTGTGGCCCGGGATGCTTTCAAGTTGATGACGCTTTTCAGGCGGCTCCTCAACCACCGGACGAAGCGGCAATGTACATTACTGCCGATTGCGCTGTGCTGTCCGTGGCACGGTTCACCTTCACGAGTCGGAGCCGGAAGAACGAAACGGAACAGTCCACGCCGACAGATCCGACTTGCCGGCGCCCGGCCGCTAAGTGAACGCGTTCGCTCCGTCCATCTGGCGTAATCGAGCGTCGCGTCACGACGGGGGGCACAAAGTCCGCGCCTGATCGATCAAGGATACAAAACAGGTTGGCACGCTGGCCATTGTGCAAACAACTTTTGCCCATTTTCTCAGAGATGAATGACTTTTTGTATTATAAGATGACGCGGAATCGCGAAATTACCCCGATATCCCCTGGCAACCCACAGTAACTTGTTGTAAATATCTTGCAAATATATAGTATTATTGCATGTTATAAGAATATATATATTCCAAATATGCACGGAACTCACTTCAAATAGTAATTTCGTCACCGTAATAATTGACGAAAATGAGATGGATAAAATTTCACTTGTACCGTGAAGGCCGATGGGTGACTCTGATGTACGCGCGTCGACACGGCTTTTTCGCCTCAAGGTATCATTGCGACCTTCGAGTAGAGGATCCAGCTATCCCGCGTCTTTGGATTGACCAGGATTAATCCGAAGCTATCGTCGCCATTCGACACGCGTCGATACGGATCACCCGAAATTGGCAACGATACGATCTCTGATAGAGAGTGCTCTCCATCACAATGCGATACGCGGCGCTTGTGTATAGTGTGAAAAGTGTCGTCGCAACGCAGCTCCGAGTGGTGGTCTTGGGGCCAGCCGAGCGCACGCGGTAGGAATCGCGGGGAGGGGGTCGTGGGAGAACCAAAATTGTTGAGGATCAAATCCCAAGGGGTTGGGCAGCCTGAGGCGGTATTCAAGAATAGCGGCGAAATTCCGCCGAAGGTCTTGATCGTTCTCGAGGCAAGTGGCGGCGGTTCCGGCCGGCACGTGGTTGAGCTCGTCCATGGGTTAAGCAAATCCGAGTGTGAGGTCCACCTCCTTTACTCGGAACTGCGCGCAGACAAGACGTTCCGTGATTCGCTCGCAGCGCTTAAAGACGTCAAGAACGTTCACCTTCAGCAGGTGCCGATGCGTCGCGAGCCGCATTTTTCGGACATTGCCTGCCTATGGCAGATACGGCGGTACATCGCTCGCGCCGGGGGATTCGATATCGTTCACGCGCATTCCTCGAAAGCAGGCGTGTTGGCGCGGCTGGCAACGCTAGGAACGCAATCGACGAATGTTTATACGCCCCACGCCATGCGGACGATGGACCCGACGCTGCATCCGGCATTTCGCGAATTCTATCGTCTCATCGAGGTTGGCTTGGCGCGGGCGCACTGTGATGTCATCATCGCCGTGTCCGAGGACGAGCGGCGGCACATCATAGCGCAGGGGGTTTCGGCATCGAAGGTCAGTACCGTCGTTAACGGAATTCCTGCTGTACACGGGATCGACCGCCTCGCTGTCCGGTCGTCCCTGGGTATCGCCGCCGAGGAGCTTTGTGTCGGATTTATCGGCCGTCTGGTGCCGCAGAAGGCTCCCGAGCGGTTTGTCGCGGTCATGGAGCGAATCGTCGGGCGCTTGCCGAACGCGCGCGGAATCGTCGTCGGAACGGGCCCATTGCGAGAGCAGGTTCACGATCTGGCTCGTCGTGCCGGTGTGTACGAGCGCTTGGTCTGGGTGACCGATCGACAGGGTCCGACGGTTCTGCCAGCGTTCGACGTACTGCTGATGCCGAGCCTTTATGAAGGGATGCCTTACGTTTTGCTTGAAGCGCTCGCGGTAGGGGTACCGGTGGTCGCAACCGACGTTGGAGGCGTCGCCGAAGCGATCGAGAGCGGCGAGACGGGATTTATCGTACCGCAGGACGAATTGGATGCTCTCGTTGACGCAGTCGAGTGTCTGTTGAGCGATTCGGAGCGACGGCATAAGATGGGCGTGGAATCGCTGCGCAAAAGCGGCGAAATGAGCATTGAGCGCATGGTGGATCAGACCTTGCAGGTATATAGCAACGCTCTTCGTAACCGCTGCCTGCGTGATGCCCAAATGAACTGGACTCCGTCGACTGGTCCGCTGGACCATCGTTCTTGAGTGCATATGGACGGTTTTGTTGGCGTTGACTTCACCACGCGCGGCATTTTTTGTCGTTGTTGTTGAGAGATGTCTAAGAACTATCCATCCTATCGGCGATATTGACAATTAAGGTGCCGTGACCCGCGCGTTTCCTATCGTCGTCCTCGTTTGACCGCCAACACCCGCTGAGGGGGTCAGCGATTGAAATAGACGGGTGAGGAAGCGATCGCAGCGTACCTTGCCGGCGGCAGATTTCGAGATCGGGCTCCGTGGCTGGCGCATCTCGGAAGGTATTCAGCGCTCGAACGCTGGAGCGAGGGCAGGCATTAGCCAGAACGCTTTCGTAACCTTGGCGTCGTCATCTTTGCCGACGTGGACTTCTCAGCGTCTCCCGTTTTAACCCTGAGGTCCGGCGTTCACGCCGATCACAGGGGCTGACGGTGCAAGACCCAGACTGGTCCACGCGGCGGTCCTAAAATCCTTCAGGAAAATTCATCACGCTTCTCGCGCGGCCGATGGCGCGTGAGGCGGAATTGACGAATGATGTGACGTATGGTCGCAGGTCTTGTGGTTTCAAGACAGCGCCACCGCGTGCTATGGCTCGCCGAGCTTGCCGCCGAGGAGGACACCGAAGCAGCGAGCGAAGGCATTTCGGGCGGCATTCACCGCGACAGAAAGGGCTGAGGCATGGCGCATCTCTTCGAGACCTTGAAGCTCCGGTCGATCACGGTTCCCAACCGCATCGCCGTCTCCCCAATGTGCCAGTATTCGTGCGTGGACGGCTTGGTGAACGACTGGCATCTGGTGCACCTCGGCAGCCGGGCGGTGGGCGGTGCCGGTATTGTCTTCGTCGAGGCCACCGCGGTGCTGCCGCAGGCACGGATCAGCCCACAGGACGTGGGGATCTGGAGTGACGCCCACGTCGCGCCCTTGGCGCGGATCACCCACTTTATCCATGAGCAAGGCGGTCTCGCCGGCATCCAGCTGGCGCACGCAGGACGCAAAGCGAGCACCCGCAGACCGTGGGATGGTGACGGACTTGTCGATGAGCAAGATGGCGGGTGGACCGATGTCGTTGCGCCCAGTGCGCTGGCGTTCACCGACGGATATCCGATGCCCCGGGAAATGGCCGCTGACGACATCAGCGCAGTTGTCGAGGCCTTCGGACGTGCG